>DASWVR010000134.1:0-4710 GCA_036401155.1 Piscinibacter sp. | reverse complement strand
AGCTGCCGACGCTGCCGCCACCGACCACCGGCAACCTGCCGCCGCTGCCCACCTTCGGGGGCGCGGGTGACGCGCCGCCGCCGCCGATCGCTCGGCCGGCCACCCCGGTGGCGCCCGTGTCACCCGTGGCGCCGATGGTGCAGCCGCAGTCGCTCGAAGAACAGGAAGAGATGCCCGATGCCGGCGGTGCGGTGCGCCCGCCCCAGCGCGCCATCGGCAGGACGCCGCGCGACATGCGTTCGGCGACCGAGTAAGAGCGTCTCACGCCCCGCCGCTCGCGGCGGCGGGCCGGCGCGAGGGTCAGGGTTCGTTCGGCGTGCCCGCGATGCCGATCGGGTGCGTCGGGCCCGGGTCCTCGCCTTCGGCCACTTCCGTCAACAGCGCGGCGGCGCTGCGCACCAGCGGCCAGGCCAGCGTGGCGCCGGTGCCGTCGATGCTTTCCAGGCCGAGTTCGAGCATCGCGGTCGTGTGAAACAGCGACAGCGCGACATCGAGCCCCTGGTGGCTGTGGCTGCGGCAATAGACGCAGTAGTCGGTCACCGCGGGCGCGATGCGCGAGGCCACCATCAGCGCGGCGCAGGCGGGCATGCCGTCGGCGATGATCAGGTGGCGCTTGCTGCCGGCCACCAGCATCACGCCCACCATCACGGCGATCTCGAAGCCGCCGAAGGCGGCAAGCGCTTCGACCGGGTCGGTCACGTCCTTGTGGCGGCCCTGCGCGCCGTACAGCACGACCTGCAAGTGGGCCAGATCGTCCTCCTTCATCGTCGGGCCGGCGTACACAAGGTCGCGCACGTTGGCGCCGGTGAGGCGCGAAAGCACCAGCCCGGAGCTTTCGTTGGAGCCCACGCCGACACCGGCGCATGCCACCACGTTGCCGGGCAGCGCGTCGCCGATTTCCATGCCGGCGCGAATCGCCGCGTGCGCCTGCTCGAGCGACATCGCCGAGGTCACGCGTGCGTTGCGCGTGCCGTGGGCGATCTTGCGCGCCAGCAGCCGCGCATGCGGCGTCACGGCTTCGGCGACGCCGCAGTCGACCACCGACAGCTCCAGTCCCTGGATGCGTGCGAACACCGACACCGGAAGCTGCGAGGTCAGCAGGCTGTGCACCAGCCGGGCGGTGGACAGCCGCCCCGGCGCGCCGATGCCGTCGACCGCCAGGCCATGGTCGGCCGCGAACATCGCCAGCTGCGGTGCGCGAAAGCGCGGTTTCAGCGTGTTCTGGATCAGGCCGAGCCGAATCGCCAGGGGCTCGAGTTCGCCCAGTTCACCGGTGGTTTCGCTGCGGCGCTTGAGTTTGTCCCGCAACGCCTGCTCGAGCGTCGGGTTGGTGGTGGGAGCGATCAGCGAACGGTTGACTGACATGGGGCCGGTGTGTTTGTTCTCGGGGCGCGCGCCGTGGCGGCACTTGCATTCGGAGCGCGATTGTGGGGCCGGCTCGGGGCCCGATGCAAACGCGGCACCGTGGCGCGCCCCGCGGGGTGCCGGCAGCGGCTCAGCGGAGGAACAGTCGATAGACCGCGTTGTCCGTCTCGTCCTCGCAAGGGTAGGCGAGCGATTCGAGGAACTCGCGAAACGCCTTCTTGTCGGCCTTGGGCACCTGAATGCCGACGAGGATGCGCCCGTAGTCGGCGCCCTGGTTGCGGTAGTGGAACAGGCTGATGTTCCATCCCGGATGCATGCTCGAGAGAAAGCGCATCAGCGCGCCGGGCCGCTCCGGGAAGATGAAGCGATACAAGCGTTCGTCGTGCGCCAGTTCGCTGCGACCGCCCACCATGTGGCGCACATGCTGCTTGGCGAGCTCGTCGTGCGTGAGGTCGATGGTGGCGAAGCCGTGGCGCTCGAAGTTGCGCGCGATCTTGTCCGACTCGCCGCGGTTGGAGGTCGCGATGCCGACGAATACGTGCGCCTGCGCGGCGTCCGAGATGCGGTAGTTGAACTCGGTGACCGAACGCGGGCCGATCAGTTCGCAGAAGCGCTTGAAGCTGCCGCGCTCCTCGGGGATCGTCACCGCGAACAGGGCCTCGCGTTCCTCGCCGACCTCGGCCCGTTCGGCCACGAAGCGCAGGCGGTCGAAGTTCATGTTGGCGCCGCAGGTGATCGCGACGAAGGTCTGCCCCTTGACCTTGTTCCGCTCGACGTACTGCTTGACCGCCGCGACGCCCAGGGCGCCGGCCGGCTCGAGGATGCTGCGCGTGTCCTGGAACACGTCCTTGATGGCGGCGCACACCGCGTCGGTGTCGACGACGACGAAGTCGTCGACCAGCTCGCGCGTCAGGCGGAAGGTCTCCTCGCCGACCATCTTGACCGCCGTGCCGTCGGAAAACAGGCCCACGTCGCTGAGCTGCACGCGCCTGCCGGCCTTCACCGAGCGCACCATCGCGTCGGAGTCGGTGGTTTGCACGCCGATGACCTTGATCTCCGGCCGCACGGCCTTGATGTAGGCGGCCACGCCGGAGATCAGTCCGCCGCCGCCGATCGCGACGAACACCGCATCGATCGGCCCCTGGTGCTGGCGCAGGATCTCCATCGCGATCGTGCCCTGGCCGGCGATCACGTCCGGGTCGTCGAACGGGTGCACGAAGGTCAGGCCGTGCTCGCGCTCGAGTTCGATCGCGTGCTGGTAGGCGTCGGAGTAGCTGTCGCCATGCAGGACGACCTCGCCGCCGAGCGAGCGCACCGCGTCGACCTTGAGGCGCGGCGTGGTCACGGGCATCACGATCATCGCCTTGCAGCCCAGCCGCTTGGCGGCCAGCGCCACACCCTGCGCGTGGTTGCCCGCCGAGGCGCAGATCACGCCGCGCGCGAGCTGCTCGGGCGACAGGTGAGCCATCTTGTTGTAGGCGCCGCGCAGCTTGAAGCTGAACACCGGCTGGCTGTCTTCGCGCTTGAGCAGCACCTGGTTCGACAGGCGCTTGGACAGGCTGCGGGCCGGTTCGAGCGGCGTTTCGAGTGCGACGTCGTAGACCCGGGCCGTGAGGATTTTCTGCAAGTACGCGGAAATCGGCAGCGGCTTGGCCGGCTTGCCGGCGTCGGGGCTCTTGTGGGCGCCACCTGCGGGGCCGGCCATCGGGTTGATCTCCTGGGTCACTTTTTCGCGCGCTGGATCATACCGTCAGGGTCACGCCAGCCTGCGCGCGCAGCGTGCCGCAAGAAAAAAGCCCAAGGCATTGCTGCCCTGGGCTGAATCCACCAATGGAGGAGGTGGAGGAGACAATCGGTCGGTACTGAAACAAGCTTCTTGAACACGCCCGCAGTACCAATGTGAATCAGTGTAGTCGCTCCTTTGTTGCGCTGCAATATTCTTGTCGGTTTTCACTTAGGCGAATGACTCGAATTTGCACGTTGAGCGCAGCCACAATCCGCAGCCGCTCAAAATGCGCCCGTCTTTCGTGCAATCTGCACAGGATCTGACCATGGAATGCACCGTCAATTGGCTTCCCGCCTCGGGAATGGGATTTGTCGCCGAAACCGGCAGTGGCCATGTGCTGATGATGGACGGCGCACCCGACGGCGGGGGGCGCAACCTGGCGCCGCGACCCATGGAGACGGTGCTCGCGGGCACGGCCGGCTGCACCGCCTACGACGTGGTGCTGATCCTCAAGCGCGGGCGGCACGATGTCACAGGCTGCCAGGTGAAGGTGACGTCCGAGCGCGCGAGCAGCGATCCCAAGGTTTTCACGCGCATCCACATGCATTTCACCGTCACCGGCAAGTCGCTCGCCGACGCCGCGGTGGCGCGGGCGGTGCAGTTGTCGCACGAAAAATACTGCTCGGCGAGCATCATGCTGGCGAAAACGGCGCAGATCACGACCTCGTTCGAGGTGGCGGCGGACTGAAAGCGTCCCCTCGGGAGCGGGGTGTCAGACGTAGTAGGCGGTGGTCGTCATGACCTTCGCCGCCGCGCGCATCGTCCAGCGCACGGGCGCCGGCAGCGGCGCCGCGCCCGCCTGTTCGGCGCTGACCGCGTGGCGTGCTTCATCGTCCTTCATCTGCCGCACGATGGCCTGCGAACGCAGGTCGGTGGGCGGCAAGGTGCTGAGGTGGCTGTCGAGATGGCGCTCGACCTGACGCTCCGTTTCGACGACGAATCCCAGGCTGACCGCATCGCTGACGCGGCCGGCCAGCAGGCCGATGCCGAAGGCGCCCGCATACCACAGCGGATTGAGCACGCTGGGCGACGCACCGAGCTCGCGCAGGCGCTCCTGCGTCCACAGCAGGTGGTCGGTCTCTTCGCGCGCCGCGCTCTCGAAATGACGGCGCAGCGCCGGGTCGCGCGTGCTCAGCGCCTGCGCCTGGTACAGCGCCTGGGCGCAGATCTCGCCGACGTGATTGACTCGCATCAGGCCGCTGGCGTGACGGCGTTCGGCCTCGCCAAGCGCTTCGCTGCCTTCGGGGACGGCGCGCGCCGGATTCGGTTTCGACGCGTGGCCGGCGCCCGCCAGCGTCCGCAATGCGTTGTCGGCGGCGATGAGCAACTGATCGAACATTGAACCAAGAGTCGCAGAAGCAGGGTGGATGAGGATAGCGCAAGCGCCGGGCGTGATCTGTTCCATGGATCGGCATCGAGGGTGTAACCGCCGCGGCAGCGCTTTCGCGCGCTCGTTGTGCCCAGACAACATAAAGGCCTGCTTCTCGCCTCATTTCTTTGCAACCCGCAAGTGCGTCTGGTGCAATACGTCCAACTTCCGCTGAGGGGGTTTGGCCTGA
>DASWVR010000133.1:0-19524 GCA_036401155.1 Piscinibacter sp. | reverse complement strand
CACGCCCAACGGCAAGGTCGACCGCAAGGCGCTGCCCGCGCCCGAAGGCAGCGCCTTCGCGCAGCGCGGCTACGAGCCGCCCGAAGGCGAGATCGAGACCGCGCTGGCCCAGCTGTGGGCCGAGGTGCTGCACGTCGAGCGTGTGGGCCGCCACGACAACTTCTTCGAACTCGGCGGGCATTCGCTGATGACGCTGCGTGTCGTCAACCGGATGAACGAGATCGGCATGGACATCACCCTCAACGACTTCTACCGGCTGGAGCGAACCACGGTCGCAGCGCTGACCGCCGCGATGCATCGACCGCCGGCGACGCCGGGCGTGGTGACGCTGCGCGCAGGCGGAACGAAGCGCCCGCTGTTCCTGCTGCACGAGATCCACGGTTTCGTCGCATACGGCCAGTCGCTGCTGCGCGACCTCGACGCCGACATCCCGGTCTACGGCCTGCCCGGCGTGCCCGACGGCGAGCCGCCGCCGCGCACGATCGAGGCGATGGCCGCGCGTTTCGTGCGGCTGCTGCAGCAGGTGCAGCCGCACGGGCCGTACCGGCTGGCCGGGTGGTCGTTCGGCGGCACGCTGGCCTACGAGATGGCGGCGCAGCTGATCGGGCAGGACGAGGAGGTCGAGTTCCTCGGGCTCATCGACAGCTTCTGCCCGACGCTCGAGCGCTTCGGCAACGCACGCCGAGCCGGCACGCCGCAAAGCGACCTGCTCGCGCGCTGCGGGGACGACGTCTCCGGCTTCGGTGCGGCCCAGCACGAGGCGCTGGCCGCGTTGAGGCAGGTGGCCGACGAACTCGCGTATGACGAACTGCTGCAGCGTTGCCGCGACGCGCGGATCCTGCCCGCGTACCTGCAGCAGCAAGGCGCTGCGCAGGTGCGCCACCACGTGGCGCGCCTGGCAGCGCACCAGCATGCGCAGGCGCACTACGCCGTGCAGCCGCTGCCGATCCGCGTGCACCTGTTCTCCGCCGCCGACACCTCACCGCTGCCGCCCGAACTCGCGGCCGATCCGCTGAAGGGCTGGGGACGCTTCGTGCCGCAGCTGCGTTTGGTGCGCGTGCCCGGCACACACATGACGGTCGTTGCCGCGCCCCATGTGCAGACGCTGGCGCGTGCGCTCGACGAGGCACTGGACGACGCGCAGCGCGCGCCCCAGGCTCTGCCCGAGATGCGCTACCGGCCGCAGCTGACCATCCAGACCGGGCGGCGCGGCGCGAACCCCATGTTCGTCGTGCCCGGCGCGGGCAACAGCGTCACCGACTTCGCCGCCTGGGCCGGTGCCGTCGGCGAAGCCTGGCCGGTGCACGGGCTGCAGCCGCGCGGCGTCGCCAGCTCGCTCGTGCCGCACACGACGGTCGAGGCCGCGGCCGCCACCTGCCTGCGCGCGATCGACGAAGTGCAGCCCCACGGGCCGGTGCATCTGTTCGGCCATTCCTTCGGCGGCTGGGTCGTGTTCCAGGTCGCCTGCCTGTTGCGCGAGCGCGGCCGGCAGGTGGCCTCGCTGACGCTGGTCGACACCGAGGTTCCCGGGGGCGACGGTCTGCTCGGCGGCGACTACACCGCGCTGGAGGTGCTGGGCGAGCTGATCGAGGTGATGGAGCTGGCCGCCCAGAAGCCGCTGTGCATTCGTCTGTCGGACCTCGATCCGCTGGACGATGCCGGGCGGCTCAAGCTGCTGCTCGAGGGACTGGTGCGCGTCGGCGTGATGCCGCGGCGCTCTCAGCCCGAGGTGCTGCAGGGTCCGGTGCGCACCTTCGCGGCCGCGCTGCGCACATGCTTTGTCCCCGCTTCTCCGTACCCCGATCCGGTGCGGCTCGTGTTGGTGCGAGACACCCGCCTAGACGAGCCGGCCGATCGCCTGCGCTGCGAGGCGGTGCTCGCCGGCTGGCTGCGCTTCGCGCCGCGGGCCACCTGCTGGCGCGGCCCCGGCAACCACATGACCGTTCTCGACCCGCCGCACGTCGGCGTGCTGGCCCAGTGGTGGCGCGACGGGCTGTCGCCGCCCAACGTCTCCACGGCGTCCGTTTCGTCCTCCCACCGTCCCACAGGAGTACCCACCCCATGAGCAACCTCATCCTGTCGCTGCGCGAACTCGGCCCTCCGTTCTGGAGACTCTGGGTCGGCGAGAGCATCACGTCCTTCGGCAGCCAGCTGGTGCGCTTCGCGCTCGGCGTGTGGGTCTACCAGCGCACCGGCTCGGTGGTCGAGTTCGCAGGCCTGATGGTCATCGGGCTGGTGGCCCAGCTGATCGCGACGCCGATCGCCGGCAACATCGTCGACCGCATGGACCGGCGCCGCGTCATCGTCACCTGCGACTGCATTTCGGCGCTGACCTCGGTGGTGATCATCGCGCTGCTGTCGTTCGATCGGCTGGAGGTCGTGCACCTGTACGCGCTGGCGGTCGTCGGTGCGCTCACGAGCGCCTTCCTGGAGCCGGCCGCCGCGTCCACCGTCGGCACGCTGCTGAAGGACGACCAGCTGACGCGCGCCAGCGGGATGATGGGCCTGAGCGCCACGGCGCTGGGCATCGTCACGCCGACGCTTGCCGGCGCGCTGCTCGTGATGATCGGCCTGGAGGGCGTGGCGATCCTCGACCTCATCACCTTCCTCATCGGCGCCAGCCTGATCTGGAAGGCGCTGGAGGCGCTGCCGCGACGGGCGCCCGGAGCGGCGTCGACTCTGGGCGCGGTGCTGCGCGGCTCGTGGAGCAACTTCGGCAACTCGCTCACGTTCTTCACCGAGTCCCGCCCGATGGCCGGCCTGCTGACCTACACCGTGGCGCAAGCCACGCTGATGGCGATCGCGGTCACGATGATGGTCCCGCTGGTGCTGTCGAACCATTCGCCGAGCGAGCTCGGGCTCGTGTTGTCGTTCGCCGCCTTCGGTGCGCTGGTCGGCAACGTTCTGATGGCGATCTTCGGCAACCCGGCGCGGCGCATCGTCGTCGTGCTGGTCGCCGACGCGGCGCTCGGGCTGTGCCTGATCGGCCTGGGAATGGTCAGCTCGCTGACGGCGTACTGCATCCTGCAGGCGATGGCCGCCGCGGCCGGCGTGCTCGGCGGAGGATGCCGCTTCGCGCTGTGGATCAGCAACGTGCCGGAGGGGCGGCGCGGCAGCATCCAGGTCGTGCAGGAGACCACCGTGATGGCCTGCACGGCGGCGATCACGCTGACCGCGGCGCTGCTGGTGGAGCGCACGCTGGAGCCCGCGCTGGCGCAGGGCCAGGCGCTGGCGAGCCTAGCGCAGGTGCTGGTCTCGGTGGAGAACGGCCGCTCGATCGCGATGCTGTTCGTGCTGAGCGGCGTGATGGTGATGATCGTGTCGCTGTTCGCCTGGTCCTTCAAGCCGCTGAGGAGCCTGAAGTGACGACGGCCGCCGCATTGGTGCGTCCTGCCGAGGCCGGCGCGAGGCGGCTGGCGGGCGCGCGCTTCTCGCCGGAGATCACCGCCGAGCTGCAGCGGCTTGCGGTGAGCGACAACTGGCATTCCATCGTCGCGGTGTTCG
Organism: Piscinibacter sp.; assembly: GCA_036401155.1. Lineage (GTDB taxonomy): Bacteria > Pseudomonadota > Gammaproteobacteria > Burkholderiales > Burkholderiaceae_C > Albitalea. The sequence goes on along the minus strand of DASWVR010000133.1, from coordinate 16,020 downwards.
CCGGCTACGCGATCGTCGCCGCCGCCGTCGCCGCCGCCGAGGCCACGGCGTGGCTCTACCCGTTGGCGGTGTTCGTGATCGGTGCGCGCCAACGCGCGCTCACGACGATCCTGCACGACGCGGCGCACGGCCGCGCGGCGCGCAGCAAGTGGATCAACTGGATGGCCGGCAGCTACCTGTCGGGCTACCTGATCTTCCAGGCCTTCCAACCGTACCGGCAGTCGCACGTGATCCAGCACCACTGGTACCTCGGGGACCCGGAGCGCGACCCCGACTTCCAGCTCTACCTGTCGTCGGGGCTGTACCGGCCGATGACGCCGCGGCGCTTCTTCTGGAAGCATGTGTTCCCCACGCTCTTCATGGTGAACGCGCTGGAGTACCTCTGGTACGTGACGAAGCACCGCTCCATCGCCCTCGTGCGCAGCCGCGGCGAGTCGGTCTGCTTCGTCGCCTTCTGGGCGGCGCTGCTGCTGCTGGTGCAGGCCTTCGATGCCTGGCGGCTGTTCCTGCTGTACTGGATCGTGCCGTACGCGACCTCGTTCGTCGTCATCGGCCGCTTCATCGAGATCGCCGAGCACTATCCGATGCTCGGTTCGGCCCATGCCGAGTCGGTGCTGCACAGCGCACGCAACCGCTTCAGCCATCCGCTGGAGGCGCTGTTCTTCAGCATGCACCAGGAGAACTACCACCTGGTGCACCACCTGCGGCCGGACATCCCGTTCTGGAATCTCGAGCAGGCGCACCGCAAGATGCTCGAGGACCCCGAGTACCGCCGCGTCAACCGCGGCTTCGGCGGCATCTTCCTGTCGCGCGCAGGCCGGCCGTCGCTGATCCTCGGCCTGGCGCGCGGAACGCTGGCCCTGCCGCATGCGTTCGAGCGCGGCATCGACAACAACGCCGCCGCGCTCGGCGAAGGCGCGCCGGCCCTCGCGGCAACAAGGAGTGAAACGTGAACAACCTGAAACTCGCTTCGACCATGCTGGTGGAACCGGGGGCGGCCTTCGCCGCGCTCGACAAGGCACCGAAGTTCTGGTTCCCGCTGCTGGTGCCGATCGCGGCGCAGATCGCGGTCTTCGTCTGGTACTTCGGCGTCGTCGACTACCAGTGGCTGACGCACGAAATGGTCAGCGGCACGCCGGCGCTGCGCGACATGCCGCCCGAGCAGCAACAGAAGGCGATGCTGTCGCAGAGCGCGATGATGTGGTGGACCGTCGGCATGACGGCGATCTTCGTGCCGCTGCTGCGCGTGGCGGAGGCGGCGTACTTCTGGCTCGCGGGCCGGGTCTCGAACGTGCAGCGCTCGTTCCGGCACTGGCTCGCGCTGAGCGCGTGGAGCACCTTCCCCTACCTGCTGGCGATCGTGCTGATGACGATCCCGCTGCTGCTGCAGCAAGGCGGCAAGACGACGCAGGAGGGATTGAACCTGCTGTCGCTGAACGAGCTGCTGTTCCACGTACCGCGCGACAGCGAATGGCACACGCTGCTGTCGACGCTGACGGTGCTGCATCCGTGGCTGTGGTGGCTGGGGGTGCAGGGCGTGCGCGTCTGGAGCGCACGCTCGCTCGGCTTCGCGATGCTGATGGCGCTGCTGCCGGTGGTGGTGATCTACGGCGCGTGGGCGCTGGCGATCGTGGCCTGAGACCTGTGACCATGAACCGTCGGGCCTGGGTCTTCATCGGCGGCGCTGTGGCCGTGGTGGCGCTGCTGGTACTGAAGGTGCAGAACGGCGAGAAGGCCAAGGACGTCGAAGTCCAGGCGGCCGCGCCGCGCGCCGTCATGCCGACCATCCTCGCCTCCGGCACGCTCGCCTACGACAGCGGCGTCACGCTGATGTCGGAGGTGGTGGGCCGTGTCGACGAGGTGCGCGTCAAGGAGGGCGACAAGGTCGTGCGCGGCCAGTTGCTGATGCGCCTGGACGCCAGCGTGCTGCATGCGGAGGTCTCGCAGATCGAGGCCAGCCGGCGGCAGTCGGAGCTGCAAATCCGCCGCCAGCAGGTGGAGCTGGAGGCGCACACCGCGAAGCTGAGACGCTACGACGAGCTGCGCAAGGCAGGCATGGTCGAGGCGCTGAAGTACGACGACTTCGTCGCGCAGGCGAAGATCGCCGAGGTCGAGCTCGCCACCGGGCGGCAGGCGCTGAAGCAGACCGAGGCGCAGCTCAAGCAGGCGCGCGAGCGCCTGGCCAAGACCGAGATCCGATCTCCGATCGACGGCAAGGTGACGGCGGTTTACATCAAGGCCGGAGAGACGGCGGTGCCGAGCCTGGCCAGCATGGCCGGCTCCAGCCTGATCGCGCTCGGCGACACCAGCGGCATGTACGCCGAGTTGAACGTCGACGAGACCGACATCGCCAAGGTGTCGGTCGGCCAGCCGGCGAAGATCGTGCCGGCGGCGTTTCCCGACAAGGCGCTCTCCGGCACCGTGCAGCAGGTCGCCCTGGCGCCGCGCAACCCGCAGGCGCAGCAGCTTCCCGGCGCGGGGCAGGCACGCACGTATGCCGTGAAGGTGCGGCTGAATGCGCCGCCGGACGGGGTGTTCTTTCCGGGCATGAGCTGCCGTGCCGAGATCTCGACCCGCAGGTCCGACGCCGAGGACAGCATGGCGGTGGCCGTGCAGGCGGTGCGCTACGACCCGGCGGACGACGCGGGCGGCGCGTCACGCACCAGCGTGCTGGCGGTGGCCGACGGCAAGGCCGTGCGGCGGGTGGTGGAGGTCGGGGCGGCCGACGACACCCACATCGAGATCCGGCGCGGACTGCGCACCGGCGAGCAGGTCATCGTCGGGCCGTCGAAGACCCTGCGCTTCCTGCGCGAGGGCGAGGCGGTGCGCAGCACGGTGCAGTCGGCGGGCGCCGACAGCACCGAACGTCCGCGCGCGGCGATCGCCGCGGACACGCCGGCCACGCCATGATCGGGCTCAGCGGCATCGGCAAGGCCTACCACCTCGGCGGACACGAGGTGCAGGCGCTGGCCGACGTGAACCTCACGGTGCGGCGCCACGAGTTCGTCGCGCTGACGGGGGCGTCGGGCTCGGGCAAGTCGACGCTGATGAGCATCCTCGGCTGCCTGGACACGCCGACCGTGGGCCAATACAAGCTCGACGGCGACGAGGTGGCGGGCCTCGACGAAGACGCGCTGGCGCGTGTGCGCAACCGCAAGATCGGCTTCGTGTTCCAGAACTTCCACCTGCTGCCGCGGATGAGCGCGTGGGAGAACGTGGCTCAGCCGCTGGTCTACCGCGGCATCGCGCCGGCATCGCGGCGCGAGCGGGCGGTGCAGGCGCTCGAGGGCGTGGGCCTCGGCAACCGCGTCGACCACCGGCCCAACGAGCTGTCGGGCGGCCAGCGCCAGCGGGTGGCGATCGCGCGCGCGCTGGTCGGCCGCCCGGAGCTGCTGCTCGCCGACGAACCGACCGGCAACCTCGACAGCCGGACCGCGTCGGACATCATGAATCTGCTGGCGCAGCTGCATGCCGGGGGGCTGACGGTGGTGCTGGTCACCCACGAGCCCGACATCGCGGCGCGCTGCCACCGCGTGGTGCGGCTGCACGACGGGCGCATCGTCGACGACCGCACGCAGCGGCGTGCGGCGGCCCCCACGGAGCTGGCGTCGTGAGCGCGGCCGAACTCGCGATCGGGCGGCCGGACCGGCCGTCGGAGGACGACGACCCCGGCCTGCAGGGTCGGCTGGTGATGCTGAACGAATGCCTGCGGCTCGCGCTGCACGACATTCGTGCGCACACGATGCGCAGCATCCTCACCATGCTGGGCATCGTGATCGGAGTCGCGTCCGTGATCTGCGTCGTCTCGCTGCTGCAGGGACTCTCGCGCTCGGTGACGCAGGAGTTCCAGGGCCTGGGCGGCAACGCGCTGACCTTGCGCGCCGACACGCCGATCGAGGATGGGCTGCGCGGCAAGCAGAACCGGCTGCGGGTCGCCGACCTGGAGCTGCTGCAGTACCGCGTGGGCGGCGTCACCAGCGTCACGCCCGTGGTGCTCGCCAACGCCGGCGGACGCATCGAGGTGCGCAACGGGACGCAGGTCTCGGCCGGCCAGGTCTTCGGCAGCACCTCCCGCTACCAGGACGTGCAGCAGAACTACCCCAAGCTCGGCCGCTTCATCAGCGACAGTGATGGCCACACGCGACGCCGTGTGGCGGTTCTCGGCGAGCAGGTGCGGCGTGACCTGAAGCTGCCCGAGAACCCGCTCGGACGCTTCATCCAGATCGGCAGCGAGTGGTTCCGCGTCATCGGAGTCATGGAGCCGCGCGGCGAGGTGTTCGGCATGAGCCAGGACAACTTCGTGGTCATCCCCTACGAGACGGCGCTGGCGTTGAGCGGCACCACCTCCGAGCCGGACATGTGGATCGGTTTCACCGTCGACGACCCCGCGCAGATCGACTCGATCAAGGCGCGGGTGACCGAGCAGCTGCGCCAGCAACGCAAGCTGCGGCCGGGTCAGCGCAGCGACTTCAAGATCGAGAGCTCCGACGCGCTGGAAAAGTCCTTCGAGAGCGTGTCCACCACCGTGACGCTGGTGGTGGCGAGCGTCGTCGGAATCTCGCTGCTGGTGGGCGGCGTCGGCATCATGAACATCATGCTGGTGTCGGTGACCGAGCGCACGCGCGAGATCGGAATCGCCAAAGCGCTCGGCGCGACGCGCCGCTTCATCCTGCTGCAGTTCCTGCTCGAGGCGGTGCTGCTGGCGGTGATGGGCGGCCTGCTCGGCATCGGCGTGGGCTACCTGATGGGGCTCGGCATTTCGTCGCTGATCCCGAATTTCCCCGATCCCACCGTGTCGGCCTGGGCCGTGCTGGGCGCCTGCGGCTTCTCGGCACTGGTGGGCATCACCTTCGGCATTCTCCCCGCGAGCAATGCCGCCAACCTGGCGCCGGTCGAGGCCTTGCGCCACGAGTGACGCTTCCGCAACCCCTAGGCAGAAAGTGAGGAGTTCATCATGACGAGCATCGAGTACCAGGGCGAGCAGGTCGAGCGCGTCGACCCGCCGTCGAGGGAAGACTTCTTCTCGCACTGGGTGCGGGCGCGCAAGCCTGTCATCTTCAGAGGGGCGGTGCGCCACTGGAAGGCGGTGTCTGCGTGGAACATGGACTACCTGAAGGAGAAGGTGGGAGACACGACGCTGCCGGTCGAGGTGTCTCCGACGGGGCACTTCCCTCGCGACGTGCGCAACGTCGCGCTGACGCCCATGTCGGTGCGCGACTACATCGACAAGGCGATCCTCGGCGCGCCGGGCGAGCAGCGCTACTACCTGTCGGAAGCGCCGGTGCAGGATCTGTTTCCGCAGCTGCTGGACGACCTCGACGTGCCGCCGTACGTCGACGAGCAGCGGCCGCCGAAGCTGCACCTGTGGTTCGGCGCCGCGGGCACGGAGACCAAGCTGCACTATGACTTCTCGCACAACCTGTTCGTGCAGTTGCACGGGCGCAAGCAGTTCCTGCTGTTCGGACCGAACGATTCGACCCGGCTGTACCGCTACCCGCTGAAGCACTGGTATGCGCACTTCAGCCAGATCGACACCCACAAGCCCGATTTCGGCAAGTTCCCCCGCTTCGAGGACGCGACGCCGATCTACTGTACGCTGGAGCCGGGCGACGTGCTGTTCCTGCCCGTCTACTGGTGGCACCAGCCGAAGTGCCTGGACACCTCCATCTCGATCAGCATGTGGTGGAGCCCCGAGCTCAAGCGCTACTGGCACTACCGCCAGACACGCTGGCAGTTCGGCAAGATTGCGCTGGCCATCTGGCAGGCGATCCGCCAGCAGGGCCGGCCGCCCGAGCCGGCGCCGCAGCCGGCGGAGTGAGTCTTTTCACGCCACCGACATCGCGTCGAACGCAGGGATCCACGCGCCGCACCGTGCTTCAGATGGATCCCGGCGTTCGCCGGCATGACTGCTCGCCGCGACTCAGCGAACGGCCGCCTGCTGCAATCTGCCCGCGATGAAGTGGATGCACGCGCCAGCGACGAGCACGCACACACCGAAGGGCAGCAGGAGCTGGTCGATGCCGACCGGGTCTCCCTTCAGCGCCCGCAGCATGAGCGTGTTCTGCGCCAGCGCCGGCGCCCACAAGTGCACGCCGGAGGGCTCCCGCGTCAGCGTCGATACCAGCGGAACGACCGAAATCACGAGGATCAGCACCGTGGTGCTGGCCTGGGCCTCCTTGAAGGTCTTGCTGCCGATCGCCACCGCCATCAGCACCGCCGAGAGCGCGGCCGCCAGCGGCAACAGCGCGAGCAGGAACACCACCGTCTCCTGCACGCCGAAGCTCAGCAGGCCGGATTCGCCCCGGTCCTGCAGCACCCACTGTGCGGGCAGGAAGCTCAGGCAACTCAGCGTGGCCACCAGCATCGCGACCGCCGACACGGCCGCCCACTTGCCGAGCACCAGCCCCCAGCGCGGTGCCGGGTTGGTCAGCAGCGGCTCCAGCGAGCCACGCTCGCGCTCCCCGGCGGTGGCGTCGAGCGCGGCGTTCAGCGCCCCGTAGAGCACCGCCATGATGAGGAAAAAGGGCACCAGCGCGGTGAGCGGCGAGCGCTGCGGCCGCTGGCTGCTTACGTCCTCCAGGCTCTGACGCACCGGCTCCAGCAACTGCGGCGACAGCCCGCGCGCGCTGAGCAACGCCTCGCTGCGTTCGCGGTTGAAGCCGCTCAGCAGCCGATCGATCTCGCCGGCCTGGCGGTCGATGCGCGGGTTGGCGCGGTCCGTCAACAGCGTCAGCTGCGGCGACTGGTCCTGCGCAAGCGCCGCTTCGAAGCCGGCCTGCACGACGATGACCGGCTCCGACAGCGGCTCGCCGCCGACGCGCGGGTCCACCGTCGCCGGCACGGCCTTCACCACCATGCCTTCGCGTTCGATGAAGCGCTGCAGCGTCGGCGCCTGGTCGGCGCCGACGACATGGACCTCCTTGATCGTCGCATCGGCGGCCATGCCGGCGGCGATCAGCGTCATGCCGACCATCGCAAGCGGGCCCATGAACAACGCGGACCCCAGCACGATCAGCAAGGTTCGGCGGTCGCGCAGGGCGTCGACCCACTCCTTGCGGAACACGGCGATGGCACTGCGCAGGTCGGTGATCATGCGGCAATCTCCCGGGTGACGGGTCGTTGGTCGAAGGCGAGGTCGACGAAGGCCTCTTCGAAGTCGGCGCGGCCGGTGCGCGCGAGCAGCTGGCCAACCGTGCCGCGTGCGACGGTGCAGCCGTGCGAGACGACCGCGACGTAGTCGCACAGGCGCTCGACCTCCGACAGGATGTGGGTCGAGAACACGATGCATTTGCTGCCGCCCTCGGGCGTGCGCAGGAAGCGCAGCGCCTCGCGCAGGGCACGCGTGGCCAGCACGTCGAGGCCGTTGGTCGGCTCGTCGAGCACGATGTTGGGCGGGTCGTGGATCAGCGCGCGCGCCAGCGCGGTCTTCATCAGCTCGCCCTGGCTGAAGCCGCCGGTTCGACGGTCCAGCAGCGGCGTCATCTCGAACAGCCGGCCCAGCGTCTCGGCGCGGTGCTGGGCGGCATCGGGCGTCATGCCGTGCAGGCGGCCGTAGTAGACGATGTTCTCGCGTGCGGTCAGCCGCGGATACACGCCGCGCGCGTCGCTGAGGATGCCCATGCGGGCCAGCGCGTCCCGCGAGCGCGCGATCGCATCGATGCCGTCGACGCGGATGCGTCCCGCGTCCGGTGCGATCAGCCCCGCCAGCATGCGCAGGGTGGTGCTCTTGCCGGCGCCGTTCGGGCCGAGCAGTCCGGTAATGCGGCCGTCTGCCGCCTGGAAGCTCACGTCGCGCACGGCGTGCACTGCCGCCGCTTCGCCACGCTTCATGAATTGCCGCACGCCGGTGCGGGGAACGACGAATCTCTTGGCGAGCCGCTCGATCTCGATCATGGGCCGGACTCCAATCGACTTGGACCTTCACCCGCGTGATCATCCGCGGCGCCGCCGCGCGCGCGACTACGGAATGTCGTAGTCAGGCGGCGGCGCGCTCGCCTCAACATCGGCCATCGACCCGGAGCTCGCCATGGCAACCACCGAAGCCGCCGACAGCGGCGCCCACGTGCGCCGCACCCGCCACTTCCTCGACCAGGAAGTGAAGCTCGACCGCCTGCTGGCACTGACCTTCGGGCGCGCCGATCCGGGGCAGGCAGCGTTCGACCTGGTGGCGCCGATCCTGTGGCGCCGCGCGCCGACGAACTGGGCGCAGTTGTCGGCCCAAGGTGGCCTCACGCCGGCGGTGGTGTTGCGGGCAGCGGATACGGCGGCCGGGGCGCTGGCGGGGTTGGGTGGCTGGTCGGCAGAGGATATCGACGAGGCGCTGCAGTCTGCGGCGCGTGACCTCGGCGTGCCGCGCGGCAGCCTCGACGCGGTGCTCAGCGTGTTCGTACTGCATGGGCGCACGCCGCTGCCGCTGGCACCGGTGTTCGAGGCGCTGGGCGAAGGCGAGTGCATGGCGCGGCTGCAGGCGGCCGCACGCGCGTACCGTGTCGGCGGGATGGTGGGCTGACGCCCTGGCGGCGCAGCCGTCGGCGTCCGAGGTCGAGAACGCCGCTTCCGGTCGGTCTGGCGATGTGCGTTGTCCGGTGGCGCGGGGGAGTTGCCGCCCGCCGGCGCGCAATGCCGGGTTGACCATCGGCTGCTCGCGCGCTGCGACCACGTCTGCGTGACATCTTCCCGGGAGCTCTCTCTAAAACTACGCGTTTACCCGTAGATTTGCTGCAGCGCAAAAACATATGCGGGTTAACCCCTACAGTTGGCCCATGCACAAACGGTGCTGCAACACGGGGAAATAGAAATGAAAACTCCTGCTTCCACCCTCCGGATGGGCGTCGCCGACGTGCTCGGCGGTGCGCTGTTGCAGGCCTTCTTCCAGCCGGTGCAGGACGCGGGCCTGTGGACGCGCTCCCCGCAAACGTCGGTCCCCAACCGCCAACCCGGCCTGATGGCACGGCTGTCGGCCTACCGGGCCGAGCGCAAGCGGCAGCGCGAGATCGCCGAAGTCAGCGCCATGGCCCGGCGCTACGAACACACGATGCCGGCGCTGTCGGCAGAACTGCAAGCCATCATCGGCCGAGATCTCGGCTGAGCGGCGGAACTTCCTCAACCCAAGCTCGAAACCCACGCGCCAGGACGCGCACGAGACCCTCATCATGAACATCACATTCGAATCCTTCCCCCGCCATAGCAACCAGGCCGCCGCGCAGCTGCGCGACTCCTTCACCGCCTCCCTTCGCCGCTTCGGCCACCGGGTGTGGGACGCGCTGGAAGCCTACGGCGAGGCGCGTGCGCGCCCGCATCTGCTCGAGATCGCCAGCCAGGTCGCCATCAGCGACCCCGAGCTCGCGGCGCGAATCAGGCAATCGGTCGCCAGGGCTCGTTGACGGCTGCGCGGCAAGCAGGCGGATGCCGATGGACCCGCAGCAGGGGAATGGCGTGACTTTGCTCGACACGAGCGACCGGGCGCTGATCGTGGCGCATCTGAACGCACTCGACATGGACGACCGGGTCAACCGCTTCTGCTGCGTGACCACCGACGACTTGATCGAGCAGTACGTGAACGGCATCCGATTCGGGCAGGACATCGTGCTGGGCACCATGGTCGAGGGCAGGGTGGTCGGTTTCGTCCACGCCCCGGTTTTCGACGAGGGGCGCGAGCGGGTGTGCGAGATCGGCATCTCGGTGGACGCGGGCTTCCGCAAGTCGGGCATCGGCAAGCGGCTGCTGCAGGCGAGCATCGCCACCGCCAACAGCCTGCAGATCCGGCGCGTCTACGTGCAGTACATGACGAGCAACGGTCCCATGGCGGCGCTTGCACGCAGCGCCGGCGGCCGCCTCGAACGCGACGGCTCCGAATCGTCGGCTGTCTTCGAGGCGCAAGCGCCTCGGCACCCAGTGGACACGTCGCGCCGCGCTCGCTCACCCGGACTGGAAGCGGTGGCATAGAGCCTAGGGCCTGTTAACGCTATTGGAGGGTTCGCGCCGGTGCCTGCGAGGCCACTGGGCAAGGCGCACGCGAGGCCGTGTGGCCCGGCCACACAACGAGCGTGCAACGCCGCCCAGTGGCCTCGCAGGCACCGGCCCTGCGGGTGATCTCAGCAAAGCGGCGCCCGCCGCGTTGCAAATGCTCCCCGTAGGCACCGCTACGGGTGCGCTTTGCGCCTTGCGGGCGCCGCTTTGCTGAGTCACGCGAACCCTCCAATAGCGTTAACAGGCCCTAGAGTCCCTGAGTTTCGGCGGGCCGTTGCTGCGGCGCGGCAACGATGGCGTTAGTCTCCCGGGATTCCCGGAGCCACCATGACCACGCGCCTGTCCGTCCCCAAGGAGAAACTCAAGTTCGTTCTGCTCGAGGGCATTCATGCCTCGGCGGTGCAGGCGCTGGAGCAAGACGGCTACACGCAGGTGGCGACGTCGCCCAAGGCGCTCGCGGGCGAGCAGCTGATCGAGATGATCCGCGATGCGCATTTTCTCGGCATCCGCTCGCGCACCCTGCTGACCGAGGCGGTGCTTGCGCAGGCGCCCAAGCTGACGGCCATCGGGTGCTTCTGCATCGGCACCAACCAGGTCGACCTGCGCGCGGCGATGCTGCGCGGCATCCCGGTGTTCAACGCGCCGTTCTCGAATACACGCAGCGTGGCCGAGCTGGTGCTGGCCGAGATCATCATGCTGCTGCGTGGCATACCGCACAAGAACGCCGTCCTGCATCGCAACGGCTGGGTCAAGAGCGCGGCTCATTCCTACGAGGTGCGCGGCAAGACACTCGGCATCGTCGGCTACGGCCACATCGGCACGCAGATCGGCGTGCTGGCGGAGCAACTGGGCATGTCGGTGGTCTTCTACGACATCGAAACCAAGCTGCCCCTGGGCAATGCGCGCCAGCTGCCCAACCTGCCGGCGCTGCTCAAGGTGGCCGACGTGGTGAGCCTGCACGTGCCCGAGACCGCGGCCACGCGCAACATGATCGGCGCAGCGCAGCTCGCGCAGATGAAGGCCGGCAGCCACCTCATCAATGCGTCGCGCGGCACCGTCGTCGACATCGACGCACTCACCGCCGCGCTCGACGGCCAGCACCTGCAGGGCGCGGCGATCGACGTCTTTCCGGTCGAGCCGCAGGGCAACGATGCGCGCTTCGAGTCGCCGCTGACACGCTTCGACAACGTGCTGCTCACGCCGCACATCGGCGGCTCCACTGCCGAAGCGCAGGAAAACATCGGTCGTGAAGTGGCCGCCAAGCTGATCCGCTACAGCAACAACGGCTCGACGGCGTCGGCCGTCAATTTCCCCGAGGTCACGCTGCCCGAGCACACCGACCGCTGCAGGCTGCTGCACATCCACCACAACGTGCCGGGGGTTATGGCACGCGTCAACGAGCGCTTTTCTTCGGCCGGCATCAACATCGCCGCCCAGTACCTGCGAACCAACGACGAGGTGGGCTACGTGGTGATCGACGTGGACACCAACGCCAGCCGCGTCGCGCTCGACGAACTGTGCTCGATTCCCGGGACCATCCGCTGCCGCGTGCTGTATTGAGCATCGGGCGGCCCGCGCCGCTTCAGAAGTCGCCCGAGCCGCCGAAGACGCAGACGTGGGAACTCGCGTTCCCCGCTACTCCATGCACGGCGAAACCACCTCCCAGCCCGATCACGCGAGCACTCGTGCGCAGGCGCCGCTCGACGGCCGGCCGCGCGCGAGCGGCGAGTCGGCGTGGCTGCGCATCAAGTACCTCGTGCTGACACGCGACCGCCGGCAGCAGATCCGGCTCGCGCAGTCGGGCCTGGCTAACCTGCTGATGTTCGCCTGCGTGGCGATGATCCTCCTGCTGAACGAGTACGGCATCACGGATCGGCGCTACATGTGGCCCTGGATCGCGATTTCGGTCGGCGGCATGGTGGGGGTGTTTGCGCTGATCCGCAGTGGCCGGGTGATGCACTGGCAGGACCCGTCGCTCACCTATCAGCAGATGTTCTTCGCGATCTTCTGTGCCGCGGCGGGCTACTCCGTCAGCGGTTCAGCGCGGGCGGTGCTGATCCCGATCCTCGCGGTCGTGCTGATGTTCGGCATGTTCGGCATGACGCAGCGTCAGGTGCTGATCGTGGGCGTCTACACGCTGGCGGTGTTCGGCGCGGCCAGCCTGTACTGGATATTCGGGCCCGAGGCGGGCGAGCCGGTCGGGCCCGAGGCGGCCCGGCTGATGATGGTGGCGATCGTCGTCGCCGGGGTGGTCGTGCTCACCGGTCGGCTGCACGGCATGCGCGAACGGTCGCGCCAGCAGCGCGAGGCCCTGTCGAGCGCGCTCGAGCGCATCCGCGAACTGGCCACGCGCGACGAATTGACCGGCTGCCTGAACCGGCGCGCGATGCTCGAGCGCATGGCCGAGGAGTCGCTTCGCTGCGTGCGCGGCAACACGCCGATGTGCCTGGTGCTGATCGACCTCGACCACTTCAAGGCCGTCAACGACGAGCATGGCCACGCTGCCGGCGACGCCGTGCTGCGCGGCTTCGCCGAGCTGGCGCGCGGCCAGCTGCGCGGGATCGACGTGCTCTCGCGCTGGGGCGGGGAGGAATTCCTGCTCATGCTGGGCGCCACCGACGCGTTGCAGGCCGAGTTGTGCGTTCAGCGGCTGCTGACCGGGCTGGCCGTCACACGCTTCCCCGGGCTGCCTGCCAACGTGCGGATCACCTGCTCGGCCGGGCTGGCCGAATGCCGCGGCGGCGAAAGCATCGTCGCCGCGATCGAACGTGCCGACCAGGCGCTCTACCGCGCCAAGAGGGAGGGACGCAACCGTCTGGTGTGTGCGTGACTTATGCGCGCCGGGTCCGATTCCTGGCATGAACTTCGCTAATCCATGCGCCAGCGGTCCGGATCGAGGCTCTGGACCGTTCGAGGAGGTTCCGCGGGAGCCGCATTTGTTCTTCGGAGTTCACATGACTGACAAACAACGTCACCGCCGCACCCGCGCGCCGAACGGCTATCTGCCCAACTGGCTGCTTTTCGTGTTCTTCGCCTGCGCCGTCGGCATGGCCAGCCTGGCCCGCAACATCGTCTGATCTCGCCCGACAGCCGACCCCACGCGTCGCATTGCCGGCGGCGCCACCAGGGCCTGGAGGCGCGATGGCTGCGCCGGCCCGGCCAAGCAGGGATACTCGCCGTGCCCGGGCAGCACAATGCGAGTCATGACCGAGACCTCCCGCTTCTTCAATCTCTACAGCCACGGTTTTGCGCGTGTCGCCGTGGCGGTGCCGGCGAACCGCATCGCCGACCCTGCCCACAACGCCGAGCAGACCTGCCGCATGATGGGCGAGGCCGCGCAGGCGGGTGCGGCGCTGGTCGTGTTCCCGGAACTGGGACTGTCGGCCTATACCTGCGACGATCTGTTCCATCAGCAGGCTGTGCTCGATGCGTGCGAGGCAGCGCTGGCGCGGGTCATCGAGGCTTCGGCCCGGCTGCCGCTTGCCGCCGTCGTCGGGCTGCCGCTGCGCGTGGAGCAGCGACTCTTCAATTGCGCCGCGGTCGTGCAGCGCGGGCGTCTGCTGGGCATCGTGCCCAAGACCTACCTGCCCAACTACGGCGAGTTCTACGAAGGGCGGCAGTTCAATCCGGCGAGCAACGCCGTGTCCGACGAGGTCGAACTGCTCGGCTCGCGCGTGCCTTTCGGCAACCGGCTTCTCTTCGAATCGCAGGATGTGCCACTGCTGCGCTTTCACGTCGAGATCTGCGAGGACGTGTGGGTGCCGATCCCGCCGTCGTCGTATGCGGCGCTCGCCGGCGCGACGGTGCTCGTGAACCTGTCGGCCAGCAACATCACGGTGGGCAAATCGGCCTACCGCCATCGCCTGGTCGACATCCAGTCGGCGCGCTGCATCTCGGCCTACCTGTACTCGTCGGCCGGCCTCGGCGAATCGACCACCGACCTCGCGTGGGACGGCCAGGCGCTGATCTACGAAAACGGCGAGCTGCTGGCCGAGTCGGCACGCTTCTCCAACGACTCCCACATGATCACCGGCGACGTGGACCTGCAACGGCTGCAGCACGAACGCATGCGCATGACGAGCTTCGGCCACGCCGCGGCGCTGCACCGCGAGCACGTCGCCGCGTTCCGGCACGTGCCGTTCGAACTCGGCCTGCCCGTCGACGGGGCGCTGCCGCTGCGCCGCGAGGTGCCGCGCTTCCCCTACGTGCCCGCCGATCCGCGCAGCAAGGATGAACGCTGCCACGAGGTCTACAGCATCCAGGTGCAGGCGCTGCTGCAGCGGCTGTCGGCCACCGGCATCGACAAGCTCGTGATCGGCGTGTCGGGCGGCCTCGATTCGACGCACGCGCTCCTGGTCTGCGCCAAGGCGATGGACCTGCTCGGGCTGCCGCGCACCAACATCCTCGGCTACACGATGCCCGGCTTCGCCACCAGCACGCGCACGCTGGACCAGGCGCTGCGGCTGATGCAGGCCGTGGGCTGCAGCGCGCAGCAGATCGACATCCGGCCGAGCTGCGAGCAGATGCTCAAGGACCTGGGACACCCCTACGCGGACGGCCAGCCGGTGCACGACGTGACCTTCGAGAACGTGCAGGCGGGCGAGCGCACCAGCCACCTGTTCCGCCTCGCCAACTTCCACCATGGCATCGTCGTGGGCACCGGCGACCTGAGCGAACTGGCGCTCGGCTGGTGCACCTACGGCGTGGGCGACCACATGTCGCACTACAACGTGAACGCGAGCGTGCCCAAGACGCTGATCAAGCACCTGGTGCGCTGGGTGGCGCAGACCAAGCAGGTGGGCGAACAGGGCAGCGCGGTGCTGTTGGACATCGTCGACACCGAGATCAGCCCCGAACTCGTCCCCGGTAGCGACGACAAGCAGCCCGGCCAGAGCACCGAGGCTGTCATCGGCCCCTACGAACTGCAGGACTTCAACCTCTTCCACGTCGTGCGCTACGGCTTCACGCCGTCGAAGATCGCCTTCCTCGCGCACCACGCCTGGCACGACCGCGACCAGGGGCGCTGGCCCGACGGGCCTGACGTGTCGCGCAACCAATACGGGCTCGGCGAGATCAAGAAGAACCTGCGCATCTTCCTGCACCGCTTCTTCGCCACCAGCCAGTTCAAGCGCTCGTGCGTGCCCAACTCGCCCAAGGTCGGCTCGGGCGGTTCCCTGTCGCCGCGTGGCGACTGGCGCGCGCCCAGCGACTCTTCGGCGACGGTGTGGTTGGCCGAGCTCGACAAGGTGCCGGATCAACCGTAGAAGCGGTCCCGCACGAGCCAGCCCCGACAGCCGGCCGCAAGGCCGTTCGTCATTCAAGCTGGAGCCTCCTCCCGGAGGAGGCTGGAGGAGCAGTTCATTCCACCGCAGGCGAGGAACGGCTTAGCCGTTCCTCGCAACCCACTCGATGAAGGCATCGAGCGTGGGCGTGGCGCGAGCAGCGAGCGGATGGTTGACGATCGCCGCCACCGCATACACCTTGCCGCTCCTGGCCCGCACGTAGCCGGCCAGCGCGCGGGTGTCGTGCAGGGTGCCGGTCTTGAGATGGGCCTGGCCCGCGGCCAGGCCGCTGCGCATGCGATGCGCCAGCGTGCCGTCGACGCCGGCGATCGGCAGGGAATCGACGAACACCTTCGATGCCACGCCGCGCCAGGCGTTGCGCAGCAGCTGCACCATCGCGCGCGGCTTGCCGCGTTCGCTGCGCGACTGGCCCGAACCGACGTCGATGCGGATGTCGCCATCGGCCAGCCCTTGCGTGCGCAGCCACGCGTTCACCCGCGTCTGCGCGCCCAGCAGCGGTGTGCCGCGGCCCGGCGCCGCATGGAGCGACAGCAGCAGGCTGCGCGCCGCGATGTTGTTGCTGGTCTTGTTGATCTCGCGAATCAGCTCGGGCAGGGCCGTGGATGCCTCGCTGACCCACGGCTCCTCGGCGTCGATCTCGCGCGCGCGCGCTGGCTGCGTCTCGATGACCTTGCCGCGCAGCGTGCCGCCGGTCTGCGCCCACAGGGTGGCGACGAGGCGCGGCGACGACAGCGTGACGGGCGGCGCG
>DASWVR010000132.1:0-8979 GCA_036401155.1 Piscinibacter sp. | reverse complement strand
GTCGCCGGGGGCATCGGCGCGGCCGTGCTGGCGGCGCTGTCGCGCTCGCTGCTGACGGCGGTTCGCCGCGGCGCGCGGCGCGGCTGGCGCTCGCCCCAGGCGCAGGGCGGATCGGCGCTCTGATCAGCCGGCGGCGCGCAGGTGCCTGCGCCGCTACCATGTAAGAACGGCGGCAGGCCGACGACTGATGCACGCTGTCCTTGCGGGGACGGCAATCACACCACCGATCACACCTTCTGGAGATGCAGCCATGAACCACCGCCTGATCACGTCCTCAGCCCTCGCTTCCGTTCTCGCCCTCGGCTTGCTTTCGGGGGCCAGCGCCGCCGACGAGAAAGCCGCCGCCAAGGAGAAGTGCTACGGCATCGCCAAGGCCGGCCAGAACGACTGCGCCAACGTGTCCGGCACGCACTCGTGCGCCGGCCAGAGCAAGACCGACAACGCGCCGGACGAGTGGAAGTACGTGGCCAAGGGCACCTGCGCCAAGATGGGCGGCAAGACCGCCGACGAGGCGAAGAAGCCCGGCGCCAAGATGTAGGCAGGCTGCAGAGCCGCCGGCCGCGTGAGCACCCTGCCATCGAGCGACGCGATGCACGCCGGCATCGGCCTGCGGCATCCCCATTACGCTGAGGTGATGGAGCGCACGCCGCCGCTCGGTTTCGTCGAAGTCCATTCGGAGAACTTCTTCGCCGACGGCGGGGCCGCGCTGGCGGTGCTGCACGCGGCACGCGAGCGCTACGCGGTGAGCCTGCACGGCGTCGGCCTCGCGCTCGGCTCCGCTGCGGGGCTCGACCCCTGGCACCTCGACCGCCTCGAGCGCCTGGTGCGGCGCATCGAGCCCGTGCGTGTCTCCGACCATGCCTCGTTCGCACGCGCGCCGCTCGCTGCGGGGCAGGGCGCAGTGCACGCCAACGACCTGCTGCCGATCGCCTTCACGGAGGCCTCGCTCGACATCCTGTGCGCCAACGTGTCGCGTGTGCAGGAGCGCCTCGGGCGGCCGATCCTGGTCGAGAACCTGTCGGCCTATCTCTCGTTCGACCACGACCGCATCCCCGAGCCCGACTTCTTCGCCGCGTTGTGCCGCCGCACCGGCTGCGCCATGCTGCTCGACGTCAACAACCTGATGGTCAACGCGCTGAACGCCGGCGCGCCCGACCCGGTGGCGTCGTGCACGGCGTTCATCGACGCGCTGCCGGTCGGCGTTGCCGGGGAGATCCATCTCGCCGGCTACTGCCGCACCGAGGACATCGTCATCGACGACCACGGCAGCCGGGTTCGCCCGGAAGTGTGGGAGGTGTACCGCCACGCGGTGCGCCGTTTCGGACCGCTGCCGACTCTGCTGGAATGGGACACGGGGCTGCCGCCGCTCGACGTGCTGCTCGGCGAGGCGCAGCAGGCCACGCTGCTGATGCGCGACACCGCGACGCAAACTGCATGAAGGTCGAAACCGGCGTGTCGAAGACCGTTGAGGCCGAAGGCGAACGCCAGCGCGAGCTGCTGGCCGCGCTGTTCGCGCCGCGCGCCGATGCCTGCGCGATCGCCACCCGCGAAACCGGTGCGCGTGCCTTGCGCGGCCTGCAGGCGTACCGGCTCAACGGCGACGCCGCCGCGCAACGCGCGCTGGCGGCGGCCTTTCCGACCGTGCAGATGCTGCTCGGCCCCGAAGACTTCGACCAGCTGGCGCGCGAGTTCTGGCGCGCCGCGCCGCCGCGCCACGGCGACCTCGGCGAGTGGGGCGATGGTTTCGCGGCAGCGATCGCCGCGCATGCCCAGCTGGCCGACTGGCCCTACCTCTCCGACTGCGCGCGCCTCGACTGGGCGCTGCACTGCTGCGAACGTGCCGCCGACGCGGCGCTCGACGCGGGCTCCCTCGCGCGCCTGTCGGACACGGATGCGGGGCGGCTCATGCCCGAATTCATGCCCGGCATGGCGCTCGTCGAGTCGTGCTGGCCGATCGTTTCCATCCACGCGGCGCACCGTGCCGGCGACGATGCCGCTTTCGAGCCGCTGCGCGAGCTGCTGGCGCGCCGGCAGGGTGAAAGCGCGATCGTCTCGCGCAGCGGCTGGAGGGCCATCGTCTCGCCGGTGGACGCAGCGACCGCGCGCTGGACCCGCCGGCTGCTCGCGGGATGCGATCTCGGTGCCGCCCTCTCGCACGCCGGCGAAGGATTCGACTTCGGCGCCTGGCTCGCGGCAGCGCTGCAGCAGCACTGGCTGAAAGGTATTCGTGTCCTCGACGACTGAAGCGCATCCTTGTCGGAGGCACACGAAATGAACTCGAGCACCCCTTCCTGGACCGCGACGCTGTGGGCCGCGTCCGAGCGCGCCGTCGATGGCCTGGAGCGCCTGCAGCCCGCCGCCTTGCTGCTCGCGCGGCTCTACGTCGCGAACGTCTTCCTCAGCGCGGGCCTGACCAAGCTCACCGACTGGGACACGACGCTCGCGCTGTTCGTCGACGAATACCACGTGCCGCTGCTGTCGCCGACGCTGGCCGCCTGGCTCGGCACAGGCGGCGAGCTGGTGCTGCCGGTGCTGCTGGTGCTGGGCCTGGCCGGGCGATTCGCGGCGGCGGGCCTGTTCGTGCTCAACGCGGTCGCGGTGGCGAGCCTGGCGGACATCGCGCCCGCCGCCTTGCAGCAGCATGTCTTCTGGGGCAGCCTGCTGGCCGGTCTGCTGCTGTGGGGACCCGGCGCCTGGTCGCTCGACCGCGTCGTGGCGCCGCGGCTGCGCGCACGCATTCGTCGTGAGGCCACTACCATCTGGGCGGCGTAGCCCCGCGGCGCTTTGACGCCGGCGTGGCGCGGGCCGGCACAACAACAAGGAAGGGAAGCGATGTCGCGCAAGAAACTGCTCGTGCTCGGGGTGCTGCTCGCGCTGATCGCGGCCTTCTTCGTCTTCGATCTCGGGCGGTTCCTCAGCCTCGAGACCATCAAGCAGCGGCAGGGCGATCTGGCCGCGGCGTACGAGGCACGGCCGGCCTTGTTCATCGGCGCCTTCCTCGTCGTCTACATCGTCAGCGTGGCGCTCTCGTTTCCCGGAGCGACGGTGCTCACATTGGCGGCGGGCGCGATCTTCGGCTTGCTGGCGGGCACCATCATCGTGTCGTTCGCGTCCAGCATCGGCGCGACACTCGCCTTCCTGGCCGCGCGCTATGTGCTGCGCGACAGCGTGCAGTCTCGTTTCGGCGCGCGCCTGGACGAGATCGACCGTGGCATCGAGCGTGACGGGGCCTTCTACCTCTTCACGCTGCGCCTCGTGCCGCTGGTGCCGTTCTTCGTCATCAACCTGCTGATGGGCCTGACGCGCATGAGGGCGCGCACCTTCTACTGGGTGAGCCAGCTGGGCATGCTGGCCGGCACGGTGGTGTACGTGAATGCCGGCACGCAGCTCGCGAAGATCGACTCGCTGCGCGGCATCCTTTCGCCGGGGTTGATCGGGTCCTTCATCCTGCTGGGCATCTTCCCGCTGATCGCCAAGAAGGTCGTCGACGCCGTGCAGCGGCGGAAGGTCTACGCGAAGTGGGCGCCGCGCAAGCCGCGCCGCTTCGACCGCAACATGGTCGTCATCGGCGCGGGTGCGGCAGGGCTCGTGACGAGCTACATCGCTGCGGCGGTGAAGGCCAAGGTGACGCTGGTCGAGGCGCACAAGATGGGCGGCGACTGCCTCAACACCGGCTGCGTGCCGAGCAAGGCGCTGATCAGGACCGCGACGCTCGCGCACCAGATCAGGCATGCGCCGCACTACGGCATCGCGCGCGCCGAGGCGACGCTGCAGTTCGCCGAGGTGATGGAGCGCGTCGCGAAGGTGGTGCGCGAGATCGAGCCGCACGATTCGGTGCAGCGCTACACCGGCCTCGGCGTCGAGGTGCTGCAGGGGCGCGCGAAGATCGTGAACCCGTGGACCGTCGAGATCGACCTCGGCGAGGGCAGGAAGCAGACGTTGACGACGAAGACCATCGTCGTCGCCACGGGCGCCGCGCCGTTCGTGCCGCCGCTGCCCGGCCTTGCCGACGTGGGCTACCTCACCAGCGACACGCTGTGGGACTTGCGCGAGCAGCCGCGCCGCCTGGTGGTGCTGGGCGGCGGGCCGATCGGCTGCGAGCTGGCGCAGGCCTTCGCGCGGCTCGGCACCGACGTCACGCAGATCGAGATGCTGCCGCGCCTGATGACTCGCGAGGACGAGGAGGTGTCGGCCTTCGCCCGGCAGGCGCTGGAGCGCGACGGCGTGACGGTGCTCGTCGGCCACCAGGCCCTGCGCTGCGAGCAGGAGGGCGGCCACAAGTTCATCGTCGTCGAGAGCGCCGGCGCCGAGCGGCGCATCGCGTTCGACCAGCTGTTGTGCGCCGTCGGGCGCGCGGCGCGGCTCCAGGGTTTCGGGCTGGAGGAGCTGGGCATTCCGGCGGGCAAGACGATCGCCACCAACGAGTACCTGCAGACGATCTACCCGAACATCCTCGCCTGCGGCGACGTCGCCGGGCCCTTCCAGTTCACCCACACCGCGTCGCACCAGGCCTGGTACGCGGCGGTCAACGGGCTGTTCGGTGGCTTCAAGAAGTTCAAGGCCGACTACACGGTGATTCCGTGGGCCACCTTCATCGCGCCCGAGGTCGCGCGTGTGGGCCTCAACGAACAGGAGGCGAAGGAGCAGGGCATCGCCTACGAAGTCACGCGCTACGGCGTCGACGACCTCGATCGCGCGATCGCCGACGGCGCCGCCGAAGGCTTCGTCAAGGTGCTCACCGTGCCCGGCAAGGACCGCATCCTCGGCGTCACCATCGTCGCCGCGCATGCCGGCGACCTGCTCGCCGAGTACGTGCTCGCGATGAAACACGGGCTCGGGCTCAACAAGATCCTCGGCACCATCCACACCTACCCGACGATGGCCGAGGCCAACAAGTTCGCCGCCGGCGAGTGGAAGCGAAACCACCAGCCGCAGCGCCTGCTCGAATGGGTGGCGCGGTTCCACGCGTGGCAGCGCGGCTGAGGAGCCGAGCGCCGGATTCGAGCGGCTGGAGCCGTCAGCAGCAGATGGGCGTCCTGACGATCGCCTGCAACGCGTTGGCCGTCGGTCCGCGGCTGCTACGCCTGCGGGAGGTCTTCGTGGATGCAGAGATAGTTCCCCTCCGTATCCTTGAACCATGCCGCCTTCTCGGCTCCGAGCACGCAGACGTGGTTCACCGTCTTCAACCCGGGGAAGTCGTAGTCCTCGAACGTCACTCCCGCTCGCTTCATCTCTTCGATGCTGGCGGCGATGTCCTCCACCTGGAAGCTGATCGCCGTATGGTCGGCCTTGGTCCCTTCCGGCTTCGGGAACAGCGCGAGCGTGCTGCCGCCCACGGTATAGACGAACTTTCCGTCCGGCTTGAAGCCGCCGGGTTTCAACCCCAGGCAGCCCTCGTAGAAGCTGCGGGCGCGGTCCATGTCCTTGACCGGCAACATGGTCGTGACAGAGGCATCGGACAACATGGGCAGTCCTTTCGCTCGATCCGGCCACGTCCCAGCTACCGGGCGCTCCAGTACGCCGTCCGGCCGGCGAACAAGCTTATGCCTCCTGCCGGCGCGGCGCCAGCACGGGCCCGACGAGCCGGCCGGGCGGGGGTTGCTGCGAGCGAAGACAATGCCGGTTGCACACCTCGACTACGACTGGTCCCTCAACGCGACGGGCCGCTGATCCTGCCGATGACCCGTTCGCCTTCACGGCTGTACCGCCTTCTCGCCGCCTTCGGGCTCCTGGCCTCTCCGATCATCGCCGCCGCGGCGCTGCAGCCGTTTGCCGGCAGCGGCAGCGAACCCGTGCCGCCGTGGCGGGTGGTCGGCCTGCCGCGCCAGGCCGAGCCGGTCACCGGCTTCTCCATCGTGGCGCTCGAAGGCCGCCGGGCCCTGCGGGTGGCGGCGCAGGCGTCCTACGGCAACCTGGTTCACCCGCTTCGGCTTGCATCATCGCCTGTGCATCTCGCGTGGGACTGGCGTGTCGATCGGTCCAACGCCGCCGCCGACCTGCGCCGGCGCGACAGCGACGACAGTGCGCTGAAGGTGTGCACCCTGTGGGACATGCCGCTGCGACACGTGCCCTTCTTCGAACGCCAGCTGTTGCGGCTCGCCCGCTCGCGCAGCAACGAACCGCTGCCGTCGGCCACCGTCTGCTATGTGTGGGACTCGAAGCTGCCGCGCGACACGGAGCTGGTCAGCCCCTACACCGCGCGGCTGCGCTACCTCGTGCTGCGCGGCGCCGGCGACCCGCTGCAGCACTGGACCCACGAGCGGCGCGACATCGCCGCAGACTTCCTGCGGCTGTTCGGCACCGAAACGGATCGACTGCCGCCGCTGGTCGGCGTGGCCGTCGGCGCCGATGCCGACAACACCAGGATGCGCAGCCTCGGCCACCTGGCCGACCTTCGCTTCGAGCCTTGAAGCGCCTGGTGCTGCTGGGCGGCGGCCACGCCCATGTGCATGTGCTGCGCGAACTGGCCCGCCAGCCGCTGGCCGGCGCCGGGCTGACGCTCGTTTCGCCGCATCCGCAGCTGGTCTACTCGGGGATGATGCCCGGTGTGGTGGCCGGCCACTACACCGCCGACCAGGCGCTCATCCCGCTCGCGCCGCTGGCCGCGGCGGCGCGTGCCGACTTCACGCAGGCGGCCGCCGTCGCCATCGATGCGGCGGCGCGCAGCGTCACGCTGTCCACCGGCGCGGTGCTGCCGTACGACACGCTGAGCGTCGACATCGGCGGCGTCATCGACCGCGATGCGATCGCCGGCGCACGCGAGCGCGCGCTGTTCGTGCGGCCGATGGAGCGGTTCGCGCAGCTGTGGAGCGGCCTGCTGGCAATGGCCGACGGACGCGCCGTCAACGTGGTGGTGATCGGCGGCGGCGCGGGCGGCGTCGAGCTCGCGATGGCGCTGCAGCACCGCCTCGCCGGCCGCGGCCGTGTGAGCCTCGTCACCGGCGGGCCACCGCCGCTCGCCTCGCATCCGGCGGGCGTGCAGGCGCGCGCGCGCAAGGCGCTCAAGCGATGCGGCGTGACCTTGTTCGAGGACACCTGTGAGCAGGTGGCCGACGAACACGTGGTGCTCGGCCGGCACGGCGGCAGGCTCGCCTGCGACGCGCCGATCGTTGCCATCGGCAATGGCGCGCCGCCGTGGCTGCGCGAAAGCGGCCTCGCGCTCGATGAGCAGGGTTTCATCGCGACCGGGCCGACCTTGCAGAGCAGCTCGCACCCGGAGGTGTTCGCCGCCGGCGACGTGGCGACGCGGCTGGACGCCCCGCGGCCGCGCAGCGGCGTCTACGCGGTGCGGGCCGGCCCGCCGCTGGCGCTGAACCTGCGGCGCTTCGTGGCCGGCGGCGAACTCCAGCCCTATCGGCCGCAGCGACGCTCGCTGAACCTGTTGTCCTGCGGGGGGCGCGTCGCGATCGCTTCGTGGGGCGACTGGTCGGCCGAGGGACGCTGGGTCTGGTGGTGGAAGGACCGGATCGATCGGCGCTTCATCCGCGAATTCGGTCGACCGCCTGGATGAGAATCCGGCTCGCGCCTTCGATCGGGCACCGGCGTGACGGCCGGACTTGTGTGTCCACCCGCCCCCGTTCGCGCTGAGCCTGTCGAAGCGCACGCGCACCACGGGACTTCGACAGGCTCAGTCCGAACGGGGAATGGCGCGCGGAGGATGGTGCGTGCGCGGAGGATGGTGCGCCGAAACTCTCCCTTCCGGACGGCGGCGGCGGGAGAACGCTCGTCGCTCAATCCCGCGGCCTGAAGTCGATCTCGAACGACGGCGGCACCCGCCCGTCGACGTCGCGCGGCAGCACCTCGGTCTTGTCGATCGCGCGCAGCACCGCGTCGTCCCACGACTGCACGCCGCTGCTCTTGACCAGGCGCCTGCCGACGATGGTGCCGTCCGGCGCGAGTTTCACTTCGACCGTGGCGAGCGGGTTGCCGCTCACACTGTCGCCGAACACGATGTTCGGCTTGATGCGCGCCTTGATTCGCCCGGCGTAGCCCGACGAGGGGCCTGCGGTCCGGGCCGCGGTGCCGGTGGAGGACGGCGTGCCGGTCGCGCCCGCCTGGCCCAGCATGCGCTTGAGGTTCTCTTCGCGCAGCGCGGCGATGCGCTGGTCTTCCAGCTCTCTTCTGCGCTTTTCCTCCTGCTCCCGCTTGCGCTGCTCGGCGAGCTTCTGCGCTTCTTCCTGCTTGCGCTTCTCGGCCAGTCGTTCCTTCTCTTCTTCTTCTTCCTTCTTCAGGCGCTCGCGCTCTTCGCGCTTGGCCTTCTCGATCGCGATCTGCGCATCGGGCTCGGGTTCGCTGCGCTGCACCGGCTGGGGTGGCGGCGGTGGCGGCGCCGGCTTGATCACCGGCTGCGGCTCGGGAGCGGGCGCCGGCGGCGCGGCGATCTGCGGCACGGCGGCCCACAGCTCGGCCTCCACGCCCTCGGGTTCGCTCGCGCGCCAGCGCACGCTGAATGCCAGCGCCAGCACCAGCAGGCCGTGGATGGACAGCGCGAGCACCAAGCCCGGCCCCATGCCGCCCGGCGGGCGCGGCATCAGGGGGTCGCGCTGGAGCACGGCGCTGTTCATGAGCCCGACTTGACCGACAGCCCCACGCGCAGCACGCCGGCCTTCTGCAGGCTGTCCA
This sequence comes from Piscinibacter sp., assembly GCA_036401155.1. GTDB lineage: Bacteria > Pseudomonadota > Gammaproteobacteria > Burkholderiales > Burkholderiaceae_C > Albitalea. Next base: position 357 of record DASWVR010000132.1, on the reverse strand, counting down.
TCACCTTCACGACCGCCTCGTAGCGCACCGCCTTGTCGGCCGAGATGACCACCGGCGTGTTGGCGTCGCCGCCTTGCGCTTCGCGTACGCGCGCGGCGATGTTGCGCAAGGGCACGCTCTGCGCCTCCTTGCCGTCCAGGCGCATGCGCACCGACTCCTCGCTGCCGACCACGACCTCGATCACGTGGTCGGGGCGCTGCTTGCTCTTGCCCACGGTGGGCAGGTCTACGAGGCCGGTGGTGATGAGCGGGGCGGTCACCATGAAGATGATCAGCAGCACCAGCATGACGTCGATGAACGGCACCATGTTGATCTCGTTGATCGTGCGGCGCCGCGTGGACCCGCGATGGCTGACGG
>DASWVR010000131.1:0-1512 GCA_036401155.1 Piscinibacter sp. | reverse complement strand
GAACGCGTGGTGCAGGCGGAGGCTGCGGCCGTCAGCGAGGCGGAGGCCGCCCATGAGCGCCCGGCCAGCCTGCCGGCGATGTACCGCGCGCTGTGGCTGCACGCGGAGGGCGTGCGCCACCTGATCTTCGGCGCCTTCGGCCTGCTGCTCGCCTCCCAGCTCTTCAAGCTCGCCGTGCCGTGGTTCGCCGGCAACGCGATCAACGCGATCCAGAAGGGCGGGCTCGAGGCACTGTCCGACGCCGGGCGCTGGCTGATCCTCGTGTTCACGGCCATCGTCGCGACCTGGCTGCTGCACGGCCCCGGCCGCATCCTCGAACGCAACGTCGCGCTGCGCGTGCGCGAACGCCTGTCGGCGCTGCTCGTCGGACGCCTGATGCGCGCGCCGCTGGCGTGGCACGAGCGCCACCACTCCGGCGAGATCACGCACCGCGTGCAACAGACCACGGGCGCGCTGTACGACTTCGCGCAGAGCCAGTTCATCTACCTGCAGAACACCGTGCAGCTCATCGGCCCCATCGTCGCGCTGTGGCTGATCTCCACGCTCGTCGGCAGCGTCGCGGTGATCGGCTACGGCCTCATCGCGCTGATGATCACGCGCTTCGACCGCGTGATGATGAAGATCGCCGTCGACACCAACCGCGCCGAGCGTGCGTGGTCCGCGACCATGGTCGACGTGCTCGGCAACGTGCTGTCGGTGCTCGCGCTGCGCCGCGCCGAAGGCGTCGCGCGCCTGATCGCGGCGCGGTTGGAGGCGATGGCGGGGCCGCTCAAGCGCAGCATCGTCATCAACGAGGGGAAATGGGCGGCCGTCGACCTCCTCGCGAGCCTGCTGTGGTGCATCCTCGTCGCCGTGTATGCCGCGCAGGCGGCCGGTTTGATCGGCGCCGAGGCGGCTGCTGGGGTTGCCACGGGCATTGCGCTGGGCAAGGTCTTCATGGTGTACGAATATTCGCAGCAGGCTGGCGGCGTGATCACCGCGATCGCCTCGCACTTCCAGTCGCTGTCGCGCCAACGTGCCGACTTCGCCTCGGCGCAGCCGGTGTTCGCGGTGCGCGAGTCCGCCGAACCCGCGCGTTGCACTGCCGACGGCGAACCCTGGCAGCGCATGACCGTCGCCGACCTGCGTTTCGCCCATGCGGGCGCCGACCGCGCCGGTGCGACGATCGACATCCCGCATCTGGAACTCGAACGCGGCCGTCGCTACGCGCTGGTCGGCCCCAGCGGCGCGGGCAAGAGCACGCTGCTGCGCCTGCTCGCCGGGCTCGACACCCCGGCCGACGCGGTCGTGAGCTTCGACGCGATCCCTGCGCCCGAGACCGCATCCATCCTGCGCGGCATCGCGACGCTGATCCCGCAGCAGGCCGAGATGTTCGACGGCACCGTCGCCGAGAACCTGCTGCTGGGCGGCACCGCCCACCCCGACGCCATCACCGCGGCGCTGCGCGCCACCTGCGCGGACGCCTTCGTCGAGGGCTTGCACGGCGGGCTCGCCGCGCGCGTCGTCGAAGGC
>DASWVR010000130.1:0-4718 GCA_036401155.1 Piscinibacter sp. | reverse complement strand
CGGGCTGCGCTCAGGCCGCCATCGGCAGCGGCATCCGCGGCTGCGCGGGAACCGCGTAGGCGAGCGGCGCCAGCGCCTGCTGGATGCGCGCGCCCTGGGCGTCGTCGACGAGCGAGAACAGCACCTTCTGGAAACGCGGCTCCGAGACGCCGGAGACGATGTACTGCCAGCGGTAGGCCTTGAGCATGGCGGCTTCGATCTGCGCTGCGCGCCCGTCCTCCAGCGCCCGGCTGGCGAACGCAGGACTGTCGGCGCGCGCGGTATCCGCGCGGAGGCTGCTGCCTTGCGGCGCTTTGTTGCCGCCGTGTATTTGCCGCGTCGCAGACGCCGCACGACGGCTGCGGAACCGAGATTTCCTTACGGACTAGGGCTTTTCGCGGCGCCGTGCGCGTCGCAGAATCCGCGCCATGGCCTCCGCCCCCGCCAACCTCCTGATCGTCGACGACGACCCGTCGGTGCGCGCCATGCTGCTCGAGTACCTCGGCAACCACGGCTACGGCGTGCGCGCAGCCGCCGACGGGACGGCGATGCGGGCCGAGCTGGAGCGCGATCTGCCCGACCTGGTGCTGCTCGACCTGCGCCTGCCCGGCGAGGACGGCCTGCTGCTGGCGCGCTTCCTGCGCGACCGCTACGACGTCGGCATCGTGATGGTGACGGGCTCGGCCGACGTGATCGACCGGGTGGTCGGCCTCGAGGTCGGCGCCGACGACTACATCGCCAAACCCTTCGATCCGCGCGAACTGCTGGCGCGTGTGAAGAGCGTGCTGCGGCGCATGCAGGCCCGGCCGGCGGCCGACACCGGCCAGCCCGCGGCGGCCACGCCGGCGTCGCGGCAGCGCTTCGGGCGCTGCGAGATCGAGCTCGATTCGCGCCGCCTGTTCGACGGCACGGGCGACCATGCCGAGCTCGCGATGACGGCGATGGAGTACGACCTGATCCGCGTCTTCCTGGCCAACCCCAACCGCGTGCTGTCGCGCGACCAGTTGCTGATGCACACCCGCAACCGCGAATGGGAGCCCTTCGACCGCTCGATCGACATCCGCATCGGCCGCCTGCGCCGCAAGATCGAGCCCGACCCGAGCGGCGAGCCGCGGGTCATCCGCACGGTGCGCAACGCCGGCTACATGTACGTGCCCGACCGCAGCTGAGGTCCACGACCCGGCGCGTGCCCGATCGCGCGGCAGCTGCCGCTCGCGATCAGTCGGTGGCCGGACGCGCCGCCGAGGCCAGAACAGCCGGCATGGGCAGCTCGTAGCCGTCGTCGCGGCGGTACGGCGCGAGCGCCTCGTGCATCGCGGCACGGATCCGCTCGATCGCCTCGTGGGTCTGCGCGAGCAGCATCGCGCGGGTTCGCACCGTCGCGTGCAGCAAGGTGTCGAAGGCCGCGTCGGGGCTCGGGACCCGCCAGACCTGCGTCACCTGCGCAATCACCAGCGCTTCGAAGCCGGCGCCGCGCAACAGCCGCTCGCAGGCCGCGGGCTCGCTGAACTGAAAGAAGCCGGGCCCCGCGGGCAGGCCGACGTCGAGCGTGCCGTGGCGGCGGATGGCGCCGAGCAGCGCGCCGAGCGCCACCGTCCTGTCGGGCGCATCCCAGACGGTGAAAGCCAGGCGGCCGCCGGGCTTGAGCACCCTGAACGCCTCGCGCGCGGCCGCGTCGGGATCGGGAAAGTGCAGCATGCCGAAGCTGCTGACCACGGCGTCGAACCGCTGCGCGTCGAACGGCAGCGCCGCCGCGTCGGCGACTTCGAAGCGCACGCCCGGGTGGCGTTCGTGCGCGAGGCGAATCTGCACCGCGGAGAAGTCGATGCCGGTCGCTTCGGCACCAAGCCGTGCGGCGGCGGCGGCCGCGTGGCCGGCGCCGGTGGCCACGTCGAGCACACGCGCCCCGGGCCGCACAACGGCCGCGTCCAGCAGGGCGGGCACCGACTGCGCGGTCACGCTGCCCAGGTCGGCGTCGTAGCGCTTGCTGATTCCGGCGTCGTTCCAGCCGGCCAACTCGAACTCACGAAAGGCGTTGGTGTGCGCATCCATGGCGGCGCTCCCCGGTTCTCGCGCGTGCGGCGCTGCGGCGAGATTACGCCCCCGCTCGCGAGCGCGCAACGCGGCACGGCGCGCGCTCGTGGTGGGGCGTCGCGCGATGGCGGCGGCGGCGCGGCATCAAGGCGGGCAGTTCAGCATCAGGCCCTGCTGGGTGCACAAGCCGCGTGGGCCGAGCAGGTGGGGGCCGAGCTGCTGCAGCCGCGAGCCGTCGCTCGCCCAGCAACCGCTGCTGTCGCAGCTGAGCACCGTCAACGGAGGCGCGGGAGGCACAGGCGCGGGCGTCATGGGGGCCGGCGGCAGCACGGGCGACGCGAGCGGCCGGGGCGTCGACCGCCGGTCGAGCGGGGCCGGCGCGGGTTGCCCGGCGTGCGGTGTCGGGTCCCCCGTTCCCCCCAGGCAGGCGCGGGCGGCCTGACGGCGCAACGCCTCCAGACGTTTGGCTGTCTCGCCATCGAGGGGTTTCGCGGGGGAGGCGCCCGCCCGCTTCGTGACCGCCTCCGCCTGCGCGTCCTGCAGGGCGCCGAGGGCGGCTCGGCAGCGCTCCGACTCGATCAGCTCACGCGATGCGGCCGTGCCCGCCGCAACAGCGAGCACGGCCATCAGGAGGGTCTGCCGGCGCATCCCGGTTGGACGGGCCGCGCGGGCACAAGTTCAGGCCGTGCGCCCCGCTCAGAGCGTGTCGGCGTAGATGCGCAGCTTGTCCGAGCGGCTCGGGTGCTTGAGCTTGCGCAGGGCCTTCGCCTCGATCTGGCGGATGCGCTCGCGTGTCACGTCGAGCTGCTTGCCGACTTCCTCGAGCGTGTGGTCGCTGCTGAGGTCGATGCCGAAGCGCATGCGAACGACCTTGGCTTCGCGCGCGGTCAGGCCGTCGAGCAGTTCGCTCACGAGGTCGCGCAGGCCCGACTGCATCGCCGCCTCCATCGGGGCGACGTTGTGCGTGTCCTCGATGAAGTCGCCGAGCGTGGTGTCGCCTTCGTCGCCCACGGGCACTTCGAGCGACACCGGCTCCTTGGCGATCTTCATGATCTGGCGCACCTTGGCCTCGGTCAGCTCGAGTTTCTGCGCGATCGTGGCGGCATCGGCCTCGACGCCGAACTGTTGCAGGTGCGCCCGGCTGACGCGGTTCATCTTGTTGATCGACTCGATCATGTGCACCGGCACGCGGATGGTGCGCGCCTGGTCGGCGATGGCGCGCGTGATGGACTGGCGCACCCACCAGGTGGCGTAGGTCGAGAACTTGAAGCCGCGCCGGTATTCGAACTTCTCGACCGCCTTCATCAGGCCGACGTTGCCTTCCTGGATCAGGTCGAGGAACTGCATGCCGCGGTTGACGTACTTCTTCGCCACCGAGATCACCAGGCGCAGGTTGGCCTCGATCATCTCCTTCTTCGCGTCGCGCGAGGCGCGTTCGCCTTCGCTCATCTGCTTGTGGACGGCCTTCAGTTCGTCGAGCGGAAGGCCGGCACGCGATTGCACGTCGATCAGCTTGGTCTGCAATTCCTGAATCGCGGGCAGGTGGCGGCCGAGCGCGGCGCTGTAGGGCCGGCGGGCTGCGGCTTCGGTCTGAGCCCAGGCGAGGTCGAGTGCATGCGGCACGAAATGCGCGATGAAGTGTTCCTGCGGCATGCCGCAGCGGTCGACCGCGATGCGCCGGATCTCGCGCTCGTGGCTGCGCACCTCGTCGACCTGCGCGCGCAGCATCGCGCACAGCCGGTCGATGGTCTTGACGGTGAAGCGGATGGTCGCGACCTCGGTGCTGAGCGCCTGCTGCGCCTTGTGATGCGCGGGCGTGCCGCGGCCGTTCCTGGCAAGGGCCTTCTTCAGCTTGTCGGCGGCCGCACGCATCGCGGCGAAGCGCTCCAGCGCCGCCACGCGCATCTCTTCCAGACGCCGCGTGGTGGCGCGGCTGCCGCCTTCGTCGTCCTCGTCGTCGAACGAGTCGACGTCTTCTTCGGCCACGTAGTCGTCTGCTTCGTCGGCGACGACGATGCCGTCGACGACCTCGGAGATGGCCATCTCGCCGGCGGCGATCTTCTCGCCGTACGAGAGGATCTCCGCCACGATGGCCGGGGACGCCGAGATCGCCGAGATCATCGCCTGCAGGCCGCCTTCGACGCGCTTGGCGATCTCGATCTCGCCCTCGCGGGTGAGCAGCTCGAAGGAGCCCATTTCGCGCATGTACATGCGAACCGGGTCGGTCGTGCGGCCGAACTCCGAGTCGACGTTGGAGACGGCCGCCTCGGCCGCCTCTTCGGCCTCGTCGTCGGTGGCGGACGCCACGGCGTCGCCCACCACCAGCAGCGTGGCGGCGTCGGGCGCCTGTTCATAGACGGCGATGCCCATGTCGCCCAGCATCTTGACGGTCGCTTCGAGCACTTCGGCGTCGACGAGCTTCTCGGGCAGGTGGTCGTGGATCTCCTGCTGGGTGAGGAAGCCGCGTGTCTTGCCCATCTTCACGAGCGCCTTGAGCTCGCTGCGGCGCTTGTGCGACTCCTCTTCGGTCAACGCGGTCATGTCCAGGCCGAACTCGCGGATCAGCGCCCGCTGCTTCGACTTGGGCACGTTCACGCGCAGCGGCTTGCCGCCGGCCCGCGCGGGTGCAGCGGGCTCGACCTGGGCTTCGGTGGCGGCGATGATCGCGTCGGCCGTGACGCGCATCTCGGCGGCGCTCGGCGGCG
>DASWVR010000129.1:0-9495 GCA_036401155.1 Piscinibacter sp. | reverse complement strand
ACCGGCGAACTGTCGACGTTGACCGCCTGGCCGCGCAGTTCGGCGGCGCGCTGCTCGACAAGGCGGTGGCCGATGCGGCCCTGCGCGCCGCCGGCATGGACTGGGTCGGCGGCGCCAACGCCGGGGTGCTGGGCGACCCGGTCACGGCGAAGCGGCGGCTGCAACGCGCGATGCAGGTGGCGCTGCGCCACACCGTCGGCCTGGCCGACCGCCTGACGGTTGACGACGAAGGACACGACCCGCACGACGGGCTGCCGGCGACGCTGGAGGACGCGATCGCGCGCTACGGCCTGCGCTTCTTCAAGCTCAAGCTCAGCGGCCGTTTCGACGCCGACCTCGACCGGCTCGCGCGCATCGCCGCGGTGCTCGATCGCTGCGCCGGCGACTGGCGCGTGACGCTGGACGGCAACGAGACCTTCGACAGCGCCGAGTCGCTGGGCCGCTTCTGGCATGCGCTGTCGCGCCAGCCGATCCTGCACAAGCTCCTGGCGCGCACGCTGCTGCTGGAGCAGCCGATCGCGCGCAAGGTCGCGCTGACGGAATCGATCGCCGGGCTCGGGATCGGCGTGCCGGTGATCCTCGACGAATCCGACGATCACGACGACGCACTCGACGAAGGCATCGCTCTCGGCTACCGCGGCATCTCGAGCAAGGCGTGCAAGGGCATCTACCGCTCGCTGTGCAATGCGCTGCGCGTGGCCCAGGAGCCGCAGCGCCTCTTGCTCTCGGGCGAGGACCTCACCTGCCAGGCCGGCCTCGCGGTGCAGCAGGACACGCTGCTGGCCGCGAGCCTCGGCGTGACGCACATCGAACGCAACGGCCACCACTACGTCGACGGCTTCGGCATCGCGCCGGACGACGAAGCCCGTGCCTTCGCCCAGGCGCACCCCGGCTTCTACGCCATGCAGGGCTCGCGCGTGCGGCTGGCGGTGCACGACGGCCGGCTCGACCTCAGGTCGCTGCACGCCGAAGGCTTTGCCGGCGGCGCGATGCCGCACTGGAACAGCCTGACCCCCATCCACTGAAGGAACATTCGATGGCCACCACCCGACTGGGCCTCATCATGCACGGCGTGACCGGGCGCATGGGCATGAACCAGCACCTGATCCGCTCCCTCGTCGCGATCCGCGCGCAAGGCGGAGTGACGCTCGCCAACGGGGACCGCGTGATGCCCGACCCGATCCTTGTCGGCCGCAACGCCGAGAAGATGGAGGCGCTCGCCCGCGCCCATGGCATCGCACGCTGGGGCACCGATCTCGAGCAGGCGCTCGCGAACAAGGACGACACCGTCTTCTTCGACGCCGGCACCACGCAGATGCGCCCGGCGCTGCTCGCGCAGGCGATCCGCGCCGGCAAGCACGTGTACTGCGAGAAGCCGATCGCCACCAACCTGAACGACGCGGTCGAGGTGTGCCGGCTCGCGCAGCGCGCCGGCATCAAGCACGGCGCCGTGCAGGACAAACTTTTCCTGCCCGGGCTGCGCAAGCTCGACATGCTGCGCCGCGCGGGCTTCTTCGGCCGCATCCTCTCGGTGCGAATCGAGTTCGGCTACTGGGTCTTCGAGGGCGACTTGCAGCCGATCCAGCGCCCCTCGTGGAACTACCGCGCCGAGGACGGCGGCGGCATCATCCTCGACATGGTCTGCCACTGGCGCTACGTGCTGGACAACCTGTTCGGCGCGGTGAAGTCGGTGTCGTGCACAGCGGCCACGCACATCCCCAGGCGCTGGGACGAAAGCGGCCTGCCCTACGACGCCACCGCCGACGACGCGGCTTACGCAACCTTCGAACTCGCGGGCGAAGGCGGCCAGACGGTGATCGCGCAGGTCAACAGCAGCTGGTGCACCCGTGTGCGGCGCGACGACCTGGTGACCTTCCACGTCGACGGCACGCACGGCTCGGCGGTCGCGGGGCTCACCGAATGCCGCAGCCAGTCGCGCGTCAACACGCCCAAGCCTGTGTGGAACCCCGACGTCAAGCAGACGCTGCCGTTCTTCGAGCAATGGCAGGAAGTGCCCGACACGCAGTTCTACGACAACGGCTTCAAGCTGCAGTGGGAGCACTTCATCCGCCACGTGGTCGAGGACGCACCCTACCGCTGGACCCTGCCCGAAGGCGCCAAGGGCGTGCAGCTGGTCGAGGCGGCGCTCGCGAGCTGGAAGGAGCGGCGCTGGGTCGACGTGCCGGAGCTGGTGCTGTGAGGACCACCATCACATCGTCATCCCGGCGCAAGCCGGGATCCATGCTTGCGCGCGCTGCGACGATGGGATCCCGGCATGCGCCGGGATGACATGAACGAGGACACCGCATGAGCCTCACCCTGCCCTTGCCCCACCCCGACGGCTCGATCTCCGCCTACACGCTGAGCGAACGCGACCCGTGGCACGCGCCGGCGCAGCCGCACTTCAACCGCATCGCCTATTCGGCCGCTCACGTGGTTGCCGACGCCCGCGCCGCGACCGACCCCTGGCTCGATTGCGCGATCGACTGGGACACGACCATCGCCTACCGGCATCGCCTCTGGTCGATGGGGCTCGGCGTCGCCGAGGCGATGGACACGGCGCAGCGTGGCATGGGGCTCGACTGGCCGACCTCGCTGGAGCTGATCCGCCGCACGCTCGACGCCGCCCGCGGCGTGCCCGGCGCACTGGCGGCCTCAGGCTGCGGCACCGACCACCTCGCCCCCGATGCGGTGTGCAGCGTCGACGACGTGATCCGCGCCTACGAAGAGCAGATGGCGGCGATCGAGCGCCTGGGCGGCCGCCTCATCGTGATGGCGAGCCGCGCGCTGGCACGCGTGGCCGCCGGCCCGGCCGACTACGAGCGTGTCTACGACCGCGTGCTGCGCCAGGCCGCGCAGCCGGTGATCCTGCACTGGCTGGGCGACATGTTCGACCCCGCCCTGCGCGGGTACTGGGGCCACGCGAACGTGGACGCCGCGATGGACACCGCGCTCGCCGTCATCGCCGCGCATGCCGACAAGGTCGACGGCATCAAGATCTCGCTGCTCGACAAGGACAAGGAGATCGCCATGCGCCGGCGGCTGCCGGGCGGCGTGCGCATGTACACCGGCGACGACTTCAACTACCCCGAGCTGATCGCCGGCGATGGCGCGGGCGACGCGCCGACCCACCGGCACAGCGACGCGCTGCTCGGCATCTTCGATGCGATCGCGCCCGCCGCGAGCGCGGCGCTGTCCGCCCTCGCGGCCGGCGACGCGGCGCAGTTCCATCGGATCCTCGCGCCCACGGTGCCGCTGTCGCGCCACATCTTTCGCGCACCCACGCGCTTCTACAAGACCGGCGTCGTCTTCATGGCCTGGCTCAACGGCCACCAGGACCATTTCGTGATGGTCGGCGGGCAGCAGAGCAGCCGCTCGCTGCCGCACTTTGCCGAACTGCTGCGGCTCGCGGACGCGGCCGGGCTGATCGAGCAGCCGGCGCTGGCTGCCCGGCGCATGAAGACCCTGCTCGCCTTGCACGGCGTGGACACACGCTGAAGGCCATGCGCGACTTCTCGGGCGACCACCGCTGGCTGTCGATCAACACCGCGACGGTGCGCGCGCAATGGCCGCTGGACCGGCTGATCGACGAATGCGCGCGGCGCGGCATCCGCGCAATCTCACCCTGGCGCGACCAGGTCGCTGCGGTCGGGCTGGAGACGGTGGCGCGACGCCTGCAGGAGACCGGCATCGGGCTGTCCGGCTACTGCCGCGGCGGCATGTTTCCGGCATCGACCGCGCAGGGCCGGCAGCGCGCCCTCGACGACAACCGCCGCGCCGTCGATGAAGCCAAGGCGCTGGGCAGCCCCTGCCTCGTGCTGGTGGTGGGCGGACTGCCGGGCGCGCTCGACGGCAGGCCGGAACACAAGGACCTGGTCGCGGCGCGGCAGGACGTGCACGACGGCATCGCGGCGACGCTGCAGTACGCACGCAGCGTGCAGATGCCGCTGGCGATCGAGCCCCTGCACCCGATGTACGCGGCAGAGCGCGCCTGCATCAACACGCTGGAGCAGGCGTTGGACGTCTGCGATGCGCTCGACCCGCAACGCAGCGGCGCTCTCGGCGTGGCGCTCGACGTGTACCACGTGTGGTGGGACCCCAAGTTAGAACCTCAGATCGAGCGCGCCGGCCGCGAACGCCTGCTCGCCTTCCACGTCTGCGACTGGCTGGTGCCCACGCGCGACCTGCTCAACGACCGCGGCATGATGGGCGACGGCGTGATCGACATCCCGCGCATCCGCGGCTGGGTCGAAGCCGCCGGCTTTGCGGGCTACAGCGAGGTCGAGATCTTCTCCAGCCAGAACTGGTGGAAACGCGACGGCGGCGAGGTGCTCGACACCTGCATCGCGAGGCACCGCACGGCCGTGTAGCGCGTGCCGGCTACGACCAATACCGTTCAATCAAGTGCAGAACTTCCGCGGCCGTTCGGGCTGAGCTTGCATTTCCGATCGTCCTGAGCTTGTCGAAGGAAGCCCTGGTGCCATGCCAGGCAGCCCTTCGACAAGCTCAGGGCGAACGGGCTCGACTGAGCCGTGGGGGCTACGCCACCGTGCGGCGCACGCGCCGCACGTTGAAGGCGCTGGCGATCAGCACCGCCTGCACCACCGCGATGCCGAGCCAGACCATGGACGGCCGCTGCAGGTCCATCAGCGTGCCGAACACCAGCGGCGCAACCGCCTGCCCGATGTCGAGCCCCGAATAGACCACGCCGTAGACGCGGCCCGTGGCGTTGTCGGGCGACGAACGCTTGACCAGCAGATCGCGCGAGGGCCCGGCCACGCCGGCGCCCAGCCCCATCGCGCCGAACAGCACCGGCACCGCCATCGCCGGCACGTCGGCGAACCCGAGCGCCAGCGCGATGCCGGCCGCCACGCCGAAACCCGCGCCGACGATGCGCTCGCAACGCGCCGGGTCGCGCGCGAGAAAGCCGCCCGCCACCATGCCGGCCGCCGCGCACACCATGTACACGCTGAGGCAGATCGCGGCCGACTGTGCCGGCACCGCGTGCAGCAGCCGCGCCGCCTCGGGCGCAAAGGCCTGCACGCCGCTCAGGGCCATCGCATAGAAGAAGAAGAACGCGAAGCACATCCAGACGGCGGGGATGCCGAGAAAGGCGAAGCGGCTCTCGCCCGCCGACCCGCCGAACGCCTCCTTGTGCGCCGGGGTCACGTCGAGCGCCAGCTGGCGGCGGTTCAGCCAGGCGACGGCCAGCACCAGCACGATCAGCGCGCCGGCCGCCGCCAGCGCGATGCGCCACGAAAACGCCAGCGTCAGCGGCACCAGCATCGCCGGAGCGAGCGCCCAGCCCAGGCTGCCGGTGATGCCGTGCACGCTGAACGCATGGCCCAGGCGCGACTGGTGCACCTTGCGGTTGAGCAGCGTGTAGTCGACCGGGTGGAAGACGCCGTTGCCGGTGCCCGCCACGACGGAGAAGAACGCGAGCATCCAGTAGCTGCCGCTCAGCGCGAAGCCGAATGCCGCGGCGGCCAGCAAGGCGAGGCCGGCGAAGAGGATGGGCCGCGGGCCGAAGCGGTCGACGACGAAACCCGACAGCGTCTGCACCGCGCACGAGACGACGAAGAAGATCGTCATCAGCAGCCCGAGCTCGGCGTAGCTGACGGCGAACTCTTCCTTCAGCCACGGAAACAGCGGCGCCAGCAACAGCTGGCTGAAGTGGCTGATGCCATGCGCCAGGCCGACCAGACCGATCAGGGACGCATCGCGGCGGACGGCGCCGGCAGGGGACGGGGCACTACCGGCGAGGGCGCTCATGAGCCTCTCGCTTGCGCCGTCATCCCGGCGGAAGCCGGGATCCAGCGGCGGCCGAAGGACTTCAACCAGGGATCGCGGCTTTCGCCGGGGTGCCGCGGCAAAGAACTCGGAACTTGTTTCTCGTGAGTGCGAGGCATGGTCGTGATGGTAGGTGGGCGCGCCTCGGCCGGATTACGATAGCTCGTCAAGTTCTGTCGAGATCCGGCCAAGATGGCAACTTCCCGCACGACCCCGGTCGGCCCCCTCACCCCCCACCTCTACGCACCGACGCGCGAGCGGCCGATCCGCGCCAAGATGCACCGTCTGCGCACCGACCAGCGTGTCGTGCCGCACGACCACCCATGGGCGCAGCTGGCGGTGTCGGACACCGGTGTCGTGCGCCTGACCGTCGAGCACGGCACCTACCTCGTGCCGCCCTCGCGCGCGCTGTGGATACCGCCCGGCGTCGAACACGCGGTGAGCGTGGTCGAAGATGCCGAACTGCGCACCTTGTATTTGTTGCAGCCCCCCGGCCGCTGCGGACCCGACGTGCCGAAGAGCCAGGAGGCCGCCTGGCGGCAATGCCGCGTGCTCGAGGTCTCCGACCTGCTGCGGGCCCTGGTGATGCAGATGAGCATCCAGCCCGACGGCGCGGCGGTGGCGCCGTGCGCGGAGGAGCTGCAGCGCGAACGCCGCCTCGGCGCGCTGGTGCTCGACGAACTGCGCCGCGCCAAGCCGGTGCGCCTGGGCGTCGACCTGCCGGCCGACAAGCGCCTGCGCGCGCTGTGCGAAGCCGTGCTCGACGACCCCACGCGCCACGCCACGCTCGAGGGCTGGGCCCGCGACACGGGTGCCAGTGCGCGCACGGTGGCCCGGCTGTTCCGCCAGGAACTGGGCACGACCTTCGTTCAGTGGCGCCAACAGGTGCTGCTGGCCAAGGCGCTCGCCCTGGCGGCGCGCAAGCTGCCGATGGGCACCATCGCCGCCGAATTGGGCTACGCCAGCCCGAGTGCGTTCAGCGCCATGGTGCGGCGCTCGGTCGGCGCGCCGCCGAGCCAGTTCTTCGGCTGAGGGTCCCCGCCTTCGACGGGCGGACTTGCGACATGGACGGCGCCCCCCTTGTTCGAGGGGGGCTGCAACGACCGGTTGCAGCTCCGCCCGGCATGCCGCGCGACGCATGGCATAGACTGGATGAGCGCTGCGCCGTATGCCACCTGTCCTGCGGCGCGCCAGGAGAGTCCTGCATGCTCACATCCCTGTTCGGTGATCTGGGTCCGCCCCGGGATCCGTCGAAGAAGACCCGCCCGGAAGCCGACACGCCGGACCAGGGATTCGCCGCGACGGCCATTCTCGAGAGCATGGCGACCGAGGTCAACGACCAGGGCAAGATGGTCGATCGCCACCAGCACGACCTCGTCGTGAGCGGCTCCCCCGCGCAGGCGATTCGCGACCATTTCGCCACCACGCGCGCCGACCTCGAGACCGCGAGCCGCCTCATCACGCTGCTCGACCCGGTGGGCATCTGGGCCTCGGCGGTGATCAAGGCGCTGTCGGACGCGGGCGGGCGCCCGATCGAGCGGCTGCACCTGCGCGAGCAGACCACCTTGCGCACGCTCGCGACGATCGAGCGCACGACGCTGGTGCGCCGCCACGAGGACACGCTGAAGATCTACCACGCCGACGTGCGCGCCCCCGGCCGCGAGAACGCCGAGATCCCGGTCGCGCTGATGGAGCGCAGCCACATGACGACGGTGATCATCGGCCCGATGCAGCCGCACGCGATCGACGCCCTGCTCGAATCGCTGCGCGAGTACACGGCGCTTGCGACCTGGCGCTGCCCGAACCTGCTGTTCATGCTGCCGCCCAATGCCGTGTGGATCGCCAACAAGGTCAGTGCCGTGCCGTGGCCGCCGCGGCTGCACGTGCACGTGCTCAACGAGTCGCTGACCAGTGCCTCCTCGGTGTGGAACGCGATGCTGGGCATGTGGAACCATGTGAAGACCCAGCCGGCCTGGGAGCCGCCCGATCCGGCGCTCGGGATGCCCGACTTCCCGATCAAGGTGGCCGAACTCGGCAGCGCAGCGTCGTTGCCGTCGAGCGCAGCCTCGGTCACGCCCAGCCTGCGCGGCAGCGGCAAGCCGGTGATGCGCGTCAGCCACCACGCGCTCGACGCGGCGCGCGCCCGGCAAGCGCTGGCCGAGATGCTCTCCATCGACGGCCTGCTCGGCTGCGCCGTGGTCGACGGGACGACCGGCCTGGTGCTCGCACGCGAAAGCCGCGAAGACCAGCCGGCCGACCTCGACTTGTCGGCCGCCGCCAGCGCGCAGGTGCTGCGCGCTCACCGGCTGGCCGCACGCAACATGGGTTTGTCTGAACACATCGACGAGGTGATGGTCAGCGCCGGCGCGCGCCAGCAGGTGCTGCGCACGGTGTCGCGCCACCCCGACCTGTTCCTGCTGGCGCTGCTCGACAAGCACCGCGCAAACCTGGCGCTCGCGCGCTACAAGCTGATGGAGGTGGAGAAGGGGCTGTCCTGAGGCAGGTGTTCGACGGCTCCCGTCATCCCGTTCCCTCACGTCATCCCGTTCCCTCACGTCATCCCGGCGAACGCCGGGATCCATCCCCGCCGTTCGTTGCCCGCCCGTGGATCCCGACTTTCGTCGGGATGACGAGTGGCCGGCGAAGGATGACGAGTGGCTGGCGAAGGATGACGAGAGGCTGGCGAAGCCACGCCGCCCGATCGACATCCCCGCCTCGGCTACCATCTTCCAATGGACCAAGTGCTCTTCGACTACACCCGCCAGGACGCCTCCGGCGCCAGCTGCACCGCGCATGCCTGGGCCAAGGTGCCGGAACCGCTGAACGCGCAGCAGCGTGTCGAGTGGAAGGCGCGCGCCGCCGCGCTGCTCAAGCAACACGACGCCGTCCTCGTCGCCCACTACTACGTCGACGGTGACATCCAGGATCTGGCACTCGACACCGGCGGCTGCGTGGCGGATTCGCTGGAGATGGCGCGCTTCGGCCGCGACCATGCGAGCAAGACGCTGGTCGTCGCCGGCGTGCGCTTCATGGGCGAGACGGCGAAGATCCTGAGCCCCGAGAAGCGCGTGCTGATGCCCGACCTCGATGCCACCTGCTCGCTCGACCTCGGCTGCCCGCCCGACGACTTCGCGCGTTTCTGCGACGCCCACCCGGACCGCACCGTCGTCGTCTACGCCAACACCAGCGCCGCCGTGAAGGCCCGCGCCGACTGGATGGTGACGAGCTCGTGTGCGCTGGCGATCGTCAACCACCTGAAGGAGCAGGGCAAGAAAGTGCTGTGGGCGCCCGACCGCCACCTCGGCCGCTACATCCAGGAGCAGACCGGCGCCGACATGCTGATGTGGAACGGCGCCTGCATCGTGCACGACGAGTTCAAGGGGCTTGAGCTCGACTTGCTGAAGGCGCAGCACCCCGGTGCCAAGGTGCTGGTGCACCCCGAGTCGCCCAAGAGCGTGGTCGACCAGGCCGACGTCGTCGGCTCCACCTCGCAGATCCTCAACGCGGTGGTGAAGAGCGACGCGCAGACCTTCATCATCGCCACCGACAACGGCATCCTGCACCGCATCCGCCAGCTCGCGCCCGGCAAGACGCTGATCGAAGCGCCCACCGCCGGCAACAGCGCGACCTGCAAGAGCTGCGCGCACTGCCCGTGGATGGCGATGAACGCGCTGCAGGGCGTGGTGCAGTGCCTCGAACAGGGCA
>DASWVR010000128.1:0-1856 GCA_036401155.1 Piscinibacter sp. | reverse complement strand
CGCGGATGGCGGTGCCGTATGGCTGCTGTGCAAGGGCGCGCCGGAGGTCGTCGTGCCGCGCTGCGTGCTGCAGCGCGCACCCGACGGCGGGACGGTGGCGGTGGACGAGGACGCCATCCGCGGCGCGCTCGACGCGATGGCGCGTCGTGGCCTGCGGGTGATCGCGTTCGCGCGGCGGCAGCTCGATGCCGGCGAGACCGTGGCCGATGATGGGGCCGAGCGCGAGCTGATCCTCGAAGGGCTGGCCGGCATCGAGGATCCGCCGCGCGCGGACGTGCGCGAGGCGGTGGCGCGCTGCCGCGAGGCGGGCATCCGCGTGATCATGGTGACGGGGGATTACCCGGCGACGGCGGTCGCGATCGGGCGAGAGATCGGCCTGACCGGCGATGCACCGCGGGTGCTGCGCGGCGAGGACGTCACGCGCATGAACGCGGCGCAGCTCGCGCTGGCGCTCGAGAGCCCGCAGGTGATCTGCGCGCGTGTCACCGCCGAGCACAAGCTGCGCGTCGTCCAGGCCCTGCAGCAGCGTGGTGAGGTGGTCGCGGTGACGGGCGACGGCGTGAACGACGCGCCGGCGCTGCGGGCGGCGGATATCGGCATCGCGATGGGGCGCAGCGGCACCGACGTGGCGAAGGAGGCGGCCGACATGGTGCTGCTGGACGACCACTTCGCGACCATCGTCAGCGCCATCGAGGAAGGGCGCGCGGTGTTCGAGAACCTGCGCAAGTTCCTGACCTACATCCTCACGTCCAACATTCCCGAGCTGGTGCCGTGCCTGGTGTTCGTGTTGCTGCGCGTGCCCCTGCCGCTGACGGTGATCCAGATCCTCGCCGTCGACCTCGGCACCGACATGCTGCCGGCGCTCGCGCTCGGTGCCGAGCCGCCGTCGCCGGGGCTGATGAAGCGGCCGCCGCGCCCGCGCAGCGCACGTCTGGTGGACGGGGCGCTGATCGCGCGGGCCTACCTCTTCCTCGGCGTGCTGGAGTCGGCCGCTTCGCTCGCCGTGTTCTTCGGTGTGCTCGCGGCGGGCGGCTGGGTGCGCGGGGAGGCGCTCGGCAGGCTGGATCCGCTGTACCTGGAGGCGACCACGGCCTGCCTGGCGACGATCGTCGTGATGCAGGTCGCGAACCTGTTCCTGTGCCGCGATGCGCGCCTGTCGGCCTGGCCGCCGGGGCTGGCGGCCAACCCCTTGCTGCTGTGGGGGCTGGGATTCGAGTTGGCGCTGATTGCGGCGATCGTCTATCTGCCCGCCGGCAACGCCATCTTCGGCACCGCGCCGCTGGACGTCGAGACCTGGCTGGGAATGCTGCCGCTGGCGCTCGCGATGGTGGCGCTGGAGGAGGGGCGCAAGGCGTGGCTGCGGCGCCGGGCGTGTCGGTAGCCGCAGCGCGTGTCTACGGAGCGGGTGCCGGGCGGCGGTAGTCGCGCAGCAGGTGCAGCGCCTCGTCGTCCTCGACCTGCGTGAAGTCGCCGTAGAAGCCGCTGATGCCGCCCAGCCAGGTCGGCTTCAGGACGCATTCGACGTGGTCACAGTGGCGGGCGAGGGTGTCCAGCGTGTCGGGTGGCGCGACCGGGACGGCGACGATCAGCTCATGCGGCTGCTTCGAGCGGATCACGTGCAGCGCCGCGAGCATCGTCGCACCGGTCGCCACCCCGTCGTCGGTGACGATGACCGAGCGTCCGGCGATTTCGGCCGCGGGGCGCACGGCGCGGAAGCGCTCCTTGCGGCGGTCGATCTCGGCGATCTGGTGGGCGCGTTCGCGCTCGAGGTATTCGTCATCGACGCCGATCACCGAGCGCGCGTAGTCCGCCAGGTATTCCTCGCCATCCTCGCCGATCGCGCCGACCGCGAGCTC
>DASWVR010000127.1:0-6588 GCA_036401155.1 Piscinibacter sp. | reverse complement strand
TCAGGTATTCAAGTACTGGAACAGCGACAGCCGCTGAACCATCGAATACGACTTCAGTGCGGCATCGTAGCCGCTTTGTTTGTTCTGGAACTCCGAAATGGCCTGCACCATGTCGAGATCTTCTGCGCTGGATTTCTCGATCTGGCCCTGCAGCTTGAGTTCATCGAGCCGATCGGCGACGCCGTCGATGCGATTGAGCACGCCGCCGACGTCCGAGCGCGCCGACAGCAGCCGCGTCATCACCTGGTCGATGTCGCGCAGGTTGATCACGCCGTCCTGGGCGACCTGGGTGCTGGTCTTGCCGGTCGACGCCATATCGCGCACCGCCTCGTCGAGCACGTCGAACACGCTCAGCGTCGGCGTCGAGGGGCGCAGCTGGAACACGTCGCCCGCGGCAGGCGTGCCGTTGACGGTGACGCTCATGCCATCGACCTGGATCGTCGCGCCCGCCACGTGGGGCACGTCGGCCTGGGCGGTGGCCACGCCGTCGCGCAGCACGGTGTAGCTGAGCTGCGCCCCGTTCATCGCGAACTGGATGTCGTAGGTCGAGCCGGTCAGCGCAGCCGGGTCGACGACGCTGCCGGCGCTGATCCATGCGCCGCCGTTGCTCGTGACCACACGCGACTCGAACTGGCCGTTGCCGCTGCGCGCGGCGAGCCAGGTCGCGCCGCCGTCGAGCGTGGTCGGCAGGCCCTCCGTGCCGGCGACCTGCGCCTGGCCGGACGTGCCGCGAAACTGCACCCCGCCGGGCGCGTCGACGAACGGCGGCTGCGACGATCCTTGTCCGCCGAACAGGTAACCGCCGGCGCCGTCGCTGCGGTTGGCCACCGCGAGCAGCTGCTCGCGGATGCCGCGCAGCTCGGCGGCGATGCCGTGCCGCTGCGCGTCGCCGTAGGTGCCGTTGGCGCCGGCGACGAGCAGTTCGCGTGCGCGCTGCAGCAGTTCGCCGGCATTGCCGAGCGCCCCCTCGGTCTGCGCCATCAGCGCGCGGCTCGCCTCGGTGCCGCGCTTGTCGGCCTCGACGCGGGACAGGCTCGCCAGCGCCCGTTCGGCGCGCGCGGCGTTGGTGGGGTCGTCGCTCGCCCGGTTGACGCGCTTGCCCGTCGTCAGCTGCATCTGGATCTCGCTGAGATCGGTCTGGCGCTTCTGCAGCTGCTGCAACGGCGCGTCGAAGGCGTGGGCCGTACTGATGCGGTTCATCGTGTCGTCTCTCGGTTCGGACTCGTCATCGGTTCAGCTCGCGTTCAGCGCGCCGCCACCTGCAGCAGGCTGTCGAAGATCGACTGCGCCACCTGCAGCATCTTGGCCGCCGCCTGGTAGCTCTGCTGGTACTGGATCAGCCGGGCGGCCTCTTCGTCGAGGTTGACGCCGCTCTTCTCGCTCACCGAGGCCTGCGCGTCGCGCGCCACCGCGGCCGACATCTCGGCCGAGATGCCGGCGCTTTGCACCCGCACGCCGACCTCGGTCATGACGTTCGCGTAGGCATCGGTGATGGTCGCCCCGCTGCCGGACGGCTGCGCGACCATGAGCGCGTCGCGCAGGTCGGTCAGCGCACGCGCGTTGCCGTTGTTGGTCGAGGTGTAGACGGTGGGCGCCACCACCACGCTGTCGCCGGAGCGCGGCACGCCGTTGAGCTGCAGCTCGAAGCCGTTGAGGTCGATGCTCTGCCCCGCAGCCCAGGCGCCCGTGCCGCTGCTCACGAGCGTGTTGGCCGCATCGCGCAGCTCCCAGCTGTAGGCGCCGTTGTCGTCGGTGAAGCTCATCGTGGCGGTGAGCGTCGGGTCCAGCGTGGTGCTCGCCGCCCGCACGCCGGCCACCGACATCGTGCCGGTGTTGCCGGCAGCGACGCTCGCCGTGACGGGCGACGCGGCGGCGATGCCGGCCGGCGCGTCGAGCACGCGTTGCATGTTGAGTGCCGCGGTGCCCACGGGATGCAGCATGAAGCGGTCGCCCGGCGCCGGCAACGGACCGGTCACGTCGAGCCGGAAGCCGTCGATGACGCCGCCCGGCGCGACCGAGGTCTGTTGCCCATCGCTTTGCCGCGTCACGAGGTAGTTGCCCGGCGTGCCCGCATCGGGCCGCACCTCGTAGCTGCTCGCGCGAAGGCGGCTCGAATCGGTGATGGTCAGGCCGATCGACGGCACGCGCACCCCGGTCGCGTCGAGATAGGACGCCACCGGGTTGCCGGACGCATCGAGCGCATTGCGGTCGGACGGCTGCACCAGCGGACGGCCGGTGCCGAAGATCGGCGCACCGGCGCCCGGCGGCTGCCCGAGGTCCAGGCCCAGCGCCTGTTGCGTGTTGACGGCCGCGGCCAGCGACACCGCCATCTGCCCGAGCAGATTGCGCGCGTCGGCCAGATCGACCCGCTGGAAGCGCAGCAGGCCCGCCACGGCGCCGCCGGTGACGAGGTTGTCCGGCAGCGGGTGCAGGCCGCTCGAATCGCTCAGCGCCAGCCGCAGCTTCGCGGGGTCGTATTCGTCGCTCATCGTCGCCAGCGTCGACGCTTCGGCCCCCAGCACGAGGCGTTGGCCGCCGCCGATGAAGACGCTCATCGAGCCGTCATTCGCGGCGATGGTGGTGACCTGGACCTGTGCGCTGATGTCGCTGATCAGCTGGTCGCGCAGGTCGAGCAGGTCGTTCGGCTGGTGGCCCGAGCCCTGCGCCAGCGTGATCTGCGCGTTGATGTCGGCCACACGCTGGGCGAGCGTGTTGACGGTCGCGACCGCGGCCTTCAGGTCCGAGTTCACGTTGGCCTGCAGCGTGTCGAGCTGCCTGCCGGCCGCGCGGAAGCGCGACGCCACGTCGGCGGCGCGTCCGAGCACCACCTGGCGCGCGGCCAGGTCCTGCGGCCGGCTCGCCACGTCGACGAAGGCGTTGAGGAACTGTCCGCTCGCGTGCCCCACGCCGGCTTCGCCGGTCGGGAACACGAGCTCCAGGCGCTTGAGCTGCTCCGAGCGCGTGGCGTCGGCGGCGGCGAAGCCGCGCGAGCTGGCGGCTTCGCGGGTCAGGAACACGTTGTGCGCGCGCGCGACCGTCGTCACGTTCACGCCCTTGCCGAAGAAGCCGGCGCCGCTGAACTGGCCGCCGGCGGCCTCAAGTTCGACGGTCTGCCGCGAATAGCCCTTGGTGTTGGCGTTGGCGATGTTGTTGCCCGTGGCCTGCAAGGCCGCATAGTTGGCGAACAGCGCCCGCGACCCCAGGTTCATCAATGCCGAGCCTGCCATTACCAGTTCCTCTCACGCACGCGTGACGTGCGGGTTGTCATGCCAGGCTGCGCTGCAGCCGCAAGGTGGTGTTGATGACGCGCGTCAGCTTGTCGGCGTAGGCGGGGTCGGTGGCATAGCCGGCGCGCTGCAGGCCTTGCGCGAATCCCTGCGCCGAGCCGGCGTGGGCCATGACGCCGGCGTAGCGCGGGCTGTTCTTCATCAGGGCCGCGTAGTCGCTGAACGATTCGGCGTAGGAGTCGTAGGCGCGGAACTTCGCCGTGACCTTGCGCGGCGCGCCGTCGACGAACTCGGTCGTGCTCACCTCGGCGACCTTGCCCTTCCAGTTCGCGCCGGCCTTGATGCCGAACAGGTTGAACGAGGGCGTGCCGTCGGCGTGGCGGATCTCGTGGCGGCCCCAGCCGGTTTCGTGCGCCGCCTGCGCGACCATGAAGGTGGCGGGAATGCCGGTCTGCGCCTCGGCCGCCTGCGCATGCTGCTGGTGGCTCTGCAGGAAGTCGGCCTGGCGCTGCGAGACCTTGCCGGCGGATGCCGGCGCCCCGGCGGCGGCCGCGGGCGCGATCACGGGCGGCATGCTCGCGCCGCCCATCTGGCGCTCGAGCTGCCTGGCGATCGCCTCGCTCAAGCCGCCGGGCAGGCCCGTCATCTTGGTTGCGAACTGCGTGTCGAGCATCTCGGTGCCCATCTTCGAGCCCGAGTTGTCGAGCATGCCCGAGGACATCGCCTCCTGCGCCTGCCGCATGCTCTTCATCAGCTCCTGCATGAACAGCGCTTCGAACTGCCTGGCGACTTCCTTGATCGCCGCCTTCGGATCGGTGGCCGCACGCGCACGCAGCGAGTCGATGCTGTGCGTGTCGGTGGCGAGGCGCGACGTCGAAGGAAGGTTCATCAGATCACTTCCAGTTCAGCATTCAGCGCGCCGGCCGACTTCATCGCCTGCAGGATCGCGAGCAGGTCCTGCGGCGTCGCGCCGAGCGAGTTCAAGGCCTTCACCACGTCGGCGAGCTTGGTGCCGGCCGACATCTGGATCAGCGAGCCGGCCTGCTGCGCGATGGTGATGTCGGCACGTTCGGTCACCACCGTCTGCCCGCCGGTGGACAGCGCATTGGGCTGGCTCACCGCCGGCATGGAGTTGATCGTCACCGACAGATTGCCGTGGGCCACCGCGCAGGCGGCCAGCGTGACGGCCTGGTTCATCACGACGGAGCCGGTGCGTGCGTTGATCACCACCTTGGCGGCCGGCGCGGCGATCTGGATGTCCAGGTTCTCGATGTCGGCCATGAACGTCACGCGCGAACCGGGCGCCTCGGGCATGCGCACCTGCACCACCCGCCCATCGACCGCCCAGGCGGTGTTCTCGCCCATGCGGGCATTGATCGCGCGCACCACTTCGCGTGCGGTGTTGAAATCATGCGCGTTGAGGTCGAGCTGCAGCAGCTGGCCCTGGTTGAGCGGCGTCGGCACGCTGCGCTCCACCGTCGCGCCCTCGGGCACGCGCCCGGCGCTCAGGTGATTGATCTGCACCTTGGAGCCGCCCGCCGACGCCCCCGCGCCGCCGACGATCAGGTTGCCCTGGGCCAGCGCGTAGATCTGCCCGTCGGCGCCTTTGAGCGGTGTCGCCACCAGCGTGCCGCCACGCAGGCTTTTCGCGTTGCCCATCGACGAGACGTTGATGTCGATGGTCTGGCCGGGCTGCGCGAACGGCGGCAGCTGCGCGGTGACCATCACGGCCGCCACGTTCTTCAGCTGCATGTTGGTCCCCGGCGGCACCGTGATGCCCATCTGCTGCAGCATGGCCGTCAGGCTCTGGGTGGTGAACGGCGCCGAGGTGGTCTGGTCGCCGGTGCCGTCGAGCCCCACGACCAGGCCGTAGCCGACCAGCGGGTTGCTGCGCACCCCCTGCACCGACGCCACTTCCTTCAGGCGGGCGGCTTCTGCCGGGGCCGGCCACCAGATCGCGGCGGAGGCCGCGAGCCAGGCCAGGGCGATCAGGGCACGCAGGAATTTGTCGGTTTGGTCCATGTCGGAAACACCTTGGGGTATTTCCGATTCTGGGCAAGCCTAAATGGGCAGAACGTTCAAAAAGAACCTTGCCAACCACCCTATTCCCTGGGCGTCGGCCTGCTGGCCGCGTCCGCGGTGTTCGATGCGCACGTTGGCGATCTGCGCCGACGGCACGGTGTTGCCCGGCTGGATCGCCCGCGGGTCGACCTGCCCCGAAAAGCGCAAGACGTCGACGTTGTGGTTGACGCCGATCTGCTTCTCGCCGGCGACCAGCAGGTGGCCGTTGGCAAGCACGCCGGTCACGGTGGCGGTGATGGTGCCCGAGAAGTCGTTGGTGTTCTCGGTGCTGCCCTTGCCTTCGAAGGTGTTGCTGGAACTGCCCGCGGCCGCCGCGCGGCCGAAGGAGTTGGGCGCGATGCCGGGCAGGCTGGTGATGCCGGCTTCGATCTTGCCGGTCTTGTCGACCGTGCTGGTGCTCTTCTGGCTCGCACTGACCTTCTCGACGATCTGCACCGTGAGCGTGTCGCCCACCAGCCGCGCGCGGTGGTCTTCGAACAGCGGCCGGTACTGCGAGGCCTGGAAGATGGCGCCGTTGTTGACGACCGGGGCGGCCACCGGGTGCGGCAGCGCCGAGGTGGGCGTCGCCACGTCGACCTTGGGCGGCGGGATCAGCGAGGAGCAGCCGGCGAGGGCCAGCGCGGCAAAGAGCAGGAGCGGATTCTTCATCGTCGTCACACCGGCGCAAGCCGGTGTCCATGCAGGGTCGATCACAGCTGGCCGAGCTTCTGCAGCATCTGGTCGGAGGTCTGGATCGCCTTCGAGTTGAGTTCGTAGGCGCGCTGGGTCTGGATCATCGCGACGAGCTCCTCGACCACGTTGACGTTCGAGGTCTCGACAAAACCTTGGCGCAGGCTGCCCAGGCCGTTCTCCCCCGGCGTGCCGCTGTTGGGCGTGCCCGACGCCGCCGTCTCGCCGAACACGTTCTGCCCCTTCGGCTCCAGGCCGGCCGGGTTGACGAAGCCGGCGATGGTCAGCTGGCCGATGGTCTGCGCCGTCGCCTGGCCGGGGATCACCACGCTGACCGTGCCGTCGGATCCGATGGTCACGCTTTGCGCGTTGGCCGGGATGGTGATGCCCGGGTTGACCGCATAGCCGTTGTTGGTGACGAGCTGGCCGGTCGCGTTGACCTGGAACGAACCGTCGCGGGTGAAGCCGGTCGTGCCGTCGGGCATCTGCAGCTCGAAGAAGCCGTTGCCGAGCACCGCCACGTCGAGGTTGTTGGCGCTTTGCTGCAGGTTGCCCTGGGCGAAGCTGCGCGAGGTGGCGACGGCGCGTGTGCCCAGCCCCACCTGCAGGC
>DASWVR010000126.1:0-4474 GCA_036401155.1 Piscinibacter sp. | reverse complement strand
ACGACGAGGTCGAGCAGGTCGTGGGGCGGCAGCCGCCGCGCCGCCGCGTGCCAGCGGTTGAGGAGGTCGCGCGCGCGCTGCAGCACCGGGCGCTCGTCGGCCGCGTCGCGCAGCCCGCGCCACCAGTCGCCCGCGTGGGCGGCAGACGCCGTCGCCAGCGCGACGAGCTCGTCGTCGGAGGCGCCGAACACCGGGCTGCGCAGGGCCTGCGCGAGCGACAGCTTGTGTTGCGGCGACACCAGCACGTCGAGCAATGCCACCAGGTCGCGCGCTTCGGGCGATTCGAGCAGTTCGAAATCCTCCGCCGCGGCGAAAGGCAGGTGCAGCGCGCCGAGCGCCGACGCGGCAAAGCGCAGCGATTCGCGCTTGCGGCACAGCACGTGGATGTCCCCCGGCGCGACGCCGCCGTCGGCCACCAGTTGCTGCACCGCCCGCGCCACCTGCCGGGCCTCCTGTTCGCGCAGCAGTTCCTCGGCTTCATGGCGCGGCGTCGTCAGGCTGTCGCGCCACGCAGGCGCGGCGCCGGCCGCGATCTCGGCGTCCATGCCGCGGGACACGCGCGGCAGCAGGAACACCCCGCCTTCGGCATCCGCGTCGAGCTCCGTGGTGTGCGGACGGAAACCGGTGAAATCGCCCTGCCCCTGCGCCGCGCCGAACACGTCGTTGAGCACCGCCAGCACCTCCGGCGCGTTGCGCCGGGTATGGTCGCAGGCGAGCACGCTCGCCCCCATCGCTTCGACGAGGAAGTCGCGCGCCGCGTCGAACACCCTCGGCTCGGCACCGCGGAAGCGGTAGATGCTCTGCTTGGGATCGCCGACGATGAACACCCCCGGCGGACGCTGCCCGCTCGCACCGCCGCCGGCGCCGGCATAGCCCGCGAGCCAGGCGTGCAGCGCGTGCCATTGCAGCGGGCTCGTGTCCTGGAATTCGTCGATCAGCAGGTGGCGCACGCGCGCGTCCAGCCGCTCCTGCACCCAGCCCGCGAGCGCGGCATCGCGCAGCAGCATCAGCGCGCAGCGTTCCAGGTCGGGCATGTCGACCAGGCCCCGCGCGCGCTTGTAGGCGGAGAACTCCTTCAGCAGCGCTCGCGTGAGACGCACCATTCGCACGTGGTCCTCATGCGCGGCCTGCTGGCCGCAGGCGCGGTCGATGCGTGCCAGCAGGTCGGCCGCCGACGACAGGCCCGGCGCATCGAGTCCCTTGCGCAACTCCCCTTTCTGCGTGAAGAGCGCCGCACGCACACCTTCCAGACCGGCCTGCGGATCGTCGAGGCCCAGCGCCTGTTCCAGCAGCACGGCCTGCTTGCGCGGCGTCGCGCCCGCCTGCCGGCCCAACGCGGCCGCGAGGGCCGACAGCTCGGCTCGCACCGGCGGCGACTGCAGGCACCCCGACGGGTGGCCCATGCCGGAGAACTCGTCCCACAACGCGCTCGCCGCGGGCACGCTGCCCAGCAGCGTGCCTGCCGCGTCGGCGAGTTCGAATTCGATGCGCTTGTCCCAGGCGGCGTCGAGCCACCGCCGCGCCTGCGTGCGCCCGCGGGCACGAACCAACACGCTGAAGTCCTCGAGCAGTTGCGCATCGGCCAGCACCGCCGCGTGGAAGCGCCGATGCACCTCGGGCCGGTGGTCGCTGTCGTCCTCGACCAGCGTCATGTCGGGCTGCAACCCGAGCGACGACAGCAGCTCCAGAGGCGCCGCGCTCAGCAGTTGCCAGAACCAGGCGTGGAAGGTCCGCACCTGCACTGATCGTCCGCTCAGCAGCACACGTTCATGCAGGCCGGCGAGCACCGGTGCGAGCGCCCTCGCCTGCGCATCGTCGAGTCCGCGCGCACGCAGTTCGCGCACCCGCGTGGCCTCGTCGCAACCGAAGGCGCTGAACGCGGTGAGCCACTCGTCCAGGCGCGCGCGCATCTCGCCGGCGGCCTTCTTGGTGAAGGTGATGGCGAGGATCTCGTTGGGCTGCGCGCCATCGAGCAGGGCGCGCAGGATGCGCGAGACCAGCATCCACGTCTTGCCGGCGCCGGCACACGCCTCCACGATGACGCTGCGCGCCGGATCGCAGGCCGCTGCGTAGAAGGCCTCGCGGCCGACGCTGCGCCCGTCCACGGCATAGGCGGGCAAGGTCCAGTTCACGCCTCGTCCTCCGCCGACCAGTGATCGCGCCGGCACAGGCCGCGCGCCTCGCAGTAGTCGCATGCCGAGCCTTCGCCGAGCGCGGGCATGGCCGCACCGGCGCGGATGCGCCGCAGGTCGTGCCCGAGGCCCTCGACGAGCCGCTGCGCGCTGCGCGCAACGTCCCTGTGCTCGATCGCGCGGATGGAATCGCTTTCGTCCAGCGGCAGATAGGCGGCGGCGAGTTCGCCTGCGGCATCGGACTGCAGACCCATGAGCGCGGCGTAGAACGCGAGCTGCGTGTCTTCCTGCGCCTGTTTCACCCGTGTGCGCAGCCCTTGCGCGCTGCCGGTCTTGTAGTCGATCAGCTGCGTCACCGGACCCTGCCCGCCCGGCACGACGTCGACGCGGTCGATGACGCCGAACATCTCGATGCCGTCCCATGCGGCGGGCAGCGCGCCGAGCGCGAGTTCGCCGTCGAGCCAGCGCGCGCCACCCGCATCGCGCTCGTGCAGCCAACGCACGTAGCGCGGCACGAAACGCTCGAAGCTCGCCGCGTAGGGCAGGAAATAGGCCTCGTCCAGGCAGAGATCGCGCTGAGTCTGAGCACCGATCGCCCGCAGCCGCGTCTCTTCTTCGCCTGCCGGCCGAGGTTCGTCGCGCGTGCGGTGGAATCGGTGCAGCACCTCGTGCAGCCAGTTGCCGTAGTCGCGCTTCTCGACCTCGTCGTCGAGTTCCTCGGCCTCGCGCAACGACAGCAGCCGCAAGGCGAAGAACCGGTACGGGCACACCCGCAGTGCCTCGCAGGCGCTGGCGCTCAGACGCTGCGGCAGCAGCGTCGGTGCGGCGGGTCGGGGCCGGCGAACGGGCCGCGGCTCGATCGCGAGCGGCGCCAGCGTGTCGCCGGCCGGCGGGATGAGGCCGCGCCCGGCACGCAGCATCGCGAGCTGCAAACGCTCGAGCAAGGGGCTGGGTGCCAGCGGTTCGCCGCCGTCGTCGAGACGCCGCAGCAGCGTCACCTCCGGCATGCGCAGCAACTGGGCAAACGCGAACGTCTCCTCGTCGCGCCGCCGCGCGCTCGACAGCAGGCACAACTGCGCGGCCATGGCGTCGTTCAGCAGCGGATGGGGCGACAGCGCGGCGCCGAGGCGCTTCTCGTCGGCCCCGGGCAGCACGACGGCAGCGAACGGACGCAGGGCGGCGCGAGCCATCGGCGTGATGACGACCGCCGCATCGCGCGACCCTTCGGGAATGAAGGAGGCGCCCTCCAGTGCAGCATCGACCCAGGCGTTGAACTCGTCGAGCGGCATCCGGTCCTCGTCGCGGTCGCCCAGCGCGCCGCCCTCGGCCAGGTGGAGCGCCGCGAGCACCTGGCGGCCCGCCGCGTCGTCGTCGAGCCGCGACCAGGCGCCACACGACTCGAGCGCAGACCGCAGCGCCCGCAGCCAGGCATCGAAGCGCCTCACGCGTGCCGACGAGAAGTCGGCGACGAGCTGCTGCGCCGACCGCCACAGCGCGGCCGCGGCATCGGGCAAGTCCGCGGTGTCGACCGACGCGGGCGTGGTCCATCCCTTGCGCCGCATCGCCGACTCGATCATCTGCAGACCCCACGCCGCCTTCGGTTGCTGCGGCCATGCGGTGGCGCAGGACTTGAGCCAGTCGAGCCAATCGTCGGTGCCCGCACGCGGGTGGACCGCTCGCAGCAGCGCCGCCACGCTCGCGCCGGCGCGCGTGGTGGAGAGCCTCCATCCCGTCTCGTCGAGCAGCGGAATCTGCTGGCGCGCGAGCAGCGCGCGCACCCGGCGTATCAGCAGGCGGTCCTGGGCAATGAGCGCCACCGGCTGGCGGCCCCGGTTCAGGTGGCCGATGACCTCGGCCGCCGCGCGCTGCGCCTCGGCTTCGACATCGGCGCACACCGCCAGGGCAACGTTCGCCGTCTCGGCGACGGCATCGAAGGGCGCCTCGCTCGGCACGTCGGTGACGATGCGCAAGGCCGGAGTCGACGCGCCGTCGAGCAGGGCGTCGATCAGCGCGTCGCTGCCACCCGCCTGCACGGCTATCCACGCGGCCGGACGCAGATCGAACAACAGGTCGGTGGCCGGCGCAGCGCTCGTCGCGGCCCACTCCAGCGCGACCCTGGCCAGCACACGCTCGGTCGCCCCGGGGCCGCTGGCCGGCCCCAGCAGCGCGCGGGCGGACTCCCAATGCTCGCCACGCCGCGCGGGCGGGACGGCCGCCGCCGCGCGCAACAGGTCGTGCGCGGTCTGCACCAGCGCGTTCACCGCCTGGTCGAAGCCGCGCGGGTCGCGCTTCGACCAGGCCTGTCCCCACCCCTGTGCGCGCAGCAGGCGGCGCGCCGTCAG
>DASWVR010000125.1:0-22309 GCA_036401155.1 Piscinibacter sp. | reverse complement strand
TACCTCACCGACGCGCACCGCGCGTGCGCGCAGGACCTGAGCGCGTGGATGCGCGGCTGCGGCTTCGACGAGGTGGACATCGATGCGGTCGGCAACGTCGTCGGCATCTACCACGGCAGCGACCGCAGCGCGCGGCGTCTGCTCACGGGCAGCCACTACGACACGGTGCGCAACGGCGGCCGGTACGACGGGCGGCTCGGCATCCTCGTGCCGATGGCCTGTGTGCAGGCGCTGCACGCCGCGGGCCGCCGCCTGCCCTTCGGCATCGAGGTGGTGGGCTTTGCCGAGGAGGAAGGCCAGCGCTACAAGGCGACCTTCCTCGGTTCCGGCGCACTCACGGGCGACTTCGACCCGGCCTGGCTCGACCAGGCCGACGGCGACGGCATCACGATGCGCGAGGCGATGCGCCACGCCGGCCTGGCGCCCGAGCGCATCGGCGAACTCGAGCGCGATCCGGCGCGCTATCTCGGCTTCGTCGAGGTGCACATCGAACAGGGGCCCGTGCTCGACGAGGCGGGCCTGCCGCTCGGCGTGGTGACCTCGATCAACGGCGGCATCCGCTGCCTGGGCGAGGTGGTGGGCCTGGCGAGCCACGCGGGCACCACGCCGATGGGGCGCCGGCGCGACGCCGCCGCAGCGGTGGCCGAGCTGATCCTGTATGTCGAACGCCGTGCCGCGAGCGTGCCCCACGTGGTCGGTACCGTGGGCCAGCTGGAAGTGCCCGCCGGATCGATCAACGTGATCCCGGGCCGCTGCCGCTTCAGCCTCGACCTGCGTGCGACCACCGACGCCGAACGCGACGCGCTCGCCCGCGACGTGGGCGCCGAACTCGCGCGCATCTGCGAACGCCGTGGATTGCAGTTCACGCTCGAAGAGACCATGCGTGTGCCCGCCGCGCCGAGCGACCCCGCCTGGCAACGGCGCTGGGAAGCGGCCGTGCAGGCGCTCGGCCTGCCGGTGCACCGCATGCCCAGCGGCGCCGGCCACGATGCGATGAAGCTGCACCAGCGCATGCCGCAGGCGATGCTGTTCGTGCGCGGCGGCAACGCCGGCATCAGCCACAACCCCCTCGAAACCATCACCAGCGACGACGCCCAGCTGTGTGTCGAAGCCTTCCAACAGCTGCTGGCGCAGCTCGCCGCCGGATGAGCACCTCCTTCGACCAACTCGACCGGTGGATCGCCGCGCACTTCGACGAGGAAGTGCGCTTTCTGCAGGCGCTGGTGCGTGTGCCCACCGACACACCACCCGGCGACAACGCGCCGCATGCCGAGCGCACGGCCGAGCTGCTGGCAGGCTTCGGGTTGCCGGTCGAGCGCCACGCGGTTCCCGCCGACGCAGTGCACGCGCAGGGTATGCAGTCGATCACCAACCTGATCGTGCGCCGGCGCTACGGCGACGGCGGCCCGGTGATCGCGCTCAACGCGCATGGCGACGTGGTGCCGCCGGGCGAAGGCTGGACCCACGACCCCTACGGCGGCGAGGTGGTCGACGGCAGGCTGTACGGCCGCGCGGCGGCTGTCAGCAAGAGCGACTTCGCGACCTACACCTTCGCGCTGCGCGCGCTCGAATCGCTGGGCCTGCCGCTGAAGGGCGGGGTCGAGCTGCACTTCACCTACGACGAGGAGTTCGGCGGCGAACTCGGGCCCGGCTGGCTGCTGAAGCAGGGGCTGACGAAGCCCGACCTGCTGATCGCCGCCGGATTCAGCCATGAGGTGGTGACCGCGCACAACGGCTGCCTGCAGATGGAAGTCAGTGTGCACGGCAAGATGGCGCATGCCGCGATCCCGCACACGGGGGTCGACGCGCTGCAGGCCGCGGTGCATATCCTCGCTGCCCTGTACGCCTGCAACACGCGCTATCGCGCGGTGAGTTCGCAGGTGCCCGGCATCACGCATCCCTATCTCAACGTGGGCCGCATCGAGGGCGGCACCAACACCAACGTCGTGCCCGGCAAGGTGGTGTTCAGGCTCGACCGCCGCATGATCCCGGAAGAGACCCCGGCGGAGGTGGAGGCGGAAGTGCGGCGCGTCATCACCGAGGCGGCGGCGCGCTGCGCCGGCGTCACGGTGGACATCAAGCGCCTGCTGCTGGCCCACCCGCTGCAGCCGCTGCCCGGCAACGCGCCGCTGGTGCAGGCCCTGCAGCGCCACGGCCAGGCGGTGTTCGGCGAGCCCATCCCCATCAGCGGCACGCCGCTGTACACCGACGTGCGGCTCTACTGCGCGCAGGGTATCCCGGCGGTGATCTACGGCGCCGGGCCGCGCACGGTGCTGGAGTCGAACGCCAAGCGGGCCGACGAACATCTGGTGCTGGACGATCTGCACGGGGCGACGCGGGTGGTGGCGCGGGCGTTGCTGGAGCTGTTGCGGTAAGTCGACCGGCCACGTCCCGGGCCACTCTCGCAAGCGGGGGAGAGCGCAGACTCGCCGGGGCTTCGACAAGCTCAGCCCGAACGCAGTCTGTGGTCCTGCGACGAACATGCAATCCCTGCAGAGGGCGGCGCGAGGCCTTCGACAAGCTCAGGCCGAACGGGTGGGTGTGACTCAGGCCGAACGGGTGGGTGTGGCTCAGGCCGAACGGGTAGGTGTGGCTCAGGCCTAACAGGGCCGAACGGTGCCCTGGGGCATGCGGGCCGGCCTCACGCCATCGCCGAGCGAGGGCTTCGATACTCAGCCTGGCCCTTCGATACCTCAGGGCGAGCGGGTTCGGGCTTCGATACGACGACGGCTCCATCCCCGCTGCACGTCATCCCGGCGAAAGCCGGGATCCATCGTGCCAGTGAGCCGAGCGTGGATCTTGCCTTCCGCCCGGCTTCCGCCCGGGATGACGGCGCAGCAATGCGGCAGTCGAGCGCGTTGCCCGCGCTTGACCAACCGCAATGCAGCCCCGCGGCCGCTTCCTAGACTTGTTCAAGGCGGACCTCGCGCCGACGTGCCTTCCGACGCGCTGCTTCGCCGCGCACAGCCCGCACCGGGAGGCAGCAGCATGACATCGACTCCCACCTTCATCCGCTGGTTCAACCAACTCGGCGCCGGCGACGTGCCGCTGGTCGGCGGCAAGAACGCCTCGCTCGGCGAGATGGTGCGCGAGCTGTCGAGCGAGGCGGTGCGTGTGCCCAACGGCTTCGCGATCACCGCGCAGGCCTACCGCCACGTGCTCGACCAGGCCGACGCCTGGCCTGCGCTGCACCGCGCACTCGAGGGCCTGGACGCGACGAACGTCGACGACCTGGCGCGCCGCGCGCATCTGGCGCGCGAGATCGTCTACGGCGCGCCGCTCCCGCCGGCGCTGGTGGCGGAGATCTCCGCGGCCTATGCCCAGCTGCAGGCCGAATACGGCGACCAGCTGACCGTGGCGGTGCGCAGCTCGGCCACCGCCGAAGACCTGCCGACCGCGAGCTTCGCCGGCCAGCACGAGACCTTCCTCAACATCGCGGGCATCGCCAAGCTGCTCGACGCCGTGCGACGCTGCTTCGCCAGCCTGTTCATGGACCGCGCGATCAGCTACCGCATCGACAACGGCTTCGACCACTTCAAGGTCTTCCAGTCGGTGGGCGTGATGAAGATGGTGCGTTCCGACCGCGCCGCCAGCGGCGTGATCTTCACGCTCGACACCGAATCGGGCTTCCGCGACGCGGTGTTCATCACCGGCGCCTACGGCCTGGGCGAGAACGTGGTGCAAGGCACCGTCGACCCCGACGAGTTCTACGTCTTCAAGCCGACCTTCCGGCAGGGGCACCGCAGCGTGCTGCGGCGCAAGCTCGGCAGCAAGGAGATCCGCATGGTGTATGCGGCGGTGGCCGGGCGCGAGACCACGCGCAACGTGCCGACGCCGCGCGAGGACCAGCTGAACTTCTGCATCGCCGACGGCGACGTGCTGGCGCTGGCCGATGCCGCCATCCGCATCGAGGACCACTACAGCGCCAAGGCCGGCCACCCGACGCCGATGGACATCGAGTGGGCCAAGGACGGTCTCGACGGCAAGCTCTACATCGTGCAGGCGCGCCCCGAAACCGTGGCCTCGCAGCGGGCCATCGGCTGGATCGACGAGTACCGGCTGGGCGCCAAGGGCACGGTGCGCGCCACCGGCCGCGCCGTGGGCGGCAAGGTCGCCTCGGGCAAGGTGCGCGTGATCACCGACGTGTCGCACCTCGGCCAGTTCGTGCCCGGCGAGGTGCTGGTGGCCGACACCACCATGCCCGACTGGGGCACGGTCATGAAGAGCGCGGCCGCGGTCGTCACCAACCGCGGCGGGCGCACCTGCCACGCCGCCATCGTGGCGCGCGAGCTCGGCATTCCGGCGGTGGTCGGCTGCGAAGACGCCACCGCCCGGCTGCGCACCGGCGACGAGGTGACGGTGTCGTGCGCCGAGGGCGCGGTGGGCCGCGTCTACGCCGGCGCCCTGCCCTTCACCCGTACTCGCACCGACCTGTCGGCGCTGCCGCGGCCGCGAACGCATGTGATGGTGAACGTCGGCAACCCCGACACCGCCTTCCAGACCGCAATGCTGCCCACCGACGGCGTGGGCCTCGCGCGCATGGAGTTCATTGTCGCCGAGGACATCAAAGCGCACCCGATGGCGCTGGTGCATCCCGAGAAGGTCGACGACGCGGCCGTGCGCGAACAGATCGCGCGGCTCACGCGGGGTTTCGACAAGCCGGCCGACTTCTTCGTGCGCCAGCTGGCCGAAGGCGTGGGCACCATCGCCGCGGCCTTCTACCCGAAGCCGGTGATCGTGCGCATGTCGGACTTCAAGACCAACGAATACGCAAGCCTGCTCGGCGGGCGCTGGTTCGAGCCGAAGGAAGAGAACCCGATGATCGGATTCCGCGGCGCCTCGCGTTACGTCCACCCGGCCTACGCGGAGGGCTTCGCGCTCGAATGCGCCGCGATGAAGCGGGTGCGCGACGACATGGGCCTCGACAACGTCAAGCTGATGATCCCCTTCTGCCGCCGCATCGCGGAAGCCGAGCGGGTGCTGCAGGCGATGGCCACGCACGGCCTGCGCCGCGGCGAGAACGGGCTCGAGGTCTACGTGATGTGCGAGATCCCGAACAACGTGTTGCAGATCGACGCCTTTGCGCAGCTGTTCGACGGCTTCTCGATCGGCTCCAACGACCTCACGCAGCTGACGCTCGGCGTGGACCGCGATTCCGAGATCGTCGCCTTCGATTTCGACGAGCGCGACGAGGGCGTGAAGGCGCTGATCCGGCAGACGGTCGAGGGCGGGCGCCGCAATCGGCGCCACGTGGGCATTTGCGGCCAGGCGCCGTCGGACTATCCCGAAATGGCCGAGTACCTGGTCGAGCTCGCCATCGATTCGATCAGCGTCACGCCCGACACGCTGCTCGAGGTGACACGCAAGGTGCTGGCCGTCGAGCAGCGGCTCGGCCGGCCGCCGCGCGGCGCCGCCGTCGAGGCCGAGACCCAAGGAGCATGAGCATGAGCCTGCCCATTTCAACGCTGATGCAGCGCGAGGTGTCGGTGATCGACATGGACGACACGATCGCGCAGGTCGAACAGCTGTTCGCCGAGAAGAAGCTCTCGTGGGCCCCTGTGGCCGAGGCCGGCCGCTCGGTGCTGGGCGTCATCAGCGCCGCCGACCTGCTGCAGTTTCACGCCATGGGCGGCGACCCGGCTGCCGTGAAGGCCTGGCAGCTGTGCACCTACAAGCCGATCAGCGTGAGCCCCGACACGCCGCTGGACGAGGTGGCGCGGCTGATGATCGATCGCCAAGTCCACCACGTCATCGTCGACGGCGGCGAGCGCATCGTCGGCGTGGTGTCGTCGTTCGACTTCGTGCGCAGCTACGTGCGCAGCTGACGGCGCACCTCAGCCCCGGTCATACCGCGCGCGCGGGTGCTGCCGCGGCGGCCCGGCGCTTCGCCGCCGCGCGCTTGGCGCTCGCAGCCAGCAGGTGAGCGTGCATCTGCGCGAACTCGCGGTCGAAGTCGTCGGTGATGGTTTCCGGGTCCGGCACCAGCCGGGCATCGGCGATGACCGCCATCGAGGCCATGCCGCGGTAGCTCATGATGCTGATGCCCATGCCCATCTGGTCGCCGGGGTGCGGCACCCAGAACATCATGCGCTCGATCGCCACCCCGGCCAGGTACAACGTCTTGCGCGGGCCGGCCACGTTGGTCATGACGACGCTCGCCTTGCTGCCGAACAGGCCCTGGGCCAGGTGCTCCAGCGCCTTGGGGCCGCGGCCGAACACATCGAGCAGCAGCCGCATGCCGATCGCCTCGGGCGAACGCTTGAGCTCGTCCATGCGCGCCTTGGTGGCGCTCAGCCGCTGCACCGGGTCGGCCGCCGCCACCGGCAGCTCGAGGATGACGAGGCCGAATTCGTTGCCCAGCTCGCCCGCGCGCTCCGGCGGGCGCAGGTCGACCGGCACCATGGCGCGCACGGTGGTGTGATTCACGTCGACGCCGCGGCGCAGCAGGTAGGCGCGCAGGGCGCCCGCCATCGCCGCCACCAGCACGTCGTTGACCTTGGCGTTGAACGGCGCCGCCACCGCCTTGGCGTCGGCAATGGCCACCGGCTTGGACCAGGCCACATGCTTGCGCACGCCGAACTCGCCCTTGAACGGCGACTGCGGGTCGGGGGACTTCAGCAGGTCGCCGATCAGCACGCCGGCGCCGTCGAGCACCAGCGCCGCCTTGTCGATCAGCGGCTGCGGATGCATCAGCGTGTCCCAGGCGGCGCCGGTGGCGGCGAGCATCTCGCGCGCCGACTTCTCCACCGATTCGAAGGCCGAACTCAGCAGCCCCCGCCCCGCCTCGGGTTCCGGCTCGGGCACGATCGGCTGCAGCGCCGGCTGTCGCGGCGAGGTGTCGAACAGCCGGCGTGCCACAGCCATCATCGCGGCGCCATCGCCGATGCAATGGTGGTAGCGCATGACGAGCGCACTGCCGCCGTCGACGCCGTCGATCACGTGCACCTGCCACAACGGCAGGTCGCGGGGCAGCGGCGAACTGGCGATGTCGTCGAGCAAGGCGCACAGCGTCGCGCGATCGTGCGGCGCCGGCAGGGCTGCGTGGTGCACGTGGCGGTCGATGTCGACATCGGCCACGTCTTCCCAGTGCGGCGTCGGCAAGGGCAGCCCGCGCTCGACCACGCGCCGCCGGAAGCGGTCGATGCGCGCGAGCCGCGTCTCGAAGACGGTGCGCACCTTCGCGAAGTTCAGCGGCTTGGCGGTCAGCAGCAGCGCCGTCACGACCGCCGGGTTCGCCGGCCCGTCCATGTGGAACCAGGCCGCGTCGACGGGTTTCATCGGGCAGGTGCTCATGGTCTGGTTCTCCTTCTGCGCTGGGCGTGTGCATCGGCGGCGAGGGGTCCGCGTGGTCCGGGGGGCACGGTCCTTGAATTCACTCTAGTGAGCGGCGCCCGTGCTGTCTTGAGATGGATCAGCGACGGCGTGGGCCCCCGCACCAGACCAGGTCGACGCCGCGCGCGACGGCTCGGCACGAAGCATTGCGCTGGGCTCAACGCGGCGCGGGGGCCAACTTCAAGATTGGGGGTGGTGTGGGAGCGGCACGCCGAGGGGACCGATCGGCCGCGGCATCGACCAGGTGACGCCCGCACCCGTGCCGCCGTGGCTGTACGCGGGATGGGTGCGCGACGCCCGCGACTACGTTCGGCCGGCCGAACAAATCAACGGCGCGATTGCGGCGTCGGTGGCGATGGACTATGTGTTAGGCGACGCGCTGGCCGAGATGGGCGCGGACTTCCGGGCCGGCGCCGTGCAGCCGGGCACGGCGGCCATCAGGGGTCTGGTCGGAGCAGTCGACTTCCCGTCCTTCGTCGGCGGTTTGGTCCAGAACGTGTTCCATGCCATCGTTACCGCGTCGATTCAGCAGATGCGCGCCTACGCCGAGATTGCTCGGCGAGGCAGATGATGACAGCGAGCGCTTGGCGGGCTCAAGGCCAGGCGTCCAGGGTGCGCCGCAGCAGCGCACTGCGCGCCGAGGCGTCGGTGCCGCCCATCACGGCCTCCTCCGGCGCCCCGGCGCGGCGCAGGTCCACCAGCTTGACGGTGGGGTCCCCGCCCGAGCTGAGGCACACGTCGCTGAACTCCCCGTTGCCGGTCGCGACCCGGTGATCGGCACCAATCGCGAACGTCAGCCGGCCGACGCCGCCGAAGAGGAGCTTGCTACCGCGCGAGTGCCGGCCTTCCCAGTAGTAGCGCAGGTGCGCCTGGTCACCGGACACGTCGTCCACCGACAGGAATTCCGTGTGCCAGTCGGAGGCGAACTGCCCCTGCGCGTCGAAGCCGCGGCCCTTGATCGACAGGCGCGCTCCGTCGGCGGAACGGATCAGCTCCATCCAGCTCAGCTTGGTGGTGTCGGTCTCGGCATGCACCCGCTCCCACCAGCCGCCATTCACCGCGCGGATGAACCCGCGTGGCGTGTGCACGTCCGGATCGGCCTGGCGCAGCGCGGCGTCCACCGCGGCCTGCAGCACCGACCAGGCCTCGCCGAAGGCACGCTCGCGCGCCTCGGTCCACGCGGCGCCAGCCGCGGCGTTGCGCACCAGGTCGGTGGCGAGTTGTCGGAAGTCATCGCGTTCAAACCACGTGGCTTGGAATGCCCGCAGCGGCGCCGGGACCTCGGCGCCCTCAATGCCGAAGCACAAGGGATACAGCCCGCCGACGCGGGAGGCCTTCCAGATTGCGCCTGCCTCGATCAGTTGCCACTCGCCCGCCACGTTCGGCGGCGACAGGCACATCAGGCCGATGTGAGCTTCCTTCAGCTCGTGCGCCAGAGCTCGGAACCACTCCTCGCCCTTGGGCAGGTTGGGGCTGATGAAGACGTTCAGCTCGGGCACCACCTGCCCGAGCCAGGTCCTAACGGCCTTGGCGATGGACAAGCCCCGCTGGCCGGACCAGCCGATGAAAGCATTCATCGCGACTCCTCTCCCGCGCCGCGACCGCGACCACGTGTCGACCAGCTCCTACTGTAGTTCCTGTGCGACGACGGCGCCACGGCGCCGCCGGTCCGGAACTGGCCCGAAATGCCGGCGTTCATCGGACTCTGGTCGGCGTCACGCATGGCTCGACTCAGCGGCATCCGTGCGGCGGGCCCGGCCCTGCGCAACCACACGCCTGACCTTGCCGCCCGAACCGACACGATTCGGTTCGCCGCACCGGCAGTGGATTCGCGCCGCCGGCACCCCCTGTCGCGCCAGGAAGTCGACGAGCACCGCTCGCGCGCGACGCAACGCCGCCTCCGCCGCCGGCCCGTGCATCGGCGTGTGCAGCGACAGCTCGCAGGGCCCCTGCTGTTCGAGCTGGAAGTCGAACAGGCCGGCGTCGTCTTCGAGCACGGTGCTCAGTGCGAGTGGCAGCACACGCACGGCCCGGCCGGTGGCGCCGCGCATCAGCAACGAATCGTCGCAGCGGCCCTGCACCTCGATCGCCGGCAAGTGCGAGCCACATTCGCAGGGCTGCGACAGCATGCGCACCCGGTCGCCCAGGTCGTAGCGGATCAGCGGCTGCACATGGTTGGCCAGGTTGGTCAGCAAGGCGGTGGCGCCGAGCTCTCGCGGCGGCATGGGCCGGCCCTTGTCATCGACCGATTCGAGGATCGCCCAGTCGCTGTTGAGGTGCAGGCGGCCGCTGCGGCATTCGAAGGCGAGCGCCAGGAACTCCGAGGCGCCATAGCTGTCGACGAGCGGGCAGCCGAACGCCGCCTGCACATAGCGGCGCATCGACGGCGACAGTGTCTCGCCGCCGGTCCAGACTTCCCTCGGCGCCAGGCGCGAGCGGCCGGCGAGGCGCTCCTCGGCCAGCAGCACCGCGGCGCTCGGGTAGGTGCTGAGCACGCTCGGCGCCAGCGCATCGAGTTCGGCCACCAGCCGCTCGGTCGGCTGCAGGAACGACACCTCGCGCAGGTGCGCGGCCAGGAGGGGGTTCAGGCGCCGCAGCCGCTCGGTCGAGACCGTGCTTGCGAAGTGGCCCTGCGTGGCGCCAACGAAGGCGATGGTCTCGCCGAGGTACCACGGGTCGAACAGCCGCTCGAGCGGCTGCGGCCGCGGCCGGCGCAGGGCTTCAAGCGCGTCGTACACCGCCATCGCGGATGCGTCCTGCACGAACACGCCGGGTTCGCCGCTGCTGCCCGAACTCTCCCACACCACATAGCGGCCGAGAAACGGGTCGGCGATGCGCGACGGGTCGGCGGTGAAGGCACGCAGCGCCTCGAGTTCGAGCCGCGGATCGGCCACCCAATCGGCGAACCGCGCCATCAGCTCGCTCTTGCGGGCGATCGGCAGGTCTTGCAGGCGAGTGCGCGCCGGATCCTGGCCTTTGAGCACACGCCGGTAGAGCGGCGAGGCCTCGGCGGCCGCGGCGAGCAGCCGCGCCAGGCGCTGCGAACGGCGGCGCTCCAGGGCCTCGGCAGGCTCGCGTGTGGCCCATGCCACGTCGGCGGCGGCCAGGCCGGTCAGCCAGGGGTCGAAGGCCGGCAGTGGCATCAGCCTCCCCTCGGCACCGAGGCCGGCGGATCTGCCGGCCCGGGCACCGGCAGTTGTTCGGCAGGCGCTCCCGGAGCGACGTGGGGCAATGGCGGCTTGGGCGGCTTGAACTTGTCGCACGCTGCCATCGTGGCTGCCATGAGCATCCACATGACGACGGTGCGGGCGGCGTGTTTCATGTGTGTTGCGCGCGCAGAAGGTGCTGCCAGTTGATTCAATCTAGTCCCTGCGGCCCGTTCTGTCTTGCGGTGAATCACGGCACGCGGGCTTGCGCCCCATCAATGCGCCGCCGCGTGCCGTGCCTAGATTGATTGCAGGGTTGGCGAAACCCCATGCACAGGAGAGCTTCGATGTCCAAGCGACTCACCGCGGGCGAAGCCTGCACCCGCATCGTCACCGTCGCCTTCCGCGGCATGCGCCTGGCCGAGGCGGCGCAGCTGATGCGCGAGGATCACGTGGGCTGTCTGGTCGTCGTCGAGGAGGCCGACCCGGGACGTGTCGTCATCGGCGTGCTGACCGATCGCGACATCGTCGTCTCGGTGCTCGCGAACGACCGCGACGCCCGCTACATCTCGGTCGGCGAGGCGATGACCACCGAAGTGGTCACGGCCCGCGAGGACGACTCGGTGCTGGATCTGCTGGAGGTCATGCGCCGCAAGGGCATCCGCCGCATCCCGATCACCGGACCGCAGAACGTGCTGGTCGGCGTGGCAACGCTGGACGACCTGCTGGAGGTGGTGGCCGAGGAGATGCAGGCACTGGCCGGCGCGATCAGCCGGGGCCGCTAGAAACCAAGGCGCGGCGCCTCCACCCCAGGGGACACGCGGAGGCCCGGGGATCCCGACGCAGTCCTCAGCGGAAGGTGTCCGCGCCGCTGTGCACCGTGGCCCACAGGCCGGTCGACTCGTCGGCGTCCGGGATGTCGGCGACGAGGTGCCATAGCGTGCGCAGTTCAGGAGCGCCGTTCACCTCGACCACCTGACCGACCCAGGAGGTGATCGAACGCACGTGCGACGGCCACAGCACCGAGAACGCCACGACGTCGCCGCTCACGAAGCCGCTGACCGGCCCGCTCAGCGCCCCGGCGCCGCCGCCGACGGCCGAGGTGTAGGTGCCGTAGAGGCGCTCGCCGTCGACCTGGAGGTCGGCCACCGAGCCGTAGTCGTTGGTCCAGCGCCCGGCCACCTGGTCGGGCGGCGGCGGCCGAGTGTCGGCGGGTGCGGGCATGCTTTTCGCCCACTGGGTGAGCACCTGTTCGAGTCTCATGATGTCCGTGCCTTTCAGTGCGCGACCGGTTCGCGAGTGGCCATCTCGTGCTTGATCTGGCGTGGCGCCACCCGGGCGAGCTCGGTCAGTTCCTCGGCGATGAATCTCGTCACGTCGTCGGCCGTCAGGATGCCCAGCAGCCGGCCCTGCGTGTCGACCACGGGCAGGCGGCGGATCGCCTTGCTGCGCATCTGCCAGATCGCGTCGTAGACGGTCTCCGACTCGAGCACCGTCACGATGCCGTCGCCGATCAGGTCGCCGGCGCACAGCAGCTCGGGCGAGACGCCCCTGGCCATCACCTCGATCACCAGGTCGCGATCGGTCACGATGCCCACCGGCGTGGCGCCGCCGTCATGCTGCTCGACGACGACCACGTCGCCCACATGGCGATCGCGCATCAGCTGCGCCAACTCCAGCGCGCTCGTGTCGCGCCCGCAGGTGACGCTGGGACTCGTGCAGATTTCTCTCAGTTGCATGGCGTTCTCCGTTGAGGGCTCAGGTGTCGGTTTCCGGCGCGTCGGCACGCAGGTCGGCGAAGGCCGGCACGGTGTCGGACCATGAGTCGACCGGGGGCGACTCGCAGCCTTCGATGGCGTCTTCGGCGGCGCCGTCCATGTCGGCCAGCGCGTCGTCGGCCAGTTCGTACGGTCCCGACTCCGCGCCGTCGGCACTCGTCCAGTGGTATCCATCGGGCCGTTGCCTGAGGTGCAACAGCCGCTCGTCGTCGGCGAAGTCGTCGGCCGGACGAGCCGCCAGCGGCGTCCGGATGTGTCTCGGAGTGCTCATGGCCTTGCGCGCCTTGCTGGGGTACATGGTTTCACTCTAGGAAACGCCTCGCCTCGTGCGTTGATGCAGCGCAACGCGGATGCCCGTGGGCTGCTCGACATGGCCGACGGCGGAGTGTGCACGGCGTGATCCATCTCAATACCGCAGGCGCATCGCCTCCTAGATTGGTCCGTATGGGCACGAGCGCGACTCGCGCCCCGGTTCATGAACATGCGCGTGAAAGGAATCGATCGTGAAAACCGATGCTGATCTGAAACGAGACGTCGCCGCCGAACTCGCGTGGGACCCGGCCGTGAAATCCACCGCCATCGGCGTGGCAGTGAAAGACGGCGTGGTCACGCTGACCGGCCACCTCGACACCTTCGCCGAGAAACATGCCGTCGCGCGCGCCGTGCAGCGCGTGGCCGGCGTCAAGGCCATCGCACTCGAGCTCGACGTGAAGCTCGCGCCCGGCCACCAGCGCAGCGACACCGAGATCGCGGCCAATGCCGAGCAGGCGCTGAAGTGGAGCACCCTGGTGCCGCCCGAGGCGGTCCGCATCACCGTCGACCATGGCTGGATCACGCTGCAAGGCGAGCTCGACTGGGAATACCAGCGCCGCAGCGTCGAGAAGGCGATCCGCCCGCTGATGGGCGTGGTGGGCATCAGCAACGAAATCAAGCTGCGCTCCAAGCTGCGTCCGGACGACCTCTCGCGCAAGATCGAGGCGGCGCTCACGCGCCAGGCGATCCGCGAAGCGAGGCACATCCAGGTGAGCGTCGACGGCACCACCGTCAAGTTGACCGGCAAGGTGCACTCCTGGCACGAACGCGAGGCCGCGCAGGGCGTGGCGTGGTCGGCGCCCGGCGTGCACGCCGTCATCAACGAGTTGCAGTTGGCCTGACACGCCCGCCGCTGCGCAGTTCCGGGGCGGCGGCGACGCCACCCCGCATCGGAGTCGCCCATGAACTCGATCCGGTCCGTTCTCGTGCACGTCGATGCCGCCCCCACGAGTGCTGCCCGCCTGCAGGTCGCGCGCCACGTGGCGGCGTCGCAGGACGCCCAGGTGACAGCCCTGTACGCCGTCACCCCCAGCCTGTTGCAGGTCCCCTTCCCCGGCGACGCGGCGTCGGCCGCGGCGACCCTGCTGCAGGAACTCGACCACGAGCGATTGCAGCGGGCCAGGGCATGCTGCCATGCCGTCATGCAGCGCCCGGGCTGCCAGGTGGCCTGGGCCGAACTGCCGGACGGGCCCGTGATCCGCGGCTTCGTGCACGAAGCCTGGTGCGCCGATCTGCTGGTCCTCGGCCAGCGGCCGGCAGGCGATGCCTTCTCGCGCGACGTGCCCGTCGATTTCACCGAGGCGGTGCTGCTCGCGAGCGGAAGGCCGGCGATCGTCGTGCCCGACGTGCAAGACCTGCCGCTGGTGGGGCGACACATCGTCATCGCCTGGAAGTCCTCGCGCGAGTGTGCACGCGCCGTCAGCGGCGCCCTGCCCCTGTTGCAGCGGGCCGAGGCGGTTCAGCTGGTGCACTGGAACGAGCCGGACGACGAGTCGCACAGCCCGCTGGGCATCGAGCGCTACCTGCGCCTGCACGGCGTCGAGCCGACCCGCCACGACATGGGCATCGCCCACCGCGCGGGCCAGGCCGCGCTCGCGTTCGCCGCCAATGCCGGCGCCGACCTGCTGGTGATGGGCTGCTACGGCCACAGCCGGGCGCGCGAGCTGGTGCTGGGCGGCGCGACGCGCGACGTGCTGCGCGAAGCGCGGATGCCGGTGTTGATGGCGCACTGATGCAGGCAAGTCGATCCGACCTTCACGGAGGCCTTCCATGAGCTTCAAGCAGCTTCTCTACGGCGACGAGGCACGCGACAAGATCCGCCGCGGCGTCGATGCGCTGGCAGATGCGGTCAAGGTGACGCTCGGGCCGCGTGGGCGCACCGTCATCATCGACCGCGAGTTCGGGCCGCCGCAGATCGTCAACTCGGGCGTCGTCGTCGCCAAGTCGATCGAACTCGAAGACCGCTTCGAGAACATGGGCGCGCAGCTGCTGCGCGAGGTCGCGGCGCGCACAAGCGAGATGGCGGGCGACGGCACCACCACCGCCACCGTGCTCGCCCACGCGATGATCCAGGAGGGCCTGAAGTACCTCGCCGCCGGGATGAACCCGATGGACCTCAAGCGCGGCATCGACCTCGCCGTCGACACCGTGGTGAAGGAACTGAAGTCCATCGCCCAGCCCTCCACCACCTCGCAGGAGATGGCCCACGTGGCGGCGATCTCGGCCAACAACGACCGCTCGATAGGCGACCTGATCGCCGCCGCCATGGACAAGGTGGGCCGCGAAGGCGCGGTGACGATCGAGGACGGATCGGGCCTGGTCAGCGAGCTCGAGGTCGTCGAGGGGCTGCAGTTCGACCGCGGCTACCTGTCGCCCTACTTCATCAACAACGCCGAGAAGCAGGCCGCCGTGCTGGAGAACGTGGCCATCGTGCTGTGCGACCAGAAACTGTCGGCCATCACCGACCTGGTGCCGCTGCTGGAAGCCGCCGCCAAGTCGGGCGCGCCGCTGCTGGTGGTCGCCGAGGACGTGGAGGCCGAGGCGCTGGCCACGCTCGTGATCAACAGCGTGCGCGGTGTCATCAAGACCTGCGCGGTGAAGGCGCCGGGTTTCGGCGACCGCCGCAAGGCGCTGCTGCAGGACATGGCGGTACTGACTGGCGGCAGCGTGATCTCCAGCGAGCTCGGGCTGACGCTTGCCAAGGCGACGCTCGAGACGCTCGGCCGGGCGCACCGGGTCGAGATCGACAAGGACAGCACGACGGTGATCGGCGGCGGTGGCGACCCGCAGGCGATTCGCGAGCGCATCGCCGCGATCAGGAAGGAGCGCGACGCGCAGACGAGCGACTACGAACGCAAGCAGCTCGACG
Organism: Piscinibacter sp.; assembly: GCA_036401155.1. GTDB lineage: Bacteria > Pseudomonadota > Gammaproteobacteria > Burkholderiales > Burkholderiaceae_C > Albitalea. The sequence continues at coordinate 6,872 of DASWVR010000125.1, read as the reverse complement.
AGCGCATCGCCAAGCTGTCCGGCGGCGTGGCGCTGATCAAGGTCGGCGCGGCCACCGAGACCGAGCTGAAGGAGCGCAAGCTGCGTGTCGAGGACGCCCTGCATGCGACCCGCGCGGCGGTCGAGGAAGGCATCGTGCCGGGCGGCGGCGTGGCGCTGCTGCGCGCGCGCCTGGCACTGCAGACGCTGGCCGCCCCGAACCTCGACCAGGCCTGCGGCATCACCATCGTGCGGCGCGCGCTCGAGGAGCCGCTGCGCCGCATCGTCAGCAACGCGGCCGACGAGCCGTCGATCGTGCTGCACAAGGTGGATGAATCGCCGCAGCGCAACTTCGGCTACAACGCGGCGACGCGCGAGTACGGCGACATGCTGGAGATGGGCGTCATCGACCCGGCGAAGGTCACGCGGCTGGCGCTGCAGAACGCCGCGTCGATCGCGAGCCTGGTGCTGACCACCGACTGCATGGTGGCCAATGCGTCGAAGAAGGCGTCGCGCGCCGACGAGTGGCCCGCCGCCGGCCCCGAGATGGGCTGAGGAGCCGGCCCGATGGCGCGCCCAGGCACTGGCGGCTCAGGTCCACCACGACGCGTGGCTGTGGCGGATCGCCTGCGCGAACAGGGGCACCGCCGACACCACACGCAGCTTGGCGCGCACCGGCCCGTCGTCGGGCAGCCGGAAGTGCGGCACGCTGTCGGTCACGATGAGCTGCGACAAGGCATCGTCGGCCAGCAGTTGCGGCGCCTGGTCGACGAACAGGCCGTGGGCCGCGCAGCCGATGACGCTCGCGGCGCCGGCACCGCGCAGGGCGAGCGCGGCGCGCTGCAGCGTCTCGCCGCTGACGATCATGTCGTCGAGCAGCAGCACGGCGGCGCCGTCGACCTCGCCCGAGACGAGCTGGCCGCCGCGCAGGCCGGCTGCGCTGCGGCGCTTGTCGATCATCGCGAACCCCACCGGGCGCTGCAGCCGGTCCTCCAGCGCTTCGCGCCACAGCTGCGCCCGCTTCACGCCGCCGGGGTCGGGCGAGGCGACCACGAGCGGCTGCGTCCGCGCGAGTTCGTGCACGACGGCGTCGAAGGCAGGGTGCGCCGGCAAATGCACGGTGACGCAGCGAAAGGCGTTCTGCATCGCCGCCACGTTGTGCGCTTCCAGCACGATGAGCTGGGACACGCTCACCGCCTCGAACAGCTGCGCCACGCAGCGCAGGCCGAGCGCGTCGCAGGGTTCGCCGCGCTGGTCCATGCGCGCGTAGGCCAGGTAGGGAACCACCGCGGTCACGCGCGCGGCGCCGTGGTCTTTCAGGGTCGCGGCGAACATCAGCAACCGGCACAGCTTGTCGTGCGGGCTGTCCAGCGGCCCGCCGTGCAGGCTGTGCACGACGTACACATCCGTTCCGCGCGGGTCGACGAGCGGGCGGAGCTTGCGCTCGCCGTCGGAGAACTGCCGCTCTTCGTGCGGCGACAACTCGACATCGAGCGAGCCGGCCAGCGAATGCGCGAACGGGTTGGCGGGTTCGAGCGAGAAGATCAGCATGAGTCACCTCCGTCGAGATCGCTGCGCGGGCCCTGCGCGGGCCGGTCCGACACATTTCCTGGAGCTCCATCATGAACCCTCGGTTCATCCTCCTGGCCAACGCCTCGATCGCCCGCCTGTTCAAGCGCGACTTGCCGGGCGGCCCGCTCGTGGCACTGCAAACCATGGAGCACCCCGAAAGCCGCCTCAAGGGCAGCGAGCTGGCCGATGATCGGCCGGGGCACGAAGCCACCGACAACAGCAGCGGCGGCAACCGCTACCAGCCGCGCAGCGACGTGCGGCGCAAGGAGCACCAGCGTTTCGCGCGCGAGATCGCGCACCGGCTCGAAGTGGGCCTGGCGGCACGAGAGTACGGCAGCCTGTGGATCTTCGCCTCCGATCCGTTCCTCGGCGAACTCAAGGCGGTGCTGGGCGATGCCGTGGCCCAGCGTGTGCAGCTGGCGATGGACACCGACCTCACGTCGCTCGGCCTGGCCGAAATCGAGCAGCGGCTGCGCGACCCTCGGCTGACGACGAGCTGAGTCGAACCGCATCGAGCAGCGCGATCACCTCGTCGTCCTCGATCTGGTGAAAGTCGCCGTAGTGCACGCCGACGGCGCGAAAGTACGGCGGCTGGAACAGGCACACCAGATCGTCGACCTCCCCCCGCAGCTGCGCGACGGTGTCCGGCGGCGCCACCGGCACCGCCAGCACGAGCCTGGCCGCACCCGCGTTGCGCAGCGCCTTCAGCGCAGCGCGCACCGTGGTGCCGGTGGCGATGCCGTCGTCGACCACGACGACCGACTTGCCGGCGAGCGGCAAGGCCGGGCGGCCCTCGAGGTACAGCGCGCGACGCCGCGCGATCTCCTTCAGAGCCTCCCGCGCCTTCGCCTGGACGTAGGCGTCGTCGGCGCCGCTCAGGCCGAGCGTCTCCTCGTCGGTGACGATCTCGGGATGGTCGCCGTCGACCACTGCCGCCACCGCCAGCTCGGGCTGATCGGGCGCGCCGATCTTGCGGACCAGCAGCAGGTCCAGCGGCGCATTCAGCGCGCGCGCCACCTCCGCCGCCACCGGCACGCCGCCACGCGGCAGCGCGAGCACCACCGGGTCGGCCAGTGCCAGCGCGGCCAGCCGCTGCCCGAGCAGGCGCCCTGCTTCGACACGATCGGCGAAACCGTCCATGAGCTCAAGAATGGGTCGGGCGTGCACGGATGCATTGCGGTGCATCAACGATGAGACGACTCGCGCAAACGGTCAAGCCTCGCCGCCCAGCTTCAGGCCCACCGCGCTGATGCGCGGCCCGTCCATGGCACGAACGCTGAAGGTCGCCGCGTCGCGCTCCAGGTGATCGCCGACGACCGGCGGCCGGCCCAGCGCGCGGGCCAGCCACTCGCCCACCGGCATGGCGGGCTCGTCGGGCGGCGCGAGGCCGTAGAACTCGCACACCGGCCCGATCGCCGCCCCCACGTCGAGCGTGAAGTCGCCGAAGACCTGCCGTGCCTGGCGTTCGTCGTCGCTCGGCGGCAGCGCCACGCCCAGGCGCCGCGCGAGGAAACTGATTGTCGTGCCCTGCAGCAGCAGCGATGCCAGCACGACCGCGAACGCGACGTTGAACAACAGCATCGCCTGCGGCACGCCCGCCATCAGCGGGAAGATCGCGAGCACGATCGGCACCGCGCCGCGCAGACCGACCCAGGCGATGAACCAGACTTCGTTGGGGCGGAATCGATGCGGCGCGAGACACAGCCAGACCGCCGCTGGGCGCGCGACGAACATCAGCACGGCCGCGACACCGAGCGCCGGCCCCGCCGTCAGCACCATGTCCGAAGGCGTGACCAGCAGTCCGAGCAAGAGGAACATGCCGGCCTGTGCCAGCCAGGCATAACCGTCCATCGCCACCAGCGCCGCTTCGACTTTCGGCTGGGTGCGGTTGCCCACGACCAGACCGAACAGATAGACGGCGAGAAAGCCCGAGCCCCCCACCAGCCCGGCAAGCGCGAACACGCCGAGGCCCGCCGACCCGAGCAGCAGCCCGAAAATGCCGCCCCCGGCACCTTCGACGGGCGTGCGTTGCACCAGCGCCGCCATGGCGAAGCCGCCGGCCGCACCGATCAGCGTCCCCCAGCCGAACTGCTGCGCGAGCGCCAAGCCCATGGCTGCCCCACCGACGCCGCCCTGCTCGGCGGCGGTGATGAGCCCGATGAACGCGAGCGTCAGGTAGACCGCCATCGGATCGTTCATGCCCGACTCGATCTCGAGCGTCGCGCCCACGCGTTCGTTGAGCGCGACGCCGGATCGGTTGAGCAGGGCGAACACCGCCGCCGCATCGGTCGATCCGACGATCGCGCCCAGCAGCATGCCGTGCTGCCACTGCAGATCGAGCAGCCACATCGCGGCCAGGCCGGTCAGCGCGGCGCTCACCACCACGCCGACGGTGGCCAGCAGCAGCGACGGCTTGAGCCCGGTGCGAAAGCGCGAGAACGAGGTCCTCAGGCCGCCGTCCAGCAGGATCACCGCGAGCGCGATGTTGCCGACCCAGAAGCTCAGCGGAAAGTTGTCGAACTGATAGCCGCCCAGCCCGTCTTCGCCTGCCAGCCCACCGGCCAGCAGGAACACCAGCAGCAACGGGAAACCCGCGCGCGTCGAGAAGACGCCGAGCACCAGGCTGAGGAAGAGCAGCGCCGCCGCCGCGAGCATCGGGATGTAGATGAAATCCATGAGGTCGCGAGTATGCGCAAGGCCGGCTGAGCGTGTCTCGGCGATGCCGGGGGTGCATATTCGCCGCTCGCCCCGCTCAGCACGCTAACTTGTTGATCTTGAAGGAAGTTCTTCGATGGCGCGGCCAAGGCGAATAGCGCAAATGTACTTGGGCCCTCGATTCGCGCGTGAAATCGCGTCCGGCGGCGACTGGGGCGCGCCGCTGTCGAGGCCAACCGCTTGATTTGCAAGGCGAATCCCTCATCGCGTGGTCGCCTGGCACGGGCCATGCAGTAGATGAAGCAACCAAGGACAGATTCACAAGAGGAGTAAATCATGAGTGCCCTGCGCAAAGTGTTGGTGGTCCATGAAGAGCCGGTGGTTGGAACCAGCGCCCACCGTGAGCAACCCTCCGCGAAGGCAGTGGTGATCGCGATGACACCGCGTGTGTCGCCTCCCGCGACTGAAGCGCCGGTGTCGACGAAGCCGGGCGCGGCGACGCTGCTGAGGAACATGGCCCTGTTCCTGTCGGCACCGTTCATCGGCCTGCTCTACGCGGTGCTGCTGCCCTTCGTCGGTCTCGGCCTGCTGGTCTGGATCGCAGGCAAGCCGCTGCTCGAACGGCCGCGCGTGCGGACGGCCCTGCAAACCGGCAAGGCGGCCGCGCGACTGATGGCCGCGCCCTTCGTCGGGCTGGCCTACGTCGTCTTCTTCCCCTTCATCGCCGCGGCGATGCTCGTGTGGGTGGCCGCCAGTCCGCGGCGGCAGGCCGCAACGGCCGCCTGAGTGCCCTCGGCGCCGCGCGGAGCGATGCTCCCCGCGGCGCTTTCACGTCGGGTGCAATCCCGAACGGAAGCGGCTCGGCGCGGCGCCCGCGGCCTTGCGCATCAGACGCCTCAAGGCCGTCGCGTCTTCATACCCCACCTCAGCCGCGATCTGCTCGATCGTCATGCGGCTCGTCTCGATCAGCATGCGCGCACGGTTCAGCCGCACGCTCTGCACCAGCGCCAGCGCACCCAGCCCGGTCGCGGCGCGCACATGCCGGGCCAGCGTTCTCTGCGACATCGCGAACTCCGCCGCCAGTGCCGCCACGCTGGGCGGCTGCGGCAGCGCCGATTCGATGCGCCGCGTGAGCCGCCGGATCAGTTCGTTGCCGCCCGCGAGCATCGACGGCACGACGAACGGCGACTGCGCCTGCCGCCCGTCGATCAGCAGCACCCGGCCGACGGCATCGGCGAGCGCGCTGCCGAAGCGCGTGCGCAGCAGGTGCAGCATCAGGTCCGTCTGCGCGAAGGCCGCGCCGGCCGTGCTCACCGGACCGTCGGCGCACACCATCCGGTCGGCATCGACACGGCACTGCGGTTCGATGCGCCGCAGCTCGGGCGCCAGCCACCACGAGGTGGTGACACGCCGATGCCGCAGCACGCCCGCGGCCTGCAGCAGGAACACCGCCGAACACGATGCGGCGAGCGCACCGCCGCGCGCGCCGTGGCGCCGCAGCGTCTCGATCGCGCGGCGGGCGTCTTCGCTCGCCAGACGGTCCGCCAGGGCGGCGGGGCTGTCGACACCAAGGCCGGGGACGATCCATGTCGACGTGTCCGAACGCGGGCGGCCGGGCATGGCGGCGGTCGCCAGGTGCAGCCCGCTGCTCAGCACCACGGCGCCGCCCTGCGGCGACATCACGCGCCACGCCGGCCGCGGCAGCTTGACCCGGGGCGCGAGCGCAGCCGCCGCACTCAGCACATCCAGCGTGACGGCGACGCTGGTGGCGTAGGCCCCCGGAAGAACCAGGACGGTGAAGTCGCGCATGGCTGAAAACGCCTGACCAGTGTCAAAATGGACACTGGCAGTCTAGCGCGCGATCGCCTGCAATGGCGCCATCGGGATCGGTGCACACCTTGTCGCATCCGATCGATCGCATCGCCGAACCTGCAGGAGCCACGATGACCAGCACGCGACCCATGAACGCACCCGACCCGCTCGACGACTTCGACCCGCGCGAGATCAGCCTGGACGGCGTCATGAAACGGGTGCATGTCGCCGGCATCGGGCCGGCGGTGATCGTGATGGCCGAGATGCCGGGCATCAGCCCCGAAGTCGCGCGCTTCGCCCGCTGGGTCCGGGACGCGGGTTTCACCGTCTACATGCCCTCGCTGTTCGGCCGCGACGGCGCCGTGCCGAACGTCGACGAGGCCGCGGCCGTGTTCAAGCGCGCCTGCGTCAGCGCCGAGTTCCGCGCGTTGGGGGCCAACCGCTCGAGCCCGGTGACGCAGTGGCTGCGCGCGCTGGCGCGGCTCGCGCACCGCGAGTGCGGCGGCCCGGGTGTGGGGGCGATCGGGATGTGCTTCACCGGCAACTTCGCGCTCACGATGATGCTGGAGCCGGCGATGCTCGCGCCCGTGCTGTCGCAGCCATCGCTGCCCTTCAACGATCCTGCCGGCCTCGAGATCGCACCCGACGAGCTGGCCGAAGTGCAGCAACGCCTGGAGCGTGACAACCTGACCGTGATGGCCTACCGTTTCCAGGGAGATCGCTTCTGCACCGCGCAGCGCTTTGCCGCTTATTCAAAAGCCCTCGGCGACCGCTTCGTCGCGCGCGTGCTGCCCGACAGCGCCGCCAGCCGCGAGACGCCGCCCTTCTTCGAAAAAGTGGTCGGATGCCCGCACA
>DASWVR010000124.1:0-15769 GCA_036401155.1 Piscinibacter sp. | reverse complement strand
CGCGCGGGCGCCTTGGCTGCGCCGGCCGCTCGCGCTGGCGTCAGCGGGCGGTGCGCTCGCCTGGCTCGGCGCCATCACACTGCTCGGCGTGCACGACGCTCCGCCCCTGCCTTCGCTCACGGTGCAGGAACTGGCCGGCGCCAAGCCCGTGGACCTGGCGCAGGTCGCGCGCGGGCAGCCCGTGGTCGTCAACCTGTGGGCAAGCTGGTGCGGACCGTGCCGGCAGGAGATGCCGCTGCTGGCCGAGACGCAGCGGCGCGAGAAGGCGGTGCGTTTCCTGTTCGTGAACCAGGGCGAGTCGGCCGAGGTGGTGCGTGCCTACCTCGGCGAGCAGAAACTCGCGCTCGACGACGTGCTGCTCAACAGCGGTTCGCGCCTCGCGCCTGCCGTCGGCTCGCGCGGCCTGCCGACCACGCTGTTCTACGACGCCGGCGGGCGGCGCATCGATGCGCATTTTGGCGTGCTCAACGAGGCAGCCCTCGAAAGCCGCCTGCGCCGGCTGCGGACCGCGCGCTGAGAGCGCAGCCGCCGAAACGCTTCACGCGTCGCGCGCCGCCGACACCAGCACGTCGGCGCTGCCTTCGGCCAATACGTGCTTGGTCACGCTGCCCAGCAGAAGGTCCTGCGTGGCCGAGCAGCCATGTTTGCCGAGCACGACGAGGTCGCAGTCCTGCTCGACCTCCTGCTCGACGATGCGGCGCGAGGCGTCGCCCTCGACGATGCGGGGTGTCCAGGCGCCGGCATTCAGGCCGGCGACGTGCGCGAGCGCGTGAAGGCGGTGAGTGGCGTCTGCACGCGCCTTCTGGCGGTACAGCGCGACGACGGCGTCGTCGACGCCGGCGAAGCGCAGCTTGTCTTCGAACGGCACCTGGAATGCGTGCACCAGCACGAGCGGCGCCCGCGCTGCGACGCCTCGCGCCACGGCGATCGACTGCAGCGACCAGGGCGAGAAATCCACCGCCACCAGCGCTCGCCGGTAGGGGGACGGTGCGTCCCGGCGGACCACCAGCACCGGCCGGGTCGTGCGGCGCAGCAGACGTTCGGACGTCGTGCCCAGCACCAGTCGGCGCAGGTAGCCTTCACCGCGCGCGCCGAGCACGAGCAAGGCGGCATCGAGCGTGTCCGCCTCGCGGACGAGTTCGTCGAGCACGGCGCCGCTCGCGAGCACCGGGCGCACCGGCACCCGCCACACCGCGTGCAACTCGTGGGCGAGCCGCTGCAGCCGATCGAGCGCCTCGGTCTGGATGCATTGCTCGGCCGGCTGCCCGCTGCCGAGCCATTCCCGCAGGCGCTGCACGGCTTCGCCGGGCAGCACATGCATCAGCGTCAGCGCCGAGCCGGCCGCCTGTGCAAGGCGCGCTGCGCGCTCGGCGGCAAGGTGCGCGGCCGCCGAGAAGTCGGTGGCCGCCAGAACTGGAAGTCGATCGGTCATGCGCTTGGCTCCTTGCACCGGATGTCGTTGGCCAGCAGCTCGGCGGCCTGGCCCGCCGCGTCGTCGAACGGCTCGAGGATGCGTTGCACGCCGGCGCGTGCCATGGCTTGTTTGTGGGCTTCGTCGCGCACCGCGCCGGCCACACGGCCGGTGTAGCTCGCCTCCTTCAGCGCATGCAGCAGCGCGCGGTTGGAGTCCCATTGCGGGAAGGTCGTGACGATCCAGCGTGCCTGCGCCAGCGGCAGGCTTCGCAGGAAGTCCGGGTCCTCGCCGTCGCCGTAGTACACCGGCAACCCCCGCCGCTCCAGCTCGCGCACGGCCTGCGGGTCGAAGTCGACGCCGACGGTTTCGATGCCGGCCGCTCGCAGCTGCTCCAGCAGCCGGCTGCCGTAGCGGCCCAGGCCGAACACGACCGCCTGCGCCGCGGGGCGGTCGGATGGCGCGCGCTCCGCCGCCAGTTCGCGAAACGGCCGCTTGCGCTCGAACAATCCGAACCACGGTGCCAGGCGCGCATACAGCACCTGCGAGTACAGGATCATGTAGGTCGAGACCGTGATCGTGATCAGGCCGACCAAGGTGGTCAGCCCGAGCGCGGTCACGTCGACGTGGCCGAGCGTGATGCCCATCGCCACGAAGACGATCGAGAACTCGCTGATCTGCGCGACCGTCAGTCCGGCGTGGAACCCGGTGCGTTTGCGGTACCCCATGTATCCCATGATCGCCATCACGATGAGCGGGTTCCCGATCAGCACGAACAGCGACAGTACGACGGCCGGGCCGACCTCGGCCCCCAGCGTCGAGAGTTCCAGCTTGGCGCCGAGGTCGATGAAGAAGAACAGCAGCAGGAAGTCGCGGATGCCCGTCAGCCGCGCGTTCATCGCTTCGCGGTAGGGCGTCGAGGCGAGCGAGAAGCCGGCGAGGAAGGCGCCGGCCTCCTTGCTGAAGCCGGCCCACTCTCCGACCACCGCCAGCGCCACGCCCCAGGCGATCGCGAACACGAGCAACAGCTCCTGCGAGCGCGCCATCGCCGCCACCACCGCGGGCAGCACCCAGCGCATCAGCACGAACATCAGCGCGGCCGCCGCGGCCAGGCGCCAGGCGAGCGAGAGCACCACGTCGAGCAGCGCCGCCTCGCCGGCCGCGACGTCGGTGGCGCGCATGGCGCTCATCACCATCATCGCGATCACCACCGCCAGGTCCTGCACGATGAGGAAGCCGACGGCGATGCGCCCGTGCAGGCTGTCGAGTTCGCGCTTGTCGGACAGCAGCTTGACGATGATGATGGTGCTGGAGAACGTGAGTGCGACGGCAACGTAGAGCGCCTCGAGCCAGCCCTTGCCCAGCACCAGGATGAGCGCGAAGCCGATGACGATGGTGAAGGCGAGCTGCCCGAGCCCCGTGGCCAGCGCCACCGGGCCGATGTGGCGCACGTGATGCAAGTCGAGCTTGAGCCCGACCGCGAACAACAGCACCGCCACGCCCACCTGCGCGAGCAGGTCGATCTGGTCGTGGGCCGTGACCAGCCCGAAGACCGACGGGCCCACCGCGATCCCCACCACGATGTAGGCGATCAGCACCGGCTGGCGCGCGCGCACGAACAGCGCGCCGGCCAGGGCGCACAACAGCAGCAGCGCGGCGAACTCGGTGAAGGGGGCGTGCATGGGCATCGGCTACGGCGCCCGCCGCGGCAGACGGGTCCGCGCACGCTTCGGTTTCGACGCAGCAACGAAGAGCTTGTTCTTCGCGCGGCTCGTGATGGCCAGCACGCAAGGGTGCGTGACGCGGCGCTCGATCGAGATGGCGAAGAACTCCTCTTCCACGCCCTCGGCCACGCCGACGGCCTCGACCTCGTGGCGGGCCTCGATCTCCCCGGCCAGCACCTCGGGCCCGATGAAGTAGCCGACGCCGGCGCGCCCGAACTCCTGCGCCAGCGCGCTGTCGTCGAACTCGCCCACGATGCGCGGTCGCACGCCCTGCGACCGCAACCAGGCGCGAAGACGCTGCCCGACGGCCGAGTCCTCGCCCGGCATCAGCAGCGGTGCGCCGTCCAGGCAGGCGGGGAACGGGCGGCTGCCCCGCCGACGCAGCGAACGGGCGGCGAATACGCTGATGCGCGACGCGCCGAGCCGGTGGCTGAACGCGCGCACGCTCACCGATGGCGGCAGCGGCGCATCGGCGATGACCAGGTCCAGCCGGTGCAGCGCGAGTTCGGCCAGCAGGCTGTCGAGCTTCCACTCGCGGCAGACGATGCGCACGGGGCCCTTCACGGCCATCGCCGGCTCGACCAGGCGGAAGGCGATCGACTTGGGCACCACGTCGGCCACGCCGACGCGAAACTCGAGCGTGCGCCCTTGCATGGACGTCTCGCGCACCGCCGCCTCGAGTTCGGAGCCGAGCGAGAAGATCTCCTGCGCATACGTCAGCGCGAGCCGGCCGGTGTCGGTGAGCACCAGGCGGCGCCCGGCCTTCTCGAACAGGGCGCCGCCCAGCCGTTCACCGAGCAGCTGGATCTGCGCGCTGATGGTCTGCGGCGTCAGGTGCAGCAGGCGGCTGGCGGCGGCCACGCTGCCCGTCTCGGCGACCTGCATGAAGTAGTGGAGGTGCTTGTAGTTCATCGCGCTGATCATCAGATTTTTACGATGAATGCTGCTTGAACAATCGAGTTTACGCCTGCGAGGCGCGCCCCTACAGTCCTCTCGAACCGGTCGGCGACCGCGTTACGCGAAAGGAACCCCATGGACATTCGAGTCAAGGCGGCCGGGCTGGCCGGCTCCGCGGTGCTGGCCGAACACGCGCGCCGGCGCCTGCAGTCGAGGCTGCTCGATCGCAGCGATCGGGTCGAGCGCGTGGACGTGCGCCTCGGCGACACCTGCAGCCGCGGCGGGGTTCACGACGTGTACTGCCTGGTGCAGCTGCACCTGAACGGCGCACCGTCGGCGGCGGTGGTGGATATCGGCACGGACATGTGGGCCACGATCGACCGCACCGCCGATCGGGTAGGACGCCTGGCCGGCGAGCAGATCGCCCGGGCCCATGCCAAGGCGCAGGACGAGCTCGCGACGCAGGCTCGCCGATGAACGACCGCGAGACGTCCGGCCCATCCACTGCCATGCCAAAGACCAGCCTCTTCACCCGTTCGTATCCACGCGACAGCCCGCAGGCGGCCGGGCGTCTCGTCGCCCTTGCGCTGATCTCCAACGGCGAGATCAAGGCCTCCGAGTGGGCCATGCTGTACGAACTGCAGGCCCGCGAGCAGCTCGGGCTGTCGGGTCTCGAATGGCACGACATCGTCGATGGCCTGTGCGCGGAACTGCTCGCCACGGCCCGCGAGCACGCCGAGTGCCGCATCGACGGCGCGACCCTGGCGCGTTGGTTCGCCGAGGTGGTCCACCCCGACCTGCGGCGGCTCGTGCTGCACCTGAGCGCCGAACTCATCGCCGCCGACGGGCACGTCGAAGAGGGGGAGTCGGTGGTGCTGCGCGGCGCCATCGAACACTGGGTGCTGCCCGACGACGACCAGGCACGCTACACCCCGATGCTCTACGGGCTCGACTTCCAGGTCCAGCCGCGGCCGACTGCGCGCCTGGCCGGCGCGTGTTGACGACGCTCGCCGGCCGACCCGGCGAGCACCCCGTCAGTGGGTGCGATCGTGCAGGATCGCCTGGGTCACCATGCCCTGATGGATGTGCCAGCGGGCCAGCGCGTAGCCGTAGACCAGCCGCTCGTCCAGCGTGACGCATCCGTCGGCGGTGATGACCGCGGCGGCCAGGCGGCACACCAGCAGGCGCTGTTGCGGCGACTCGACCGCGTCGAGCAGCGCGTCGAGGTAGATCATGTCGGCCGCCGTCAGCCACGAACGCGCGCTGAGCCCCGCACCGATGTCGCGCAGGCACAGGCGCGCCAGTTCGACGAACCGCTGGCGCGTCACGCCGAGACGGCGGAAGGCATCGAGTTCCTCGAGCGCGTGCACTTCGCGTTCGTCGACGCGGCCGTTGGCGGCCACCATCATCGCCAGCACGCGGGCGCAGGCGGCGTGGTCGGAGGTGGGAGAGCGTGTGGGCATGGCAGCTTCTCGTCGTGTGGAAGTGGCGGACACCGTCGGCGCGGCGAACTCACGCGAGTGGAGCGAGGCTGCGCCGGCGAGTTCCCGGGTTCTCTCATCAGTATGCGCCTTGGATCGCCAGCAGTGTGATGCAACGCGGAGCCCGCCGACGGGATCGAGGTGACGCAATGCGGACAGTCCTGCAGGGACCACCCCCTGAACGCGGTGCCGACGACTCCCAGGAGGTCCCATCGCGGGAAACTCCCAGTGGCACTGGGCGCGGTTGGCGGTGGAATGCGCAGACCCCCTTGCCAGTGACGCGACCATGCGCCAGTCGCCTTGGGTCACCGGCGGGGCAATCTTATGGCGGTCCTACAGCCGACAAACTGGAGTAAGACAAATGCGTGATTTTATCCCCCATGTCGCGCGCAGGCTATTGGCGCTGGCTGCCGTGGTCGCTGTGGCGAGCCACGCGACGGCTCAGATCCGGCCGACGGCGCCGGCAAGTCGCCTCACAGGCACCGCAGCAGCGGGCCCGGCCACGGTCAGCGGCAAGGTCGAGGTCGTCGTCAAGCTGTCGGACGCGCCGCTGGCCGTCGCGCAAGGCGCGTCCGCGAAACAGCACGGTGCCCTCATGGGCAAAGGACAGGCTCAAGCCTACCTTCAAGGCCTGCGTGCCAAGCAGGACGGGGTGATGACACGCATCCGCGCGCTCGGCGGCGTCGAGCGCGCGCGGGTCAGCAAGGCGCTGAACGCGGTGGTCGTCTCGATCGAGGCCAGCCAGGTCGCGACGGTGGCCCAGATCCCCGGCGTGGCGTCGGTCCGCGCCGCGGGCAGGTACGAACTCGACCTCACCCAGACGGTGCCCTACATCGGCGCGGCCGCGGCGCAGGCGGCGGGCAAGGACGGTGCCGGTGTGCGTGTCGCCGTGCTCGACTCGGGCATCGACTACACGCACTGGAATCTCGGCGGGCCGGGCACGGTGGCGGACTACGCCGCGTGCTACGCGCAGAAGGACGTGGCGCCAAGCGGCGCCTGCGCCGCCTGGTTTGGCCCCGCGGCGACGAAGGTGGTCGGCGGCTATGACTTCGTGGGCGAACTCTGGCCGTCGCTGGGGGATCGTAGCGAGGACCCGAACCCGATCGACTTCCAGGGACACGGCACGCATGTCGCCGACATCATCGCCGGCCGCAGTGCGGACGGCGCGCACAAGGGCGTGGCGCCCGGCGCAAGTCTCTACGCGGTCAAGGTCTGCAGCGCGGTTGCGACCTCGTGCAATGGCGTGGCGCTCCTCAAGGCGATGGATTTCGCGCTCGACCCCAACGGCGACGGTGACATCAGCGATGCGGTGGATGTGGTCAACATGTCGCTGGGATCGTCGTACGGGCAGAAGGAAGACGACTTGTCCGAAGCCAGCGCGAACGCGGTGCGCTACGGCGTCGTCGTCGTGGCGTCGGCCGGCAACAGCGCCGACCGGCCCTACATCGTCGGCTCGCCATCGTCGACGCCAGGCGTGATCAGCGTCGCGCAGACGCAGGTGCCGGGAGCGTCGTCGATCGCCCTCGTGATCAACAGCCCAGCGAATATCGCCGGTGTGTACTCGAATACCGCGACCATCGACTGGGCGCCGGTCGGAGACGGATTCACAGGCGACGTCGCATTCGTCGGCCGCGGCTGCAACGCCGATTCCTACCTCGCACCGCCTTCCGGGAAGGTCGCGTTGATCGATCGCGGCGCGTGCAACATCAGCGAGAAGGTGAGGCGCGCCAGCGATGCAGGCGCCATCGGCGTCCTGATCGGGCTGGTCGCCCCTGGCGACGCATCGACCTTCTCCAACGGCGGCGACTGCCCTGTGCCCACCGATGGCACCTGCAAGCCGTCGCTGGTCATCACGCAGGCGGACAGCAACCGCATCAAGGCCAACATCACGGCGCCAGTGAACGTATCGGTGTCGAATGCCGTCAGCACGCCCCTGGCCGGCAGCATGGTGGCCTCGTCGTCGCGCGGCCCGAGCTTCAGCTACAACGCGATCAAGCCCGACATCGGCGCCCCTGGCGCCTCCGTGTCCGCGATTGCCGGCACGGGCATGGGCACGGAGGCCTTCGGTGGCACGTCCGGCGCCGCGCCCATGGTCTCGGGCGCCGCGGCGATCCTCGTGCAGGCGTTCCCGAACCGCGCGCCGGCCGAGATCAAGGCCGCGCTGATGAACACGGCCGAGACGACCATCTACACCAGCCCAGCCACGTTGCCTGGCGTCCTGGCCCCGATCACCCGCATCGGTGCGGGCGAGGTGCGCGTCGACCGTGCGCTGGCCTCGACGCTGGCCGCCTGGGACACGAAGGATCTGGCCGGCAGCCTGTCGTTCGGACACTACTCGGCCATCAAGCGCAGCACGCTGATGCGCTCCGTCACCGTGCGCAACTACGGCGCCGGCACGCGCCGGCTGTCGATCGCGCCGAGCTTCCGCTACGCCGACGACGCCGCGAGCGGCGCGGTCAACGTGCGTGCACCGGCCTCGATCTCGGTGCCCGGCAACGGCAGCGCGAGCTTCAATGTGCAGTTGAGCGTGGATGCGTCCAAGCTGCCGGCCTGGACACTGAACGGCGGATCACAGGGTGGCAACGGACCGCTGCTGCAGTCGGTCGAGTTCGACGGCTACCTCACCCTGTCGGACGCCAGCGGTGCCATCAAGCTGCCCTGGCACGTGCTGCCGCAGAAGTCGTCGGACATCACCCCGTCCAGCACCTCGGTCGCGGCGGGCGGAAGCATCACGCTGGCCAACGCCGGGGCAGCCCCGGGGATCGTGTCGGTCTTCTCGCTCACCGGCACCAGCGGCCGGATCCCGGTTCCGACCCTTCCCCATCCGGGCGACAACTACGCCGTCATCGACCTGAAAGCGGTGGGCGTGCGAGCCTCTGGCACCAACCTGCAGTTCGCGATCCATACGTTCGGCGAACGGGCCCACCCGAACTACCCTGCCGAGTTCGACATCTACATCGACACCACCGGCGACGGCACCCCGGACTTCGTCGCCTACAACCTCGAGAACGGCGGCTTTGCGGTCACCGGCCAGAATGTCGTCGGCGTGGTCAACCTCAACACCGGCGCGTCGGGTGTGTTCTTCTTCACCGGCGCGGACCTGAACTCGGCCAACGCGGTGATGACGGTGCCGATGTCGTTCCTCGGCATCACGGCGGCGAGCAAGGTCACCTTCAGCGTCTACGCCTTCGACAACTACTTCACCGGCAACCTGACGGACGCGGTCGAGAACATGACCTACACGCCGGGCACGCCGCGCTTCACCGCCGCCGATGTCCTGGTGCCCGCCGGCGGCAGCAGCCCGTTGACCGTGCAATCGGTGGCGGGCGGCGACGCGGCGTCACCGTCGCAGTCGGGTCTGTTGCTGTTCTACAGCGACGGCAAACGCCAGAACGAGGCGCAAACGATCGCCGTGACGCCGTAGTCGGCACGCAGCGTTCACTGCGCTCCGGCCCCGCGCCGAAAGGCACGGGGCTTTTCTTGTGACAGTCGACCCACCCGCAGCGGGACCTTCACTGTGCCGCTGTGGCGAGTGGCAACTCCACCGTGAACACCGCCCCGCGGCCGTCGTCGCGGTTGGCCGCCGTCAACCGGCCGCCGTGCTGCTCGACGATGCCGTAGCTGATCGACAGGCCGAGACCCGTGCCCTGGCCGACGGGCTTGGTGGTGAAGAAGGGGTCGAACACCCGCGACAGGTGCTCGGGCGCGATGCCCGGGCCGTTGTCGGTGAAACGCAGTCGCGCCACACCCTCGCCCGCGTCGTGTTCGCCGGCGATCGTCAGCAGCGCGTCGTCGTGCCGGCCCGCCGCGTCTGCGGCGTTCTGGATCAGGTTGAGCACCACCTGCATCAGCTGCCCGGCGCTGCCGATCACCGTGCACGGCTCGGCGGGCGCGCGCCACTGGATGCCGAAGCGCGGCGCGGTGCCCTTGCGCACCCAGTGGATCGCCCGCTCGACGACCGCGCCGAGGTTCACCGGTCCACGCTCCTCGCGGTCCATCGCCGAGAAGCGCTTCAGGCCGGCCACGATGTCGGCCGTGCGCTGCGCGCCTTCTTCCATGCCCTGCAGCAGCGAGGGCAGGTCGGCGAGCAGCGTGTCGATGCGCAGCCCGGCGCGCAGCCCCGCCATCTCGGCCGGCGTGGCGCCTTCGTGCAGCGCGCCGAGGTAGCGCTGCAGGCGCTCGCCGTAGCGCTGCAGGGCGTGCACGTTGCCGCGCACGAAGCTGATCGGGTTGTTGAGCTCGTGCGCCACGCCCGCCACCAGCCGGCCGAGCGAGGCCATCTTCTCCGAGTGCAGCAGCTGCTGCTGCGTGCGCTTGAGCGCCTCGTGCGTGTCGTGCAGGGCGCGGTAGGCGCGCTTGATCTCCGCCAGCGGCCGCCCGACGAACACGTGGCCCGCGCGCTTGCCGCTCGCGCTGCGGCGTACGCTGCAGTTGAAATCCACCGGCACACGCTGCCCGGCCGCGTCGAGCAGCTCCAGCTCCACCGTCGCGCTCGGGCGCATCACCAGCAGCGTCTGCAGCGTGTGGCGCAGGCGTGCGGCGCTCACCTCGTCGGCGAGCAGGCCGTCGATCGGCGTGCCGCGCAGTTGTGCGTCGGTGCGGCCGACCAGATCGCACAGGGCGGCATTGGTCTCTTCGATGACGCCGCTGCCGTTGCAGGCGATCAGCACGTCGCTCATCGACGACAGCAGGCTCAGGATGAACTGCTGCGTCTGCTCGAGCTGCGCGTTCTTCTCCTCCAGCGCTTCCTCGTCGGCGACGAGCTGGGTATAGACCTCGTCCATCTTGCGGATCACGTCGAGCCAGGTCGACTCGTCCACGCCTTGCAGCTCGGTGGGGCTCGGGGGGAGGCGGGGGCGATGCGTCATGGCGGCATCGATGTCAATGCACGGTGCAGACCATGCAAGGGTCGAACGAGCGAACCACGTGCTGCACGGCGAGCGGCATCGTGTCGCCGGCCGCCACCGGCGTGCCGACCAGCGCCGCCTCGAGTGCGCCCGGCGTGCCGTCGCCGTCGCGCGGCGAGAAGTTCCAGCTCGTCGGCGCGACGATCTGGTAGTTGGCGATGCGCCCGTGGCGCACCGACAGCCAGTGGCCCAGCGCGCCGCGTGCGGCCTCGGTGAGGCCGACGCTGTCGCCCTCCTCGGGCAGTCGCGATGCGGCATGGAACGGCTCGCGCGGCACCAGCGACTGCAGCCATTGCTCCATCAGCGGCAGCACGATCGCCACCTCCAGCAACCGCGCCAGCACCCGCGTGTAGACGGTGGCGCCGCAGCGCGCCACCGCCGCGCGCACGAGCGGCTGGCCGGCGACGAGCTGGCGCGCGATCGCGCCGGTCTCGACCACGCGCCGGGCCAGGCGCGGCGCCTTGTTCCACGTGTAGGCGCCGTGTTTGTCGGGCGCGGGCTGCGTGATGCCCTCGCGCGGGTGGCGTGGGATGCCGCGTTCGTCGGCCATCCAGGCGTGGCTGATGTCCTCGCGGATCGTGCCGAGGTCGAGCGTGTGCAGGCCGCTCGACTCGTCCCACACGCCGCGCGGCATCAGCGCGCCGCTGCCGGGCTGCGGATAGGCGCCGTAGCTCAGATAGCGCCCGGGCCCCCGGCCCAGGCGGTCGAGGCCGAGCGAACGCACCAGGCCGAGAAAGAGCCGCAGGTCGCCGGCCGCGGGGTCGTGCTCGACCCAAGCGTCGAGCGCGGCTTCGTCGGCGATCTCCGCCACCGTTTCGAGCGGCGCGCCGAACAGGGCTTCTTCGGCAAAGGCGCGGAACTCGCGCACCAGCGCCAGCAGGCGCAGGCATTCGCTCGGCTGCAAGGCGCGAGCGCTGCCGCCGGGCACCACGCTGCCGCTCATCGGCCACTTGCCGCCGAGCGTGCCCATGATCGTGAACCAGCGCTGGCGCGCGGCGATGGCGCGCGCGGCGTGTTCGCCGCGGCCCGCGACGAAGCGGCGCTCGACCTCGGCAAAGCCGGGCAGCGCGCGGTAGGCCGGCCGCGCGAAGTCGGGCATGAAGAACAGGTAGAAGTGCGTCACGTGGTCGGCGAGGTTCTCGGTGGCCGACATCAGGTTGACCGCGTGCACGCCGTTGGGGGGCGGGGCGGCGCCCGCCAGCGCGGCGAGCGCCCGCGCGGCGGCGACCGACTGCGACAGCGAGCAGATGCCGCAGATGCGCGGCACGATGGTCAGCGCGTCCATCGGGTCGCGGCCGGCGAGCATGGTCTCGAAGCCGCGGTACAGCGTCGAGGTGACGAACGCTTCGCGCACCCGGCCGTGCTCGATCTCCAGCCGCACTTCGAGGTCGCCCTCGACGCGGTTGAAGGGGCCGACGAGCAGGCGGGTCATGGGGGGGCCCACCGCTGTTCGGGGGAATTCGTTGCGGTCCGCAAGCCCCGTTCGGGCTGAGGTATCGAAGCCCCGGCTCGGCGGTGGCGTGAGGTCGGCTCGCATGCGAAGACCTCCGTTCGGCCTGAGCTTGTCGAAGGCCAAGCGCCTATGTCTGCAGGCGATTGCCCTTCGGTCGAATTATGAAGTCGGGGGGCCTTCGACAAGCTCAGGCCGAACGGGATGGGCTGCCGTGCGAGCAACTGCATGCCCCCGAGCGGGGGCTTCGATACCTCAGCCCGACCCTTCGATACCTCAGGGGGAACAGGTTCGGGCTTCGATACCGCAGCCCGACCGGAGCTGGTGGACGGCGACCCCTTCACTTCAACCCCGTCTTCTTCGGCGTCGGCGCCACCGCGATGTGGTCCGCATTTGCGTTCTGCCGCACACGCCGGGGCGTCGCGCTCTTCGACAACGACGCGAGCGCGATGAACCAGGCCTTGGGCATGTCGGTCGGCAAGCCGATCGGGATGCCGGCGAGCTTGGGCGTCACGTCGAACGCGTGGCCGGGGTCCTGGAAGCCCGGTTCGGTGCAGCTGATGCAGGCGTAGCCGCCGGTGGTGCAGGCGCCCTGGCCGTTCCACAGCCGCAGGTTGCAGTCGGCGTGCGCCTGCGTGCCCTTGCAGCCGCGGTGCTCCATCAGGCAGCCCTGGTCGCTCGGCTTGACGGCGCTCGCCTTGAACTCGTAGTACTCGTTGCGGTTGCAGCCGTGGTGCACCAGGTGGTCGGCGTAGAAGCGCGGTCGCTGCACCGCATCCAGGTCCTCGACGCCCAAGCGGCCGGCGGCCAGCGCGGCCAGCGTCTCGATGACCCAGCCGGGGTGCGTCGGGCAGCCGGCGACGTTGATCACCGGCAGCCCGCTGCGCGAACGAAAGCCCGCACCCAGCAGTCCGCCCGGCGCATCGTCCTCGAACTGCAGACCGCAGGCTTCGGTCGTGTTGGAGCCGCTGGCGCTGATGCCGCCGAAGGCCGCGCAGCTGCCCACCGCCGCCACGTGCCGCGCCACCGGCGCCAGCTCGTTCACCCAGTGGGTCAGCGGCCGGCCGCTGCCGCCCATGCGCTGGAATCGCCCGCTGCCGTTCGGCCCGCGCAGCAGCGCCCCTTCGACCACCAGCACGTCGAGCGCGCGCCGGCCGGACGCGCAGTCGTCGAGCAACTGCAGGAAGGCCGGCCCGCCCTCGGCCGACAGGGCCGGGTGCCACAGCAGATCGATGCCGCTGCCCTGCAGCAGGCGATGGAAGTTCACCGTGTCGGCGTTGAGCAGCGACATGCTGCAGCCGCCGCAGCCCCCAGCCTGCAGCCACAGCAGCGACAAGGGCCGGTTCACGACGGCTTCTCCGAGCCCGGCGCCTCGACCATGCCGAAGCGGATCAGCTTGGCGCGCAGCCCCACGCGCGACAGGTTCAGCTCGTGTGCCGCACGCGTCTTGTTCCAGCGGTGGCGCTGCATCGCTTCGCGCAGGATGGCCGCCTCCATCGCATCGAGCCGCTCGGCGAGCGTGCCGACCTCGGGCAGCATGCCGTCGGAAGAATGCGCCGCTGCCGGCGCCTCGCCGCGCAGCACCCTCGCCGACAGCCACGCCGGCTCGATCACCGGCCCGTCGGCCAGCGCCACCGCGCGCGCGATCTCGTTGCGCAGCTCGCGCACGTTGCCGGGCCAGGCGTAGGCCGCCAGGCAGGCCAGCACGCCGTCGCCGAGGCGCATGCCGGGGCGGCCGAGTTCGTGCGCCACGGCCGCGAGCAGGTGCTCGGCGATCGGCGCGATGTCGCCGCGCCGTTCGCGCAGCGGCGGCACGTGCAGCGTCACGCCGGCGAGCCGGTAGTAGAGGTCTTCGCGGAAGCGGCCGGCGCGTACGTCGGCCTCGAGGTCGCGGTGCGTGGCCGACAGCACGCGCACGTCGATCGGCACCGAGCGGCTGCTGCCCACCGGCCGCAGCTCGCCCTCCTGCAGCACGCGCAGCATCTTCACCTGGAAGGCCGGCGTCGTCTCGCCGATCTCGTCGAGGAACACCGTGCCACCGTGCGCCCGCTGCAGCAGGCCGACGTGGTCGTCGGTCGCGCCGGTGAAGGCGCCGCGCTTGTGGCCGAAGAGTTCGCTTTCGAGCAGCGTGTCGGGAATCGCGGCGCAGTTCTCCACCACGAACGGGCCGCCGGCACGCGGGCTCGCGAAGTGGATGGCGCGCGCGAGCAGCTCTTTGCCGGTGCCCGATTCGCCGGTGATCAGCACCGGCAGGTCGACCCGCGACAGCCGCTCGCCGAGCGCGCACAGCGTGTCCAGCGGGCTGCCCGGCTGGCGCGCCATGCGCGAGAAGTCGAAGGCGGCGCAGGCATGGGCCTGCCGCTGCGCCCGCTTGCCGCGCAGCGCCGGCGCGCCGGCACGCAGCTCGAGCTCGAGGCGCAGCACGTCCTGGCTCAGCGAGCGCGCCTCCACCGCCTGGCGCACCACGTTGATCAGGTGGTCGGGCACCCAGGGCTTGAGGATGTACTGGTGGATGCCGGCCTCGTTGATGCCGGCCACGATGTCCTCGCTGTCGGTGTAGCCCGAGATCACGATGCGCACGATGTCGGGCCAGCGTGTGCGCACCTCCTTGAGGAACTGCACGCCGGTCAGGTCCGGCATGCGCTGGTCGCACAGGATCACCGCCACCGGCTGGCGCTCCAGCTGGGTGCGCGCGTCGGCGGCGCTGCCGGCCAGCAGCACCTCGAAGTCTTCTTCCAGCGTGCGCCGCATCGCTTCGAGCGAACGCGGCTCGTCGTCCACCAGCAGCACGGTGGCGAGCGCGCCGGCATGCTCGGCAGTGGGCATCGACAGCGGATCGGGGGCGTTCATCGTCGGCCTGCT
Organism: Piscinibacter sp.; assembly: GCA_036401155.1. Classification (GTDB taxonomy): domain Bacteria; phylum Pseudomonadota; class Gammaproteobacteria; order Burkholderiales; family Burkholderiaceae_C; genus Albitalea. The sequence goes on along the minus strand of DASWVR010000124.1, from coordinate 1,037 downwards.
CTGTATTGGTTCTGACCCTCTCAGCGGTGCAGCGCGAGGTGCCGCGGCGTCCACGCATGCGGCTTGCGGTGCACGAAGTGGTGCCGCGCCACGTGGTACGAGGGGTCGAAGCCGTAGAAATTGAGGCGCATGCGGCGCAGCTCCTCGTCGCGGTGGTCCTGCAGCGGGCGCCGGGCCTCGTCGTCGGCGCGCCGGCGTGCCTTGGCGGCGATGCGCTGCGCCAGCTCGGGCGAGGCCGCCAGCGCGAGCGCGTGCTGCTCGACTGCCGCGCCGAAGCCGCCCGCGTCGTGGCTCAGCACTGCATCGACGAGGCCGGCGGCGAGCGCCTGGCGCGCCCCCACCGGCAAGCGGCCGCGCATGATGTCCTGCGCCTGCGCCGCGCCCACCCGGCGCGGCAGCAGGTAGGTCCAGTACTCGCTGCCGTAGAGGTTGCCCATGTTCTTGTAGTGCGGGTTGAGCACCACGCCGGCATGCGCCCACACCTCGTCGGCCGCGAGCGCCAGGAAGCAGCCGCCGGCGCCCGCGTTGCCGCGCAGGGCCGACACGGTGAGCCGGCCGGTGAGCGAGAGGATGGCGAGCGCCACATCGTCGATCGCCTCGATGTTTTCCATCGACGCATCGGCCGCGCTGCCGCCTTCCAGCGAAGCGGCCTCGATGTCGTGCAGGTGGATGCCGTTGCTGAAGAAGTCGCCGCCGCCGTCGAGAACCAGCACCTGCGTGTCGCGCGCCGCCACCTCGGCAAGCGCGGCCTGCAGGCGCCGGCACTGGCGCGTGCTCATTGCGCCGTTGTGGAACTCGAAGCTCAGCACGCCGATGCGCGCGCCCGCGGGGCCGGCTTCGCGGTAGCGCAGTTCGTCCCAGGTGGCGGGGTCGCGCTGCAGCGGCACCGCGAGTTCGGGCAGGCTGGCCGCTTCGGCGGCGAAGGCGCGCGTGGCGGCCAGCTTGAGCGCCGGCGTGGCGGAGGAGACAGGGCGGCGCACGTGGCCGATCCACACGCCGCCATCACGTGTCAGGCGCAGCAGCGCGGGGCCGCGGCG
>DASWVR010000123.1:0-4347 GCA_036401155.1 Piscinibacter sp. | reverse complement strand
ACGAAGGGCGTGAAGTGATCGTAGATCACGGCGGTCTGGATCGCGTCGGGACCAAGGCCGGACTGGGCATACAGCTCCTTCGCGACCACGCCCATCTCCGGCAACCCGGTGATGTCGTCGCGGAAGTAGGAGGTCATGATCTGCTGGCCCTCGGTGATGCCCTGGGCGCCGGCCTTGATCACGACCGGCTTCTGCGGCAGATCGCGTGCGCGTTCGGCCGAGGTGATCACCATCGCCACGGCACCGTCGGACTCCTGGCAGCAATCGAGCAGATGCAAAGGCTCGGCGATCCAGCGCGAGGCCTGGTGCTCTTCGAGCGTGATCGGCTTGCCGTAGAAGAAGGCGGCCGGGTTCGTCGCCGCGAAATCGCGCACCGCGACCGCGATCCGGCCGAGGTCCTCCGAGGTCGCGCCGTAGGTGTGCATGTAGCGCTGCGCGAACATCGCCACCCAGGCCGCTGGCGTGTGAAAACCGTGCGGCATGTACCAACCGTAATTCACGTTCTCGAAGATCGGCGTCGAGGCAAAGCCGTAACTGCCCGTGCCAAAGCGGTACCAGGAGCGTTCGTTCATCGCGCGATACACGACGACGACCTTCGCGACGCCGGTGGCGACCGCCATGGCCGCGTGCATCACCGGCGCGCAGGCCGCGCCGCCACCGTGCGGAATCTGCGAGAAGAACTTGACGTTCTTGCAGCCCAGGAGGCGCGCGATTTCGTACTCGGGCACCTTGTCGACCGAGTACGAGCTGAAGCCTTCGACCTCCGAGGGATCGATGCCCGCATCCTTGAGCGCGGCCAACGTCGCCTCCATGGCCAGCCGCAGTTCCGTGCGGCCGGAGTTCTTCGAGAATTCGGTCGCACCCAGGCCGACGATGGCGGCGCGTCCGGAAAGAGACATGTTTGTCATGGGTATCGTGCTCCGGATATCAGGGCAGGACCACGCTGACCGTGCCGGTCACGTGGTTTCCCATCGAGTTCTTGCCCTTCAGCGTCACCTCCACGCTGCGCTTGTCGGCGTCGCAGCTGCTCACTTCGCCCGTGAAGGTCATCGTGTCGCCGGGGTAGTTCGGCGCGCCGAGCTTGATCTTCAGCGAGCCGAAGCGGGCACCGGGGCCGGCCCATTCCTCGACGAAACGCTGCACCAGCCCGCTGGTGGTCAGGATGTTCATGAAGATGTGGGGCGAGCCCAGCTTGCGCGCGGCCTCGGCGTCGTGGTGGCCGGGGAAGTAGTCGCGCGTGGCGATCGCGCCGCCCGCGATCAGCGGCACGGTGATGGGGATCGCCAGCTCCGGCAGGGCCTCGCCGGCGCGCACTTCGTCAAAGCGTCTGGTTTTCTTCGAGGTCATATTTCCATCCCAGCGTGTCGTTGTTTGCGAGCCAGTCTCCGAGGCGCGCGAGGTTCGCGGCCGCGCCGCCGAGCGTGATGCCCAGCGCGCGGCTCCAGTACAGGTAACGGTGGATCGGGTAGGTCAGATCGACGCCGATGCCGCCATGCACGTGCTGGGCCTTGTGGCCGACGATGTGGCCGGCCTCGCACGCGAGGTACTTCGTCGCCAGCGCTTCGGCCTGCGCGGGCAGGCCGGCGTCGAGGCGGTAGCAGAGCTGCCACAGCGCCGAGCGCAGCGCCTCGACTGCGATGTGGGCGTCGGCCATGCTCATCTGCACGGCCTGGAAGCTGCCGATCGTGCGTTCGAACTGCTGGCGTTCCGACACGTAGGCGACCGTGCGCCGGATCTGCTCGCTGCTCACGCCCAGCTGCAGCGCGGCCAGCGCCGCGATCGCGCGCGGTTCCAGCCATTCGAGCGCGTCTGCGGGAAGCATCGCATCGGAGGCGAGCACGAACTTGTCGAAGCGCAGGTCGGCGACCGCCTCACCATGCGTCGATACCCCGGCCGTCTTCGTGATCCCGTCAGCGCGCAGATCCACCAGCACCAGGCGCTGCCCGTCGGGGAACTTCGCGACAATCAGTCCGCGGCAGCAGTCCGCGCCGAGCGGCAATGCTGCGACTGTTCCATCGAGCCGCCAGCCGCCATCCGCCTCCGTCGCCGTCAATGCAACGCCATGCGCACTGGCACGGCCGTCGAGCGACAGCGTGACCAACATGCGGCTCTCGGCGGCCGCCTGCACGACCTCTGCACACGCATCGCCACCGAAGCGCGCGAGCGTCGCCGCCGCGAGCTGATGGCGCCACAGCGGCACCTGGCCCAGCGCGCGACCTTGCGCCTCGAGCACCAGCATCAGCTCGGTCATGCCGAGCGCACTGCCGCCTGCGTCCTCCTGCAGCGCGAGCGCATGCAGGCCAGTTTCGACACACTTGGACCACAAGTCCTCCATGAAGGGCTTGCCGCCGGCATCGAACGCGCGCAGGCGCTCGTCGGTGCAATGGTCGGCGAACAGGCTCCCCGCCATCTCGGCGATGGCGCGCTGGTCTTCGCTGAATTCGAAATCCATGTCCCCTCCCTTACGGCGCCACGGGGCGGAAGAGCGGCAGCGTCAGTTCGCCGTCGTCGAAGGACTGGAACTCGACCTGCACCCGCTGCCCGATCGTTATCTCGTTGCGCTTCACGCCGACGAGACCGGCGATCAGGCGCACACCTTCGTCGAGCTCGATCAGGCCGACCGGATTCGGATAGTCGAAGGGCGGCACTTCGGGGTAGTGCATCACGACAAAGGAATAGATGCTGCCCTTGCCGGCGGACTCGACGGTGTCCCACTCGAAAGAGTGGCACTTCGTGCACACCGGTCCGGGCGGGTGGCGCAGCGTGCCGCAGCACTTGCAGCGCTGGATCAGCAGCTTGCCCGCCGCCGCCCCCTCCCAGAAGAAGCGCGTGTCGTCGCTGATGCCCGGCTTGGGCCGCTTGATCTTCGGTGCCGCGGGCGCTGCCTCGGTCTTCGGCGCGTCCGCGGCGGGCTGCGCATTGGCAGGCCGGAACTTGAACACGCGGAACAGCAGCTCGCCCACTTTCTCATCGCCGCCCGGCTTCTCGCTGAAGAAGCTCATGATCAGCGTGACGAAGTAGCCCGTGCCGAGGGCGGTCGTCTTCTGCTCGCCCACCGCATCCAGCCGCGTCGTGTAGTACAGCTTCTCGCCGACCTTCACGTAGCGCTCGAAGGTCAGGTCCGAATTGACCGCGACCACCGACTGGTAGCCCTGCCCCTCCATCAGGCGCAGTACCTCATAGGGGTTCTCCGTCGTCGAGCCCGGCGGGTAGTTGTTGGGACGCAGACCTTCGAGGCACCAGGCCTGCAGCATCGCGGGCGGCGCCACGATCGCGCCGTACTCGGTCGTCGCGGCGTAGGCGGCATCGGTGTAGAGCGGGTTGTCGACGCCCATGATCTCGCACCACTGGCGGATCATCGGCGCATTGACTTCGTCCCAGGCATAGACGCGGCCGTACTCGCGCCCCACCATCGCCCGCACTTCGGTCATCCAGTCCTGTTCGGCCAATTTCGTCTCCAGCATCTTAGGGTTGTTCGCTTCACTCAATCGGGTGCGGTGGCTGCGGCCAGGAAGGCCGGCCGCTCCCCGCCGCCGTTGAGCAGGAGGTTGCAGCCGCTGGCATACGCGGCCAGCGGCGAGGCGATGAACACGCAGGCATTACCGATGTCCTCGGGCGAAGCCAGACGTCCGGCGGGGATGGTCGCCCCCACCGCCGCGATGCCGGCTTCGTCGCCGTAATGCAGGTGCGACTGCTCGGTCTGCACGAGGCCGGGACTGATCGCGACGACGCGCACCTTGGGCGCCCACTCCACCGCCAGCGACTGCGCCAGCGACAGCACGGCCGCCTTCGCGGCGCCGTAGGCGGCCGTGCCCGGCGAGGCGCGCAGCGCGCTGATGCTGCCGATGAACACGATCACGCCGCCGCCGTCCTGCCCCTGCATCATCGCGTTCGCCAGCTGCGCGACGTTGAGCGGGGCGATCAGGTTCAGGCGGATGATCCCTTCGTGGAAGCGCGGTGACGCCTTGTCGGCGAGCGCGAAGGGTGCGCCGCCCGCGTTGTTCACAAGCACGTCGAGGCGGCCGTGGCGCTCGCGGATCGCCGCGAACAGCGCCTGCAGCGACTCGTAATCGCGCACGTCGGCGGCGATGAACTCCGCCTGCGCCGTTCCCACCGCGGGCAGCGCCTCCGGCTCGTTGCGCCCGCACACGACGACGCGCGCGCCGGCGGCGAGGAAGCTGCGCGCGATGCCGAGGCCCACGCCTTTCGCGCCGCCCGTCACCAGAACCACCTTGCCCTCGAAATCGAGGCCTGTCCCGATTGCCACTGCGATCTCCTGATTGCTGCCTTGATCGCAATTTAAGCAAGCGGTGAAAAGCCCTACGTCGTCTGAACGGACGATGAGCC
>DASWVR010000122.1:0-3233 GCA_036401155.1 Piscinibacter sp. | reverse complement strand
TGGCCCGCCGCCGGCTCGCCGGTGCACTGCCGCTGTCGTCATGGTGGCGCGGCGGCGAGCCGTCGGCCGAGGCGCTGCGGCAGCTCGCCGGGCGGCCGCTGATCGCCGCCGCCGGCATGGCGCACCCGGCGAAGTTCTTCGACATGCTGCGCGCTGCGGGGCTCTCGATCGAGGAATTGCCCCTGCCGGACCATTTCGACTTCCGCGCGCTGCCCTGGCCGGCCGGCACGGCCGACGTGATCGTGACCGAAAAAGATGCCGTCAAGCTGCATCCCGGCCGACTGGGCGAGACCCGCGTGTGGGTCGCCCCGCTAGACTTCCGGCTCGACGCGAGTTTCGAGCAGGCGCTGAGCGCCCTGCTGCCTTCCCACACCACGAGGACATCCGATGGACACCCGACTGCTTGAACTGCTGGTGTGCCCGATCTGCAAGGGGCCGCTGGAATACCACCGGCCGCCGCAGCATGAGCGCAACGAACTCGTCTGCATGGCGGACCGCCTCGCGTTCCCGGTGCGCGACGGCATCCCGGTGATGCTCGAATCGGAGGCCCGTTCGCTCGACGAGACCGCATCGGTGGACAGCCCGAAGTGAGCTTCACGGTGCTGATCCCGGCGCGGCTCGCGTCGACCCGGCTGCCGCGCAAGCCGCTGGCCGACATCGGCGGACTGCCGATGGTCGTGCGCGTGGCGCAGCGCGCGGCGCTGTCGGGCGCGGGACGCGTCGTGGTCGCGGCCGACCATGCCGACATCGTCGAGGCCTGCCGGGAACACCGGATCGATGCGCTGCCGACCCGCGCCGACCACGCCACCGGCAGCGATCGGCTGGCCGAGGCCTGCACGCTGCTCGGCCTGCACGACGACGAGGTGGTCGTCAACGTGCAAGGCGACGAACCGCTCATCGACCCCGCGCTCATCGACGCCTGCGCCTCGCTGCTGGCGCACAGGCGCGACTGCGTGGTCAGCACGGCCGCGCATGGGATCGACGATCCCGCCGAATTCCTCAACCCGAACGTCGTCAAGCTGGTGTGCGACGCCGCCGGCCGCGCGCTGTATTTCTCGCGCGCGCCCATCCCCTGGTGGCGCGACGGCTACGCTGACGGCGTCGCTTCGCTCGGCACGCCGAAGCCCCTGCGGCACATCGGCGTCTATGGCTACCAGGTCGGCTTCCTGAAGCGGTTTCCGCTGCTGCCGGCGAGCCCGCTCGAGCGCGTCGAATCGCTGGAGCAGCTGCGCGTGCTGTGGCACGGCGAGCGCATCGCGGTGCACGTCAGCGAGACCCGGCCGGGCCCTGGCGTGGACACCGCCGAAGACCTCGCTCGCGTTCGGGCGCTGCTCGCATGAAGCGCGCTTGCGGTACGTCAGTTTCGCGCAGGAGCTGCATGCTATTCTGACCCGAAGCGCCTGCGCCGGCTTGCGAGCGGAAGTGCGCACGAGACAAGAAAACGAGGAACACGATGAGACTGATTCTGTTGGGCGCGCCCGGCGCCGGCAAGGGCACCCAGGCAGCATTCATCTGCCAGAAGTTCGGCATTCCGCAGATCTCCACCGGCGACATGCTGCGCGCCGCCGTCAAGGCCGGCACCCCGCTCGGACTGGCGGCGAAGAAGGTGATGGACTCGGGGGCCCTCGTCAGCGACGACATCATCATCGGCCTGGTCAAGGAGCGCATCACGCAACCCGATTGCACCAACGGCTTTCTGTTCGACGGTTTTCCGCGCACCATCCCGCAGGCCGATGCGATGAAGGCGGCCGGCGTCAAGCTCGACTACGTGCTCGAGATCGACGTTCCCGACGAAGCCATCATCGAGCGCATGAGCGGGCGGCGTTCGCATGCGCCTTCCGGCCGCACCTACCACCTGAAGTTCAATCCGCCGAAGGTCGCGGGCCGCGACGACGTGACCGGCGAGGAGCTGGTGCAGCGTGAAGACGACAAGGAAGAGACCGTGCGCAAGCGGCTCGACGTGTACCAGAGCCAGACACGGCCGCTCGTGGCCTACTACTCCAGCTGGGCCGCCACCGGCGACCCCGAGGCACCGAAGTATCGCAAGATCAACGGCACCGGCAGCGTCGACGAGATCAAGGCACGCGCGCTCGCCGCGCTGAGCTGAACCCACGCATTCCTGCGAACGGGCCGCCCTTGCCGAGCGGCCTTTTTTGTCGGCGACAATTGACGTATACGTAAATCAGCGGACTCCCTCACCTCACTCTTTCGGAGCACAGCACATGGACATCGCAGGCAAGGTATTCATCGTCACCGGCGGCGCCTCGGGCCTCGGCGAAGGCACGGCGCGCATGCTGGTCGAACACGGCGGCAAGGTGGTCGTCGCCGATCTGCAGGCCGACAAAGGCGAGGCGCTCGTGGCCGAACTCGGCGCGGACAAGGCCGTCTTCGTGAAGTGCGACGTGAGCCAGGAAGCCGACGGCCAGGCCGTGGTGGAGCGTGCGACCTCGATGGGCAAGCTGGTGGGGCTGGTCAATTGCGCCGGCATCGCCCCGGCGGCCAAGACGGTCGGCAAGGACGGTGCGCACCCGCTCGCCTTGTTTTCCAAGGTGATCACGGTCAACCTGATCGGAAGCTTCAACATGATCCGCCTCGCAGCCGTTGCGATGGCGGCGAACGAGCCCGAGCCGACCGGCGAGCGCGGGGTTCTGATCTCCACTGCCAGCGTGGCCGCCTACGACGGCCAGATCGGGCAGGCAGCGTACTCGGCCTCCAAGGGCGGGGTCGTCGGCATGACCTTGCCGATCGCCCGCGATCTGGCGCGCAACGGCATTCGCAACATGACCATCGCTCCCGGCATCTTCGGCACGCCGATGCTGTTCGCGATGCCCAAGGAAGTGCAGGATGCGCTGGCGGCCGGCGTCCCCTTCCCCAGCCGGCTCGGCACGCCCGCCGACTACGCCAAGCTTGTGCACCAGATCGTCACCAACGACATGCTCAATGGCGAGGTGATACGGCTCGACGGCGCGATCCGCCTCGCACCGAGATAGGGCCCCCCAGTCGCTTCGCTCCTGCCCCCAAGGGGCGCCACCCGGCGGACCGGCAGAGCCGGATCCGCGGGTGTGGCTTGATCTTCCGGTCGCTTCGCTCCTGGTTCGGCGTTTGAGATCCGGGTTGCGGCGCGGTCAGCGCCTCTTCGCGTAGAGCGCCCACAGCCGTGCCAGGTCGGCCGTGCCGTCGTTGCCGCCGACCTGCTTGAGCGTGGCCTGCACCTTGCCGTTCTCGCCGGCCAT
>DASWVR010000121.1:0-13972 GCA_036401155.1 Piscinibacter sp. | reverse complement strand
ATGTCTCGATGCAACCCAAGGAACCTGCCAGTGTATCGGCCGCGCTCGCTTCGCTCATCCGCCGGGCGATCGATGGCCACGGCGGCTGGCTTCCCTTCGACCGTTTCATGGCGATGGCGCTGTACGCGCCGGGCCTTGGCTACTACGCACGCGGCGACCGTCAGTTCGGCAGCCTGCCGTCCTCGGGCAGCGATTTCATCACCGCCCCGGAGCTGTCGCCGCTGTTCGGCCGGGCGCTGGCGCGCCAGGTCGAACAGGCGCTTTCGGGCTGCGATGCCGACGAACTGTGGGAGTTCGGCGCGGGCTCGGGTGCGCTCGCGCTGCAGTTGCTCCACGTACTGGGGGATCGTGTCCGCCGTTACCACATCGTCGACCTGTCCGGCACGCTGCGCGCGCGCCAGCGGGAGACGCTGGCCGGTTTTGCCGACAAGCTCGCGTGGCACGACGAGTTGCCCGAACGCCTTCGCGGCGTGATCGTCGGCAACGAGGTGCTGGACGCGATGCCGGTGCAGCTGCTGCACTTCGACGGCGAGCGGTGGCTGGAGCGGGGCGTGGGTACCGCAGGCGAGACCTTCGCCTGGGCCGACCGCCCGACCGAGCTGCGCCCGCCGCACGAGGGTCCGTTTCCGCCCGGCACCGTGACCGAGATCCACCCGCAGGCCGAGGCCTTCATCGCCACACTGGCCGACCGGCTGGAGCGAGGCGCCGCGTTTTTCATCGACTACGGCTTCCCGGTCGCGGAGTATTACCATCCGCAGCGCACGGGCGGCACGCTGATGTGCCACCGCGGGCATCTGGCCGACACCGACCCGCTGGCGGACGTCGGCGCCAAGGACATCACCGCCCATGTCGATTTCACCGGCATGGCGCTCGCCGCGCAGGACGCCGGGCTGGACGTGCTCGGCTACACCTCGCAGGCGCGCTTCCTGATGAACTGCGGCCTGCTCGAGATGCTGCAGGGCGCCGACGTGAAGACGATAGCCAACGCGCAGAAGCTGCTCAACGAACACGAGATGGGCGAGCTGTTCAAGGTGATCGGCTTCGCGCGCGGCGGCGATGCCGCCTTCACCACCGCGCCGCTCGGGTTCGCGGCCGGCGACCGGACGCACATGTTATGAGGCGTTTCCCCCGCTGGCGCCGATTGCCGCGCGACGCAGCGGCATGATCCGCTGGCTGATCGTCGTCTTTCTCGCGCTGCTGATCTTCAGCGGCCTGCGCCCGTGGCTGGAGAAGATCGGCCTCGGCCGCCTGCCCGGCGACTTCCGCTTCCGCCTGTTCGGGCGCGAGATGTTCGTGCCGCTGACGAGCAGCGTGCTGATCGCGTTCATCGCGATGCTGATCGGCAAGTTCATCTAGGGCCCGTGCCCCCGGGGCTACAGGCCGTCGGCGACGGCGTGCATGCGGGCGGCGTGGATGGCCGCGCCGATGGCCGGCCCGCTCCAGCCGCGCGCAAGCGCGTCGGCGGCGATCGCCGAGGTGTCGACGCCGAGCGCCCGTTCCAGGGCACGCTGCAATCGCTCGCGCGGCGGATAGGGGCGGTCTTCGAACCCCAGGCGGCCGCGCGCGTCGCATTCGCAGGCCAGCAGCATCTGCGCAAAGCGCTCCGGGCGCCGCAGCCCGTCGCAGCGCTCGATCAGCCGCATCACCGCCGATGCGTCGAGCTCGCCGCTGCGGTGCACGTTGCCGTGTTCGCGCGCGACGACCTCCGCCAGCTCGCGGCAATCGACGGGCACCTTCCAGCGGTCGCAGACCCGGCGCACCAGCGCGACGCTGCGCTGCTCGTGCGCGATGTGGCGCGGCAGCAGTTCGGCCGGCGTGGTGCCCTTGCCGAGATCGTGGCCGAGGCAGGCAAAGCGCACGCTGAGCGGCGCGTTCAGCCGCGCGCTCATCTCCAGCACCATCATCAGGTGCACGCCGGTGTCGACCTCGGGGTGATGCTGCTCGGGCTGCGGCACGCCCCACAGGCGGTCGACCTCGGGCAGCACGCGCGCGAGCGCACCGCACTCGCGCAACACCTCGAACATCTTGGCCGGATGCGCCTCCATCAGGCCGCGCGAGAGTTCCTGCCACACACGTTCGGGCACCAGGGCATCGACTTCGCCGGCCTCGACCATCTGCCGCATCAGCGAGAGCGTTTCCGGCGCGACGGAAAAGTCGCCGAAGCGCGCCGCGAAGCGGGCCAGGCGCAGGATGCGCACGGGGTCTTCGGCAAACGCCGGCGACACATGGCGCAGCGTCTTGTGGCGCAGGTCGCGCTCGCCGCCGAACGGGTCGACCAGCTGCCCGTCGCCGTCCAGCGCCATCGCGTTGATCGTCAGGTCGCGCCGCGCCAGGTCCTGCTCCAGCGTGACGGAGGGGTCGGCGTGGAAGCTGAAGCCGTGGTAGCCGGGGGCCGTCTTGCGCTCGGTGCGGGCGAGCGCGTACTCCTCCTTGGTCTGCGGGTGCAGGAACACGGGGAAGTCGCGGCCGACCGGCAGGAAACCGCGGCGCATCATTTCTTCGGGCGTCGAGCCGACGACCACCCAGTCGTGGTCGTTGACCGGCACGCCCAGCAGCTGGTCGCGAACCGCGCCGCCGACGATGTAGCAATGCATCGGGCCAGTGTAGATGGCGGGCCCGGCCGTTGCATCGCCCCGGCCGCCGCGCCCGCGCTCAGCGCGCCGTGCGGTAGGGCTCGTCGAAGTCGAGGAAGTCGTTCTCGGCGCGTGCGGCCTGGGTCCAGGCCTGCATCGCCGGCAGCGAATGGATGTGCTCGACGTAGGCTGCCGCGCGCGGCGGCATCGGCAACGCATAGGTCTTGATGCGCGTACACACGGGGGCGAAGAACGCGTCGGCGATGGTGAACGCGCCGAACAGGAAGGGCCCGCCGTGTTCGTCGAGCTGACCCTCCCACATGGCGGCGAGGCGGGCGAGGTCGCTTGCCACCTCGGGCTGCTCGGCCAGTACCTTCGCGCCGATCTCGGGCAGCGAAGCCTCGATGTTCATCGTGCAATGGCTGCGCAGCGCCGCGAAGCCCGAATGCATCTCCGCGCACAGGCTGCGCGCGCGGGCGCGGGCCAGCGGCTGCGCCGGCCACAGCTGCTTGGCGGGGTACTTCTCGGCCAGGTATTCGGCGATCGCCAGCGTGTCCCAGACCGCGAAGCCCTCGTCGACGAGCACCGGCACGCGGCCGGTCGGCGTGATCGCGGCGAGCGCCTTCTTGAACGGCGATCCGGCGTCGAAGCTCAGACGCAGCTTGATTTCCTCGAACGGGATGCCGGCATGCGTCATCAACAGCCACGGGCGCAGCGACCAGGAGGAGTAGTTCTTGTTGCCGATGTAGAGCTGCATGGGGATCCTTTCGATGTCGGACCGACATGCTAGCGAGTCACCGGCTGGTGCGGGTGATCAAACGGCATCGCTGTGATGTGCGCCGCGCATCACAGCCGCCGCAGCGCAGAGCCTTCGAGGCCCGTCGGCTCAGCCGCCGTGCGCGTGCGCGCGCATCGGATCGAAGCGCTCGGGGCCGTAGCGGTGGCTCATCAGCGCCGGCATCACGCTTTCGATCGATTGCGGCGTGATGCCCAGGCTGGCCAGGCCCGGCAGTGCGCCGCTGGCGACGTTGGGCACCTTCATCGAGTCGAGGTTGTCGCGCGACATCAGCGGCTCGCCGGGCAGGCATTCGAGCGTCCAGGCCTGCAGGCGCGCCAATCCGTCGGGCAGCGCGATGATCGGGCGCATGTGGCCCGACCAGCGGCCGGCGAACTGCACCAGCTGCCTGAGCGTGAAGACGCTCGGACCCGCGCATTCGATCACCTGGCCGACCGCGGCGTGGCCGACGATCGCCTGCACCACCGCATTGGCCACGTCTTCCACCCACACCGGCTGGAACTTCGCATCCGCACCGGCCAGCGGGATCACCGGCAGCATGCCCTGCAGCGAGGCGAAGCGGTTGATGAAGTTGTCATGCGCGCCGAACATCACCGACGGCCGCAGGATCGTCCAGTCGATCTCGCGGTGACGCAGCGCCGCTTCGCCGGCCGCCTTGGAACGCAGGTAGCGCGACGGTGCATTGCTGCTCGCGCCGAGCGCGCTCACGTGCACCACGCGGCGCACGCCGGCCGCGGCGCAGGCATCGGCCAGGCGGCGCGGCAGGTCGACATGCACACGCTGGAACTCTGCCTCGCTTCCGTGCAGGATGCCCACCAGGTTGACCACCGCATCGCGGCCGCGCACTACTTGCCGCAGCGCGTCGTCGTTGTGCACGTCGCAGGTCTCGATCTCGAGCATCGGCAGCGCCAGCAGCGGGCGGGCCCGGCCCGGGTGGCGGGTCGTGGCCACGATGCGCGCGTCCCCGCTCTCCGTTCGCTCGACCAGTTTTTCGCACACATCGCGTCCGAGGAATCCGGCGCCGCCGAGGATGAGGATGTTGTTCATGGTTCGAGCTTGCTGAGGGGTGGGGGGACGCTCAGCCGGTCAAGGAATGTCCTTGTCGGGCGGCGGCGAGTCGGTGGCGCGCGGCCCGATCAGGCGGCCGAGCCGCGGGCGCAGCGCCGGCGTGTCGCCGTTGCCGAGCGCCGCGTAGATGCTGGCGTTCGACAGCACCTTCTTCACGTAGTCGCGTGTCTCGGTGAACGGGATGTTCTCGGTCCACGCGGCGGTTTCCAGCCACGGCCCCTCGCGCCAGCGGCGCGGCCGATTCGGTCCGGCGTTGTAGGCGGCGGCGGCCATGGCCTGCGACCCCTCGAAGGCCTCGAGCACCAGCTTCAGGTAGCCGGTGCCCAGGCGCAGGTTGGTGCTGGGGTCGCTGATCATGTCAGGTGAGTATTCCAGACCTATCTTGCGCGCGACCCATTTTGCTGTCGCCGGCATGACCTGCATCAAGCCGGATGCGCCCGCACTCGATCGCAGCGAAGGCATGAAGCGTGTCTCCTGGCGGATCAGCCCCAGCACGTAGTGCGGGTCGAGGTCGAGCTCGCGCGCGCGCTGCCAGATCTCATCGCGGTAGGGGGTCGGAAAGCGCTGCGCCAGGTCGATCTCCGAACGCGTGCGCTCGCTGGTGTTGATGCACAGCTGCCAGTCGCGCACCTCGCAGGCCATCGCGGCGGCGGCCAGCAGTTCGCGGTCGCCCATGCCGCGCAGGCTGTAGTTCCATTCGCGGCGTCCCTCGTCGCGCAGGCCCAGCGAGGCGAGCAGCAGGCCACGTGTCAGCCCCGGGTTCGCCGCCGCGGCGGCCCGCTCCTCGGGTGTCAGCGGCCGCGGCGGGCTCGGCAGCACGAACGGCTGGCCGAGGGCCTCGGACGCCAGCGCGCCGTAGAAGCTCAGCTGGCCGGCGATCGACGACAGCAGGTGTCGCGCATGGGCGCGCTGCGCGTCCCCCTCGGGCCCTTGCGGCGCCAGCGCCTCCAGGGCGCGCGCCCGCCAGTAGACCCAGGTCGCGTCGCGGCGCTCGCCGGAGCCCATGGCGTCGATGGCCTGCAGCACCTGCTCCCAGCGGCCCTTGCCGGTATCGGCACGCAGCGCCGCACGAGCCTTCCACGCCATCGTGTCGGCGGGCCAGTCGAGCGCGCCGTCATCGTGGCGGGCGAAGACACGCGCGGCGTGCTGATAGTGGTCGGCGGCGTCGGGCAGCAGCTTCATCGCCGACTGCTTGGCGGTGGCGGCCCAGGCCCAGGAGGCGAGGTCGGCCGGCAGCGCACGTTCCCAGTGCTCGCGCAGCGCCAGCGCCGCCGCCTCCGGATCGTTCGACGCCATGCGCATCAGCGCGATCGTGGCGAGTTCGGCATCGGTCCGGCTGCGCGCCGACTTGTTGCGTGTGAGGAAGCGCGGCGGGCTGTCGACCAGTTCCTGCAGCTGGCTCGCCGCGGTCAGGCTGACCAGCGCGGCGGCCTGGCGCGCCGCCAGCGGGCGGCGTGCGTCGATCGACAGCCGCGTCTTGCGCCAGACGTCGGCGGGGGTGAACACCTTGGCGTCGACCAGGGTCGCGGCGAGCAGGTTGCAGCCGTCGTCGCTGTCCCGTTGAGCGAACCAGGCGGCCAGGGCGGCGTCGCGCACGTCCTTGCCCTTCATGTGCTCGGTGAGCAGCGCGTAGCAGGTGACCTCGCGGTCGTCGTTCATGCGAAAGCGCGGGAAGTCGATCGCGAAGTTGGCCCAGTCGCGGCGCCGCCCGAGTTCGAGCAGCCAGTCGTTGCGCAAGCGGTCTTCGACGTAGGTGTCGCGCCAGCGTGCGTAGAAGGCGTCGACTTCGGGTTGCGACACTTCGCCGAGCCGGTTGTTCAGCTCCCAGTAGTCGATCCACATGGCGAGCGGGTGCCGGCTCGCGGCGGCCTGCGCACGGGCGAGCGCCAGGCGGTCGCGGTCCTTCTTGCGCAGTGCTTCGCGCGCCTCGACGATGAGGTCGCCCGGCGCCTGTGCGTGCACGACCGGCTCGCTCACCAGGCTGCCGAGCGCGAACACGATGGCTGCCGCCGCGGCGCGCGCTCCGGCGCCGCGCACACGCCCATATACTGAACTGCAGGTTTTCAAAGGGCTGTGCCTTCCAGAATTGTGTCGCCGCTTCCCACGCAGCCCGTCGATGCCGATCGCCGCGCCTTGCGCGACCGAATGCACCAGTTGCGCGACCGCTTCGTTGCCGAGTCGGGGCCCGCGGCGCAGACCGCGCTGGCGGATCACTTGAGCGAGGTGCTGGCCGAACTGGCGCCCGATCGGCTCGGGCTGTACTGGCCGCTTCGATCCGAATTTAACGCAGCGGTTGCCTGCGCGGGCTGCGAAGACCCCGATTCCCTTGTGATTGCGCTGCCTTATGCACAAAAGGCGCCGCGCGAGATGCACTACCGCGTGTGGGATGGGCGCGAGCCGACGCTGCGCGACGAATGCGGCATTCCGAGTGCCGCCGGGCCCGTCGTCGTTCCCGACGTGGTGCTGGTGCCATGCCTGGCCTACACGGCCGCGGGCTTTCGGCTCGGTTATGGCGGCGGCTACTACGACCGCTGGCTGGCGGCGCACCCGCAGGTCACCGCCGTCGGCGTCGCCTGGTCGGCCACGCTGCTCGCCGAGGAGGAGTTCGCCGCGCAGCCGCACGACCATCCGCTGATGCTGGTCGTCACCGAGCGCGGCGTCGCCGGCGGCTGAAGCGGTGCTGATCCTCAGTCCGCCTCGGTCGGACCTTCCTCGTGCGGCACCTCGCCGATGGCGCGGCGCGTGTCGGCCGCGCGCGATTCGATCCATTCGCAAAAGCGCGCCACCTCGACCCGTCCGCGGCTCGCTTCGGTGGCGATCAGCCAGTAGCTGGTCGGGCTCGGGATGCGGCCCTGCGGACCGAAGGGTTCCACCAGGTCGCCCCGTTCGAGCAATTCCGTCACCAGCGGCACGCGCGCCAGCGCGACGCCTTGCCCCGCCAGCGCCGACTGCACCTGCTGGTAGGTGAAGTTGAGGTACAGCCAGCGCCGCGGCTGCAGTCGCGGCTGGCCCTGCACCGCGAGCCAGTGGCGCCAGCTCAGGAACTCGCCACTCGGCCGGTTGTCGTCTTCCTCGGCCAGCGTGTACTGCGCGAGGTCGCCCGGCACCGCGAGCGGCGGCGCCTGGCCGCTCGCGATCTGGTCGGCCAGGCGGCGGCTGATCACCGGTGTCAGCACCTCGCCGAACATGCGCTTCGCGCCGGGCGGCACGGCGCGCGCGTCGCAGTAGCGCAGCGCAAGGTCGAGGTCGGGTTCGTCGAGTTCGAGCAGCCGGTCGCTGGCGGAAACGCGGATGTCGATGTCGGGGTGGTCGCGCTGGAAGGCCTCCATCTGCGGCAGCAGCCACAACGAGGCGAAGGAGGCGAAGGTCGTCACGTGCACGACGCGGCGGCCGCGCGCCTGGCGGATCTGGCGCACGCCGGCGTCGAGCCGGTCGAGCCAGGGCGCCACCACGCGCAGCAGCGTCGTGCCGTCGGCGGTGAGCTGGACGTGGCGCGTGCCGCGCTGGAACAGCGGCGCGCCCAGCTCCTCCTCCAGCCCCTTGATCTGGCGGCTCACGGCCGACTGGGTGACATGCAGTTCGTCGGCTGCCTCGCTGAAGTTGAGCCGCCGTGCCACCGCCTCGAAGGCCCGCAGGCTGCCCAGCGAGAGCGCGCGCTGGCGTGGACTATTCATATCAGATGCGCATCAATGCGCCGCTTCATTTTCATTGGATTTGCATCGCTCGAACCACGAACATAGAGGCATGTTGCGGCGAATCTCTTCGCCGAGCCGCTGGAGATTGATGATGAAAACGCAATTCTACGCAAGCCGCGCCGGCAGCCGCTCCCTGGTCTGGGGCGAACCGCTGCGCATCGCCCGGCTGGCAGGCGAGTTCGCCGTGCTCGGCGGGCGCGTCTGGCTCACCCGCGAAGGCGACCCGGAAGACTACGTGCTGGACGCCGGCGACACCTTCGATATCGAGGCGGCCGACGTGGTGGTGGTCGAGCCGTGGTGCCGCGGCGAGCCGGCGCTGATCGCCTGGCGACCCGGCGGTCAGGCGCGGCCGCGTGTGGACGCCTTGCCGCGCGAGCCCGCGGCCTTGGGCGCGCGCGCCTGCGCCTGAGGGCGCTTCGGCTTCTTGGCGGCGTGGGCCCGCAGCGCCGCCTCCAGCGCGAGGTGGGCCCAGGGCTGCATCAGCGCGGGGGACTCCATGGCCTCGGCGGGCACGGTGAAATAGCTCATCGTGACCGACTTGCCCGCGCCGACGTAGACGAAGGGCTCGCAGCCGGCGGCCTCGAAGGCCGGTCGCGTCTGGTCGTCGGCCTTCAGGAACAGCTTGTCGAAGGCAACCAACGCGAAGAACAGGTCGTCGAGGTAGAACCCGTGGCCGCCGAACATGCGGCGCGAGCGCACCGCGCCGAGCGGCTGCAGCAGTTCCATGCTGTGGCGGGCGAGTTCGTCATGGGCCATGGCGGCGCATCTTGCACAATCTCCGATCCCGCAGCAACCGGCGCCTGGCATGAACTCCCCCTCGAGCGAAGACATCGCGACCCTGCGCCGCAAGCTCATCGCCGCGCGCCAGGCCCTGCCCGACCGGCTCGAGCGCGCGGTGCAGCTGCAAAGCGTGCTGCGGGTGTGGCTGGTCGGCCGGCCCGAAATGACGATCGGCGGCTACTGGCCGATCAAGGGCGAGTTCGACCCCCTGCCCGCGCTGTACCGCTGGGCCGAGGCCGACGAGCGGCGGCGCATCGGCCTGCCGGTACTCAACCGCGAGGACGGCTCGCTGCGCTTTCACGTCTGGTACCCCGGCTGCCCGATGGAACTCGACGCGCACGACATCCCCAAGCCCAAGGGCACGGAGGTGTTCGCGCCGCAATTGCTGCTGTTGCCGTGCGTCGGCTTCGGGCCGGAGGGCCAGCGCCTCGGCTACGGCGGCGGCTTCTACGACCGCAGCATCGCCGCCTTGAGTCCCCGTCCGGCCGTCGTCGGCCTGTGTTATTCGAACGGCTTCCTGCCGATGCTGCGCGCACAACCCGGCGAGCTGGCGCTCGACGGCGTGCTGACCGACGACGGGGTGGTCTGGCAGCGCGAGTAGCGCCTGCGAAACCAGCGCTGCCGCGTCATCCCGGCGAAAGCCGGGATCCAAGTTTGTTCGCCGCGCTGGATCCCGGCGTTCGCCGGGATGACGTGCTTCTCGCGGGTACCGTGCGCGCTCAGCGGCCCCGCGGCGCTTCAGCTCTCCGGACTGAAGCCCAGGCGCCGGCACAGCTCCAGCGTCAGCGCCGCCTGGTTCATCGTGTAGAAGTGAATGCCCGGCGCGCCGCCGGCGATCAGCCGCTCGCACAGCTCGGTGACCACGTCGAGGCCGAAGGCGCGGATCGACGCGCTGTCGTCCATGAATCCTTCCATCTTCAGCGCCACCCAGCGCGGGATCTCGATGCCGTCGCGCGCGGCGAACTGGGCGATCTTCGAATAGTTGTGGAACGGCATGATGCCCGGCACCACCGGCACCGTCGCGCCCAGCTTGCGCGTCTCTTCGACGAAGTGGAAGTAGCAGTCGGGGTTGAAGAAGAACTGCGTGATCGCCCCATCCGCACCCGCATTCACCTTCTGCACGTAATGCTGCAGGTCGCGCCGGGCATAACGCTGCTCGGGGTGGTACTCGGGGTAGGCGGCGACCTCGATGCGCCAGTCGCGGCCCTGCGCCTCGCGGATGAACTGCACCAGTTCGACGGCGTAGCGGAATTCGCCGGCGGTGGCGGTGCCGCTGGGCAGGTCGCCGCGCAACGCGACGATGCGGCGGATGTTCTGCTCGCGGTAGGTCGCGAGCGTGTCGCGCAGGCCCTCTCGGGTGGAGCCCACGCACGACAGGTGCGGCGCCGCCTCGAAGCCCGCCTCGGCGATCGCCATCACGGTCTTCAGCGTCTTCTCGCGTGTGGAGCCGCCGGCGCCGTAGGTGACGCTGAAGAACTCGGGCTGCATCGCGCCGAGCTGCTGCACCACGCCTTTGAGCTTCTCGTCGCCGACCGGGGTGTTGGGCGGGAAGAACTCGAAGCTGATCGGCACGGATTGGTGGCTCATGTGTGGCCCTTCTTGATCGGTTTGTCGTCCCTGGTCGCGTGGACGAAGAATTCGCTGTTGCCGTCGCCGCCTGCGATCGGGCTCGGGAAGTAGCCGCGCACCCACAGCGCGGCGTCGCGGCAGGCCTGCCGCACACGCGTCTCCACGAGCTGGAACGACGCCGCGTCCTTCACCAGCCCGCCCTTGCCGATGAACTCGGGCTGCAGCTCGAACTGCGGCTTCACCAGCAGCAGCAGGGTGCCGCTCTCGCGCAGCAGCGGCGCAAGCGCGGGGATCACGAGGCTCAGCGAAATGAAGGACAGGTCGCCGACGATCAGGTCGAAGCCGTTCGCCGGCATCGCCTCGCCCAGCGCCTGCCGGCTCAGGTGGCGCGCGTTGACGCCCTCGAGCGCATGCACCCGCGGATCGTTCTGCATCGTCGAGTGCAGCTGCCCGTGGCCGACATCGACGCCGACCACGCGGCTCGCGCCGCGCTGCAGCAGCGCATCGGTGAAGCCGCCGGTGCTCTGACCGACATCGAGGCAGGTCATGCCGGCGACGTCGATCTCGCGCAGCGTCAGCGCGCCTTCGAGCTTCAGGCCGCCGCGCCCGACGAAGCGAAGTTCCGCGTCGTCGGTGATCTGAAGTTCGGCACTGTCGGGCAGGTCTTCGCCGGCCTTGTGCGGCACGACCCAGCCCTTGGGCGACAGCCAACGCACGCCGCCGTGCGCGATCAGCCGCTGCGCGGCCGAGCGTGTCGGCGCGAGGCCGCGCTCGACGATCAACTGGTCGGCGCGCATCGGCAGGGGCCTTTCATCCCGGCGAACGCCGGGATCCATCGAGGATGGTTGTATGTCATGGCGGCGGGGGTCCCGGCTTTCGCCGGGACGGCGCGAAGCGCTCTCAATACCGGTAGCTGTCCGGCTTGTACGGGCCGTTCTTGTTGACGCCAATGTAGGCCGCCTGCTCGTCGGTGAGCACCGTCAGCTGCGCACCGAGCTTGGACAGCTGCAGCCGCGCGACCTTCTCGTCCAGGTGCTTGGGCAGCACGTAGACCTTGCCAGGCTGGTAGGCGTCGGGCTTGGTGAACAGCTCGATCTGGGCGATCGTCTGGTTGGCGAAGCTCGAGCTCATCACGTAGCTCGGGTGGCCGGTGCCGCAGCCCAGGTTCACGAGCCGCCCCTTGGCCAGCAGGATGATGCGCTTGCCGTCGGGGAAGATCACGTGGTCGACCTGCGGCTTGATCTCTTCCCACTCGTACTTTTCGAGCGAGGCGACGTCGATCTCGTTGTCGAAGTGGCCGATGTTGCAGACGATCGCCTGGTCTTTCATCTTCGCCATGTGGTCGTGCGTGATCACGTCCTTGTTGCCGGTGGTCGTCACGAAGATGTCGGCCTTGTCGGCGGCGTAGTCCATCGTCACGACGCGATAGCCTTCCATCGCGGCCTGCAGCGCGTTGATCGGGTCGATCTCGGTGACCCAGACCTGCGCCGACAGCGCGCGCAGCGCCTGCGCCGAGCCCTTGCCCACGTCGCCGTAACCCGCCACGCAGGCGACCTTGCCGGCGATCATCACGTCGGTGGCGCGCTTGATGCCGTCGACCAGCGACTCGCGGCAGCCGTAGAGGTTGTCGAACTTGCTCTTGGTGACCGAATCGTTGACGTTGATGGCGCGGAACAGCAGCGTGCCCTTGGCGCTCATCTCGTTGAGACGGTGCACGCCGGTGGTCGTCTCTTCGGTCACGCCGATGATCTGCGCGCCCTTGCGGCTGTACCACGTCGGGTCCTGCGCCAGCTTGGCCTTGATCGCGGCGAACAGGCACTTCTCCTCTTCGCTGGTCGGGTTGGCGATCAGCGCCGGGTTCTTCTCGGCCCGCTTGCCCAGGTGCATCAGCAGCGTCGCGTCGCCCCCGTCGTCAAGAATCATGTTGGGGCCTTCGCCTTCGCTGCCCTTGGGCCCGAATTCGAAAATGCGATGGGTGTAGTCCCAGTAGTCGGCCAGCGACTCGCCCTTGACGGCGAACACCGGCGTGCCGTTGGCCGCGATGGCCGCCGCGGCGTGGTCCTGGGTCGAGAAGATGTTGCAGGAGGCCCAGCGCACCTGGGCGCCCAGCGCCTGCAGCGTCTCGATCAGCACCGCCGTCTGGATCGTCATGTGCAGCGAGCCGGTGATGCGGGCGCCCTTGAGCGGCTGCGCCTTGGCGAATTCCTCGCGGATCGCCATCAGGCCGGGCATCTCGGTCTCGGCGATGCGGATTTCCTTGCGACCCCAGTCGGCGAGCGACAGGTCGGCAATGGCGCAGTCTTGGCTGGTGGCGGGTTTGAGAACGGCGTTCATCATGGCTCCAATGTGTGTGGGGCCACTGACCTGCTCACGGGGGTGCCTGCTTGCCAAGCTCACCGCACAGGATCAGTGGGTGAGCGTCGTTGCAATGTTGACCGAGCCTCACGCCTGATGGCGCTGCAACGCTCCTCGGATGCGCGAATTATACCGGCGCCCCGCATGCCCTGCAGTGGCCGGGGCGGCCCCGGCGGACACTGCTGACTCGCCGACGCGCCGGCGGCCGGCACACGGGCCCGCGCGATCCCTGTTAGAACACGCCCATGGCCTCCACCTCTCCCACCACGCCCCCGATCGAGCCGATGCTCGCCAAGATCGCCGATGAGCTCCCGCCCGAAGGCGGCTTTCTCTACGAGCCGAAGTGGGACGGCTTCCGCGCCCTGGTGTTCCGCAACGCGGACGGCGTGCACATCCAGAGCCGCGACCTGCGGCCGCTGAACCGCTACTTCCCGGAACTGGAGCGCGCGCTGGCGCAGACGCTGCCCAGGGGTTGCGTCCTCGACGGCGAGATCGTCGTGGTCGGCGCGAAGGGCCTGGACTTCGACGCGCTGCAGCAGCGGCTGCATCCGGCCGCCTCGCGCGTCGCGAAGTTGGCCCAGGCTACCCCGGCCTCGTTCGTGGCGTTCGACCTGCTGGCCGCCGGGGGCCGCTCGACGATGGAACTGCCGCAGGCCGAGCGCCGGGTGCGCCTGGAACGGCTGCTGGCCAGCATCGCCCCGCCGGTTCACGTGACGCCCGTCACCCGCGACCGCGCGGTGGCCGAGGACTGGCTGCGGCGCTTCGAGGGCGCGGGGCTCGACGGCGTGATCGCCAAGCCGGACTCGCTGCCTTACCAGCCGGGCAAGCGGGCCATGTACAAGATCAAGCATTCGCGCACCGCCGATTGCGTCGTGGCCGGCTTCCGCTGGTACCGCGACCAGGAAGAGGCGGTGGGTTCGTTGCTGCTGGGCCTGTTCGACGACGCCGGGGTCGATTGCGCCAGCTTGGCGACGCGCGAAGCGGCCGGATGCAGCCGCTGCTGCAGCGCGTCGAAATCCAGCCCCTTGTCGCCGACCACGACGATCTCGCCGTCGAGGACGCAACCCCTGGGCAGCGTCTGCGCCAGCGCGCGCTCCAGTTCCGGGAAGTAGCGGTTCAGCGGCCGCAGGTCGCGG
>DASWVR010000120.1:0-5264 GCA_036401155.1 Piscinibacter sp. | reverse complement strand
CAGGAGGCCACACAGCAAGAGGGCAGCAGACTTCATGTCGGTGTACGGGTCGGGTTCAGTTTATGAGGTGCAAAACCTCGAGATTTTACAATGACGCCTTTGGGCGCCTCCATGACCGATCACCGCCAGCCTGCCGACGACGGCGCCGCTGCACTTTCCGCCGAGAAGATCGCGCTGGCCTGGACCCACACCGCGCGCTTCCTGACGACGGCCAGCCAGCTCGACCAGCTGCCGTCCACCGAGCTGCCCGAGATCGCCTTCGTCGGCCGTTCCAACGCCGGCAAGTCGACCGCGATCAACACGCTGACGCAGCAGAAGCGTCTCGCCTTCGCGTCGAAGACGCCGGGCCGCACGCAGCACATCAACCTGTTCGAGCTGGGGCCGAAAACCGCGCCGGATTCTCTTTTCGCCGACCTGCCGGGCTACGGCTACGCCGCGGTCGCACGCGGCGCCAAGCTGCGCTGGCAGCAGGTGATGGCCAACTACCTCGACGTGCGGCGCAGCCTCGCCGGCGTGGTACTGATGGTCGACTCGCGCCTCGGTTTCACCGAACTCGACAAGCAGCTGCTCTCGTTCGTCGCGCCGCGGGTGGGCAACGGCTCGGTCAAGCTGCTCGTGCTGCTGACCAAGGCCGACAAGCTCAACCGCAACGAGGCGCGCGACGCGCTGTCGGGGGCGCAGGCGGCGCTCGGCGAGATGACGACCGACGAGGCCGACGTCGGCGTGACGCTGTTCTCCGCGCTGAACAAGACCGGCGTCGCCGATGCGGCGGTGGTGCTGCATGGGTGGACCCATTGATGTCCCCGGCATGACGGCGCCGCGGCACGCCGCGGGCGGATACTCTGCTCGATCCACGACCGGACCCGAACCGATGATCGAACGCTTTGCCGTCGAGCTGCCGCACGGCATCTCGCTGTCGTGCCGCGCGAGCGGCCCCGAAGGCGCACCGCTGCTGCTGTTCCTGCACGGATTTCCCGAGGCCGCGTTCGTCTGGGACCCGCTGCTTCGCCACTTCGCATCGCGCTACCGCTGCATCGCGCCCAACCTGCGCGGCTACGAGCATTCGTCGGCGCCGGCCGAGGTGGAGGCTTACCGCGCCAAGCACCTGGTGGCCGACATCGTGGCGCTGGTCGACCAGCTCGGGGGGCACGTGGAAGCGCTGATCGCGCACGATTGGGGCGGTGCGGTGGCATGGAACCTCGCCGCCTCGCACCCGCAGCGGCTCGCGCGGCTGGTGATCGTCAACTCGCCGCACCCGGCGACCTTCCTGCGCCAGCTGCAGCACGACCCGGCGCAGCAGGCGGCCAGTGCCTACATGAACTTCCTGTGCCGCCCGGACGCCGACACGCTGCTCGAGGAAGACGACTTCGCGCGGCTGTGGCCCTTCTTCACGATGTTCGCCGGCGGCCCGGCCGACTGGCTCAGCGATGCCGTGAGGGAGCAGTACCTGCCGTTTGGCGCCAGGGGTTGCGCGGGCCGGTCAACTACTACCGCGCCTCGCCGCTGCGGCCGCCGACCAAGGACGACCGCTCGGTGATGCAGGTGCAGCTGCAGCGGGAATGGGTGACGGTGAGCGTGCCCACGCACGTGATCTGGGCCGAGGGCGACAGCGCCCTGCTGCCCGGGCTGCTCGACGGCCTGGGCGAGTTCGTGCCGCGGCTCACGCTGGTGCGCATCCCGGGCGCCACGCACTGGGTGATCCACGAGCGGCCGGCGCGCATCGCGCAGGAAATCGAGGCCGCGCTCGCCGCCGGCCCGACCGGCGTTCAGACGACGACGTAGCGGCCCTCGAACAGGGGCGCCGCCGAGCGCAGGTGCTCGCGCAGGCGGGGGAACAGCTCCGAGGCGGACTCGCTGGCGTAGATCTGCCGCGTGCGCTGCGCCGGCGAGTAGCCGACGTTGACGATGCAGGCGGCATTGCCGCTGGAGTACTCGATCCATTCGCCGCCGATCGGCCGGGCGGCCCAGCCCTGGGACGACTCGACCCTGCCATTGGTCACCCGCATCAATTCGCTGTCGGTCATGGAACCCCTCGACTGCTCCGTCACTTGATTCAAAGTCTAGGTGCGATGCGGCGTGTCGCCATCCCCGCGGGCAGGGGCTGCCCCGCGAACGCGGGGTGTCTGCACCGGGCGTGCCTCAGCCGAGCTTGCGCACGAGGCTGTCGACCGCGCGTTGCACCAGCGACACGTCGTCGAGCGGCTTCAGCAGGCCTTCCTGGGCCAGGCGCAGCAGCGCGCGCCGGGTGATCGAGTGAGGGTGGCCCGGGTTCGCGCCGGCGAAGACGAAAGACTGGCCGCGCGGGCTGCGCCACAACAACTGCACGCGCGTCCAGCGGCTGTGCAGGAACAGGTGGTGGCGCGACCCGACCTGCAGCGACTCGACCCTCTGGGCGGCGTCGTCCGCCGAACCCTGAGCCACGGGCAGCAGGTCGGCCGGCACCGTCTCCATCGACGACAGGTCGATCAGCGACTCGCTGAACGGCGGCCGGCTCGGGGGCGCCCACGCCGATTCCTCGCGCATGCGCTGCACGATCTGCTCGGACGTCAGTGCGGGTTCGGACGATCCCGATTTCGCACCCGGGCGCAGTGCCTCGGTGTGCACCGCCATCAGCTCGTCGAGCACCGCTTGCTGCTCGGCCAGCGGCGTGTCGATCAGCGCCATGCCGGAACGCAGATTCTGCAGCAGTCCCGGCAGCATCGCGAGCAGCCGCTGGCGGCTTTTCGGATGGTCGGGCGGGTGCATGCTCCACAGCAGGTCGTCGGTCGCCTTCAGGTAGTCGCGCGTGGCCTCGCCCTGGTCGCCGTGGCGTTGCATGGCCTCGGCCAGCACCTTGGCCCAGCTGCCGGTCACGAAGCGGCGCAGCCCCGCCGCGATGCGCATCGAGGCCATCTGCTCCACGAGTCGCTGCGAGAGCTGCTGCGCCATCTCCTCCCGCTGCTCGAGGCGGGCCAGTGTCTCGGTGGTGGGCTGTACCCGCTGCTGCTGCTCGCGCAGCTGCTCGCCGAGGAAGGCGTCGAGCCGCGACAGGCTGCGCTTGTAGAGCAGGGCGTCCTGCACCGGGGCATGTGCCATCTCCTCGACCAGCGTCTCGCAGTAGGCCAGCAGCGCGGCCCAGCGCGGATCGGTGGTCTGCGTGTAGGTTTCGGCCGCGCTGCCGATGCGGTTCATCAGCCGCCACACCGGATGCTCGTGCGTGTCGAGCATGGCCTCGTCGACCAGCGCGACACGCAGCGCCGACACCTGCAGCCGGGCCAGCACGGCGCGGAAGGCAGGCGGCAGGCGCAGGTCGGCGAGCACGGCCTCGAACAGCCGCGACAGCAGCTCGATGATCTGCCGGTCGAGCGGTTCCGCCGTGCTCGCCAGCAGGTTCGCGCGGTGCTCGCGCAGCTGCGGCGTGGCCGGCGCGCTTCCGCCCGGCGTGCTGCTGGCGCGCTGCAGCAGGGCGTCGATGCGCCCGAGCGCCTGTTCGAAGTCCGGCCCCAGGCCCGACACGGAGCGCGCCCGCGGCGTGCCCGGTGCGCCGCGGCCGTCGCCGGCCGGCATGCGCGGCAGCAACCCTTCGAGGGCGCCCGGCTGCGTGAGATCGACCGCGGGCGGGCGGTGCACCGTGGGTCCGGGTGCGAGCACCACTGTGCGGTAGATGCCCGGCTCCACCCCCTGCGACTCGAGCCGCGTCGAGGCTGCGGCCCAGGCCTTCTTCAGCTGCCCGGACATCACGCCGGCGGCCAGGCGCAGCACGATGGAGCGCTGGGCGGGAACGCCGGTGACGCAGCCGGCAGCCTCCCACAAGGCGCGGGCATAGGCGAGCGGGCGCAGCGGATTGGTCTCGGCAATGACGTGCTTGTGCCCCGCCAGCGTCGAGGTGAAGGTCTGCAGTTCGCGCAGCTCCCAGTCGGCCGAGGTGGAGATCAGCTGGGCAGCGCCGGCGATCTCGATGTCGACCTCCACGCGCGACTCGTCCATCAGCTCCAGCCCGCGCGGCGCGGACGGCGCAGCGCCTTCGTCGTGCCCCTGCATGTCGGCCATCACGACGCGGCGCAGTGTGGTGGCGAAGCCGCGCACGAACTCGGCGGCGTGCAGCGGCAGGTCCTGCACCAGCGCGTGGTAGTGCTCGCGTTCCGGCACGCTCAGCATGCCCGCGCGCGGCTGCTGCAGCTGGGCGAGTGTCAGAGAAACCGTTTCCTCGGCCAGCGCGGCGGCGCGGGACAGTTCGTCCTCGACGAAACGCTGGAGCTGGGCGGTGAGCGGCATCGGGTCGCCAGGGTCCTCAGGTGCGCGCATTATGTCGTTCGGCCCTGGCCCGGAACAACGCGATCGACGCCGGGCGGCGGCCTCGTGCGTGACATTCCGCCGAACGATCTCCCATGAAAAAAGGGCTGCCGAAGCAGCCCTTTGGTCCGGCAAGTGTTGCCTGGACTTACATGTCCATGCCCATGCCGCCCATGCCGCCCATGCCGCCGGGCATGCTGCCGCCGGCACCGGCTTCGTCCTTGGGCGCCTCGGCGACCATGGCTTCGGTGGTGAGCATCAGCGAAGCGACCGACGCCGCGTTCTGCAGGGCCGTGCGCGTCACCTTGGTCGGGTCCAGGATGCCCATCTCGATCATGTCGCCGTAGGTGTCGTTGGCGGCATTGAAGCCGTAGTTGCCCTTGCCGGCCAACACCGCGTTGACGACCACGCTCGGCTCGCCACCGGCGTTGTAGACGATCTCGCGCAGCGGCGACTCGATGGCCTTGAGCACCAGCTTGATGCCGGCGTCCTGGTCGGGGTTGTCGCCCTTGAGCTCGCCGGCCGCCTGGCGGGCGCGCAGCAGCGCCACGCCGCCGCCGGCGACCACGCCTTCCTCCACCGCCGCACGCGTGGCGTGCAGGGCGTCTTCGACGCGGGCCTTCTTCTCCTTCATCTCGACTTCGGTGGCGGCACCGACCTTGATCACCGCCACGCCGCCGGCCAGCTTGGCCACGCGCTCCTGCAGCTTCTCGCGGTCGTAGTCGCTGGTGGCTTCCTCGATCTGCACGCGGATCTGCTTGACGCGCGATTCGATGTCGCCCGCGGCGCCGGCGCCGTCGATCAGGGTGGTGTTTTCCTTGCCCACTTCGACACGCTTGGCCTGGCCCAGATCACTCAGCGCGACCTTCTCGAGCGTCAGGCCGACTTCTTCCGAAATCACCTTGCCGCCGGTCAGGATGGCGATGTCTTCGAGCATGGCCTTGCGGCGGTCGCCGAAGCCCGGGGCCTTGACGGCGACGACCTTCAGGATG
>DASWVR010000119.1:0-7967 GCA_036401155.1 Piscinibacter sp. | reverse complement strand
GAAATGGCCGCCGGCGGCGCCGATCGCGAGCGCCACGTCGTTTCCCATCACCTGGCAGCACACCATCGTCAGCGCCTCGCACTGCGTGGGGTTGACCTTGCCCGGCATGATCGAACTGCCGGGCTCGTTCTCCGGCAGGCTCAGCTCGCCGATGCCGCAGCGCGGTCCCGATGCGGCAAGGCGCAGGTCGTTGGCGATCTTCATCAGCGCCGTTGCCGCCGACTTCAGCGCCCCGTGAAGGAACACGAGATCGTCGTGCGACGCGAGCGCAGCGAACTTGTTGGTTGCGCTGATGAACGGCAGCTCCAGCTCGCGCGCCAGCCGGCCGGCCACGCGCGAGCCGAACTCGGGATGCGTGTTCAGCCCGGTGCCCACGGCCGTGCCGCCGAGGGCGAGCCCGAACACAGGCTGCAGCGCGGCGGTGATCGCATGCTGCGCCTGCGCGAGTTGGGCCTCGTAGCCGGAGAACTCCTGGCCGAGCGTCAGCGGCGTCGCGTCCTGCAGGTGGGTGCGGCCGATCTTCACCAGGTCCTGGTAGAACCGCGCCTTCTCGCCGAACTCCGCACGAAGCGCGCCGAGCGCGGGCAACAGCCGCCGTTGCACCGCCATCGCCGCGGAGACGTTCATCGCGGTCGGGAACACGTCGTTCGACGACTGGCCCAGGTTGACGTGGTCGTTGGGGTGCACGAGGCGCCCCGTGCCGCGCTCGCCGCCGAGCGATGCCGATGCGAGGTTCGCGAGCACCTCGTTCATGTTCATGTTGCTCTGCGTGCCCGACCCCGTCTGCCAGACGACGAGCGGGAACTCGGCGTCGAACTCGCCGGCGAGCACTCGGTCGGCGGCGGCCTCGATGGCCTGCGCCAGGCGCCCGTCGAGCAGCCCGAGTTCGTGGTTCACCTCTGCGCCGGCCCGCTTGATCAGCGCCAGCGCGGCGATCAGCTCGAGCGGGATGCGCTCGCTGGAGATGCGAAAGTGGTGCAGCGAGCGCTGTGTCTGCGCGCCCCACCAGCGTTCGGTGTCGACCTCGATCGGCCCCATGGAGTCGGTTTCGGTGCGGTGGCTCATGAAATCTCTCCTGCAGCGGTCCGGATCGGCATTTGGAAATCGTCGAGCCGCTTGCGCACACGCGTGTGCAAACCGCGGGTCGGCGCAGTAAGTCTTGCCGCCTCGATCCGCGGGCCGCGCGCAGGCCCGGCGGGCACATCGCTTGCCGATGGTCTGGCTCCATCATGACTCGATTCGGGAACCACCGTGCCCATTCCCCTGCAGCAGGAAGACGAGCGCACCGGCGCCCTGACCCGCCGGCCCACCGTCCTCTATGTCGAAGACCACCCGGTGAACGTGCTCGTGATGCAGGCGCTGTTCACGAAGCGCCCGCATGCGCGCCTGGTGGTGGCGACGACCGGCGAGGAAGGCCTGCGCGCAGCCGTTGCGGAGCAGCCCGACCTGCTGCTGCTCGACCTGCGCCTTCCGGACTGCCATGGCACCGAACTGCTGCAGCGCCTGCGCGGACTGCCGTCGCTGCAACACGTGCCGGCGGTGGCAGTCACCGCGGAAGACACGCGCAGCATGGCGCCAGGCGACTTCGTCGAGATCTGGCACAAGCCGATGGACCTGCACCGCACCCTGGCGCGGCTCGACAGTCTGCTGGATCAGCCGACTGCCGTGCGTGCGCAGGCGCGACGCGCCGTGGCATCGACCCCGTCGCATCGTGCCTCGAGCGGCATGCGCGCACGCCCGGCACCGCACCCCATTCCCTTCCCCGCCGAGACGTGGCCGTGACCGGCGCGCCGGCGGGGTCCTCAGCAGCGCAATGAGAGTTCGCTCCATTGCCGACGATTTGGAGAGCAGCACCATGAAGACACCGGCAGACAAGGCCAAGAGCGGAACCGTCCAGGGCGAAGGCGACTACGTGGCGGGCCGCAATTACGACAAGGCGCAGCGCGAATTCGTGCAGTCGGGCAAGTCCGACAAGCGAATCGGCGAAGCGGCGCCGCAGGACGCCGCCGAAGCCTCCGAGATGGAGCGCGCGGAGGAAGAGGGCAAGTCGCATTCGAAGGGCGAGGCCCCCGGCGACACGCAGCGCAAGAACAGCAAGCCTTGAGCGGCACCGACGCGGCACACGAGTCGCACGCGGCGCGTGTGCCGGTCGTCTTCGACATCACGCACACCACCGAGTACCGTTACGCCAGGCCGGTCGCGCTCGGTGAACACCGCCTGATGTTCCGCCCGCGCGACAGCCACGACCTGCGCGTGCTCGCCACCGACCTGAAGGTCGAACCCGGGGCGAGCGACGTGAGGATGATCCAGGACGCGTACGAGAACTCCGTCGCGCTGGTGCAGCCCGAGAGCCCCTCCGAGACGCTGAAGTTCACCTGCCTGTTCACCGTCGAGCACACCGGCTCGCGCGCCCTCGACCTGCCGCTCAGCCCGGGCGCCGAGCACTACCCCTTCGAGTACGCGGCCGAAGACCGCCTGGTGCTGCAGCACTACCTCACGCCCTACTACGACGCCGACGAGGCGCTGATGGCGTGGGCACGCGGCTTCGTCGGCGCGGACAGCCGGCAGATCCTCGTCGACATGACACGCGGCATCCGCGAAACGATGAGCTACCGGCCACGCGACGAGGAAGGCGTACAGTCGCCGGGCGAGACGCTGGCGCTGAAACAGGGCAGCTGCCGCGACTTCGCGACGCTCATGATCGAAGCGGTGCGGCGCCTCGGCTACGCGGCGCGCTTCGTCTCGGGCTACGTGTACACGCCGGAACTCGACGCGCCGGCAGACATGCGCAGCGCCGCCGGCGCCACCCACGCCTGGGTGCAGGTCTTCCTGCCCGGCGCGGGCTGGATGCCGTTCGACCCGACCAACAACCTGATCGGCGGCACCGACCTGATCCGCGTCGGCGTGGCGCGCCACGCGAGCCTCGCCTCGCCGGTCAGCGGCAGCTGGACGGGCACGCCGGCGGACTACCTGGGAATGAGCGTCAGCGTGACGGTGAGCAAGCGGGCGGTTTGACGCGCGGTCGGTGCAGCAGCACTCGTTGCTGGGAAGCAGCGCACGTCACCGGCAAGCACCGCACGTCATCCCGGCGAACGCCGGGATCCACGCGGTTCGCTGATATCCGTGGATCCCGGCGTTCGCCGGGATGACGATGCTGCCGGATGACGATGCTGCCGGGCCCGCGATGCTGCCGGACGCGATGCTGCGGAGCCCGCGATGCTGCCGGGCCCGCTATGACGCGGTGTGCCGCGTGCAGCTGACTCAGCTCTCGGTGCCGTCCCCGCCCTGTCCGGCCGCGCGTTCGGGCACGGTCGAGTATTCCTTCAGGCGGTTGTAGAGCGTCTTCAGGCTGACGCCCAGCGTCGCGGCGGTCTTTTCCTTGTGGCGGCCGAAGTATTCGAGCGTCGCCAGCGTCACCTGGCGCTCGATCTCCGACAACGGCGTGCCCACGCGGATCTGCAGCACCGGCGCGCCCGTCATCACCGGCAGCGGCGCATCGGTGCTCGGCAGGCATTCGTCGACGATGGTGCTGTCGGGCGCCATCACGTAGGCGCGGTGCACGATGTTGCGCAGCTCGCGCACGTTGCCGGGCCAGCGGTAGGTCTGCAGGCGCTGCAGCGCCGAGGGCGCGAAATGCTTCACCGCGCCCTCGCGGCGCGAGATCTCGTCGAGGAAGTGCTCGGCGATGAGCGGGATGTCCTCGTTGCGCTCGCGCAGCGGCGGCAGGTGGATCGGGAACACGTTCAGCCGGTACAGCAGGTCCTCGCGCAGCTTGCCGGCCTGCACCGCTTCCATCGGGTTACGGTTGGTGGCGGCGATCATGCGCACGTCGGTCTCCTGCACGCTGGTCGAGCCGACGCGCATGAAGGTGCCCGTTTCGAGCACGCGCAGCAGCTTGACCTGCAGGTCCAGCGGCATCTCGGTGATTTCGTCGAGGAACAGCGTGCCGCCGCTGGCGCGTTCGAAGAAGCCCTGGTGCTGGCGGTCGGCGCCGGTGAAGCTGCCCTTCTCGTGGCCGAAGATCTCGCTCTCGATCAGGTGCGGCGAGATCGCGCCGCAGTTGACCGCGAGGAAGGGCTTGGCGCGGCGCCGGCTCTGGTCGTGCACGGTGCGCGCGACGACTTCCTTGCCGCTGCCGCTTTCGCCGGTCACGAACACCGTGACCGCCGTGCCGGCCACGCGCAGGATCTGCTCGTAGACGCGGCGCATGCCGGGCGACTTGCCCCACAGCAGGCCGAAGTGGCCTTCCTGTTCCAGCCCCGATTGCAGGCTGTCGGCCTCGGCGCGCAGCGCCGAGGGCTTGGTCACGCGCGACAGGATGCCGTGCAGCTGCTTCATGTTCAGCGGCTTGACGAGGTAGTCGGCCGCACCCAGGCGCAGCGCCTGGATCGAGGTTTCCAGGCTCGCGTGGCCGGTGATCAGCACCACCTCGGTGTTCTGCAACTGCTTCGCGTCGTCGAACAGCTGCATGCCGTTGCCGTCGGGCAGCATCAGGTCGAGCAGCACGATGTCGGGCTCTTGCAGTGCAAGCTGCCGGCGCGCATCGCGCAGCGACCCGGCGGTGGCGACCGTGAACCCTTCGGTCGCGATCAGCGCGGCCATCATTTCTGCGGAGTCCGCTTCGTCGTCGACTACCAATGCGTGAGGCATTGTTTACTTCCTCCTGTGTGTCCGGCGCCCGCTGGGCTCGACCTGCTCGGTGTTCTGGCCGCCTCACGCCGCGGCGCGTCGACACCTTGCAAAGTGGGGCCTGCGGCCTCCCGAACTCGGGCCCGGGGTCCGGGCCATGTGCGAATCGATCGGTGCCGGCGTCGGCCGGCGTTCGTGGAGAAGCATTATGTGCGATTCACCCCAAGCCCTTCCAGCTGTAATTGACTGTTTCAGAAGGACCTGTCCCGGTGTCGACGGTGCGCAGCGGGCACGCGGTCCGGCCGCTGCTCCTCCCCCCGTCGGCACCTGGGCGTCGCAGCGCCGACCGGGCGACGGGCGTGCTCAGGCGGCCTTGCGCCGTCCGCTCGACTTGGACTTCGGACTGGCCTTGGTTTCCCGCGCTGCCGCGGCCGAGCGCAACGGCGCGCGGTCTTCGCGCTCCTGCTTGGGCTCGCGCGCCGCTCGGCCGCCCTTCGGCGCTTTCGCCGGCCGCGCCGCGTCGGCGTCCGCAGCCTTGCCGCCCTTGCCTCGCTTGAGGCTTCGCTGCAGCAGTTCGGTCAGGTCGACCACGTTCGAGGCGCGGCCGCCCTCGCCTTCTTCCGGCTCGGGCTGGATCACCGTCTCCAGTTGGCCCGCGTCGACCTTCTTCTTCACCAGACCCATCACCTGTTCGGTGAAGGTGTCCTGGAACTGCGCCGGGTCCCAGTGCGTGGTCAGCTCGTCGACGAGCTGTTCGGCCATCTCGAGTTCGCGCTCCTTCAGGCCGACCCCCTTGATGCCGCTCGGCGGCAGGTTGAGCTGCTCCCAGCTGCGGATCGATTCGCCCCAGCGCAGGAGGTTGAGCACCAGCGCGGGTCCCGAGGGAATCAGCGCGGCGAGGTGCTGCTTGGTCTGGATCACCACCCTCGCGATGCCCACCCGCCCGGTCTTCAGCAGCGTCTCGCGCAGCAGCGCGTAGACCTTCTCGCCCTTGCCGACCGGCGACAGGTAGTAGGGCCGGTCGAGGTAGACGAAGGGCAGCTCCTGCAGCGGCACGAAGGCCTCGATCTCGATCGTCTGCGTCGACTTCGGGTAAGCCGCCTTGATCTCCTCTTCGGTCAGCACCACGTACTGGCCGTCGCCGGCTTCGATGCCCTTGACGATGTGGTCCTTGTCGACCTCCTTGCCGGTCTTCTTGTTGACGCGCTTGTAGCCCACCGGGTCCATCGTGCGCTTGTCCAGCCAGTCGAAGTCGATGCCGGTGTCGCTGGTCGCCGAATGCAGCGCGACCGGTATGTGCACGAGCCCGAAGCTGATGGCGCCTTTCCACAAGGTGCGGGTGCTGCTCTTGGTGGCCATCGTCTAGTCTCCAGTCATTTGGCGAAGCCGAGCGTCTTCATCGCCTTGGTGAGCGTTTGCCGGGTCTTCGCATAGTCCGCCCAGGGGTCTTCGTCCGACTCGAGGCGCTCGTGGGCGGTGGCGATCGTCCAGTGCGCACCGCTCGTGAGTTGGGGCAATTCGTCCCAGGCCACCGGGATCGACACGCCGAGGCCGGGTCGGGCACGCGCGGAGAAAGCGGCCGCCGTCGTCGCGCCGCGTCCGTTGCGCAGGTAGTCGGCGAAGATCTTGCCGACGCGGTTTTTCGGACCGCTCTTGGCGACGAAACGCGTCGGCACGACCTTCGCGAGGTGCTGCACCACCGCCTGCGAGAAGTCCTTCACCGTGTCCCAATCGTCGCGCGGCGTGAGCGGCACCACGACGTGCAGGCCCTTGCCGCCGCTGGTCTTGAGAAAGCTCTTCAGGCCGAGTTCGTCCAGCAGCATGCGCGTGAGATGCGCCGCCTCCTGCATCGCCGGCCAGGCGACGCCCTCGCCCGGGTCGAGGTCGAAGGTCATGCGGTCGGGCTTGTCGATGTGGTTCGTTCTGGCGTTCCAGGTGTGGAACTCGACGACGTTCATCTGCGCCGCGCCGATCAGCGCGGCGAAGGTCTCCACCGCAATCATCGGCGGGTGGCCCGGATCGAATGACGGGTCCAGCAGCGTGATGCCGGGAATCTTCAGCGTCTGCGCATGCTTTTGGAAGAACAGCTGCTGCGTGATGCCCGCGGGTGCGCGCACCAGTGCGACCGGACGCTTGTGCAGGTGCGGCAACATGCGCTTGGCGGCGTGCAAGTAGTAGTTGACGAGGTCCTGCTTGGTGAGCCCGCTGCTCGCGTCGATCACCCGTTCGGGATGCGTGATGCGCAGGTCCTTGGGCAGATCGGGCAGGTCGCGCGCGGCGGACGATGCCGCGTGCGCTGCCGCGCTCTTGCGCGGCGCGCGTGTGGCGGCGGCCTTCTTCGCCACCACCTTGGCCGGCAGCGGCGTCTCCTTGCCGATCGCCGCGGCCGGCTTGTCGCTACGCAGGCCATGGAACACCGAGTGGCGGATGCGACCGTCGGGCGTCCATTCCGAGAACGACACCTCGGCCACCAGCTTGGGGCTGACCCAGTGGCCGCGCGCTTCGGCCGGGCGCTGCGCGAGCGGCGTCTTGTCGATGCGAATCGCCTTCAGCTGCTTGTCGATCGCCTTCAACGACGCGGTGTCGAAACCCGCGCCCACCTTGCCGGCATAGCGCAGCTCGCCGGCCTCGTCGTGGATCGCGAGCAGCAGCGAGCCGATGCCCACCCGCGAGCCCTCGGGATCGGTGTAGCCGACCACGACGAACTCCTGCCGGTGCGTGCACTTGAGCTTGATCCAGCTCGGCGAGCGGCGCGACACGTAGACCGAATCGCGCCGTTTGCCGATCACGCCCTCCAGCTTCAGGCGGCAGGCGTTCTGCAGGATCTCTTCGGGCGGCGCGCTGAAGTCCTCGCTGAAGCGGATGCGCTCGCCGGTCTTGCCTTCGAGCAGTCGCTGCAGCAAGGCGCGCCGCTCGATGAGCGGCACCTGGCGCAGGTCGTGCCCGTCGAAGTAGGGCAGATCGAACACGCAGTAGACGATCCGCTCGGTGCGCGACGAATCGAAGGCCTTCTGCAAGGCGTTGAAGTCCGGCGCGCCCTGCGCGTTGTTGACGACGATCTCGCCATCGAGCCAGCCCGAGGGCAGACCGAGCGCACGCACCGCCTGCGCGACGGGCTGCATCTTCGTCGTCCAGTCGTTGCCGTTGCGGGTGAACAGTCGCACGTCCTCGCCATCGATGCGGGCGAGCAGGCGATAGCCGTCGAACTTGATCTCGTAGACCCACTCGTCGCCCGGCGGAGCGCGGTCGACCAGCGTCGCGAGCTGGGGCGCCAACGCGAGCGGCAGGTCGGCCGGCGTGGCGCCCGCAGGCAGCGCCGGCGCCGCCGCCTTGGCGCG
>DASWVR010000118.1:0-5754 GCA_036401155.1 Piscinibacter sp. | reverse complement strand
GGCAGCGACCACATGATCGCCAGCGGCTGCAGGAAGCTGCCGAACTGGCTCGCCAGCACGATGTAGATGAAGATCACCGCCAGCGCCATCGCGCCGACCATCGCGCCGAAGGCCTCCTGCTGCTCCTGCGTGGCGCCGCCGACGTCGAAGCTGAAGCCGGGCGGCAGTGTCGTTTCCTTGACCAGCTTCTGCACGTCGGCGCCGACGTCGCCGGACGGCCGGCCCTGCACGCCGGCGAAGATCGCTTCGCGGCGCTGCAGGTTCTGCCGGCGGATGACGTCGGGGTTCGCCACCGCCTCGATGTCGGCCACGCTGTCGAGCGTGATCGGCGTGCCGTCCTTGGCGAAGGCGACCGGCAGCTGGCGCATCTGCTCGACTCGTTCGCGCTGGGCTTCGGGCAGGCGCAGCAGCACCTCCACCTGCTGGCCGTCGGGTGTCGTCCAGTAGGTGGCCACGTCGCCATTGACGTAGGCGCGCAGGCTCGCCGCCAGCTGCGGCGCGGTGAGGCCCAGTTCGCGCACGGCGCCGGGCTTCAGCCGCACGGCGTAGGCGGGCAGGCCCGGCTTGGCCGACAGGTCCACGTCCGTGATGCCCGGGATCTTCTTGACCTTCTCGGCGAACTCGGTTGCGATGCGGATCAGGCCCTCGGGGTCGCTGCCCAGGATGGCGACATAGATCGGCCGGTCGAAGCCGACCGATGTCTCGATGCCGGGGATCCTGGCGATGGCGTCGCGGATCGCGCCCTCGACTTCCTTCTGGGAGCGCTCGCGCTCCCGGCGGTCGACCAGGCTGATGTTCAAGGTGGCCTGCCCGCGCCCGACGGCGAAGCCCTGCCCCTGGCCGCCGACGTTGGCGGAAATGGTCTTGACCTCCGGGAAGGCGGCAACGATCTCCTCGACCTGCTTGACCTTGGCGTCGCTGCGCTCGAGGCTCGAACCCACCGCCATGCGGATCGACAGCTGCGTGAAGCTCTGGTCGGTCTGCGGGATGAACTCGCTGCCCACCAGCGGCGCGAGCGCGAGCGCGCCGACGAAGCTCAGCACGCCGACGCCGACCACCACGCCGCGCGGGGTGAGCGTCGCGCGCCGCAGCCGGCGCGGCTGCGAGCGGTCACGCCGGTTGTCGTCATCGAAGGGCCGCCCGTAGGCCGGCAGCCAGAGGCGAAAGCGCCGCGCGCTGAAGGCCCAGTGGATCAGGCGCTCGTAGACACCGTGCAGCACGTCCAGGCCATGGTCGGTGAAGCGGATCAGGTGGCGCACGACCGGCCAGTTGCGCGCCTGCCCGCCGGGCGGATCGCGCCAGATGCTCGAGAGCATCGGGTCGAGGGTGAAGCTGACGAACAGGCTCACCAGCACCGCGACCACCACCGTGATGCCGAACGGGAAGAAGAACTTGCCGACGATGCCGCCCATGAACGCCACCGGCACGAACACCGCGCAGATCGCGAAGGTGGTGGCCATCACCGCGAGGCCGATCTCGTCGGTGCCCTCGCGCGCCGCGGTGAAGTGGTCCTTGCCCATGTGCACGTGGCGCACGATGTTCTCGCGCACCACGATAGCGTCGTCGATCAGCAGCCCGATGCACAGGCTCAGCGCCATCATCGTCATGAAGTTCAGCGTGAAGCCGAAGGCGTAGACCGCGATGAAGCTGGAGATCACCGCGATCGGCAGCGTGAGGCCGGTGATGATGGTCGAACGCCAGGAGTGCAGGAACAGGAAGACGATCGCCACCGTCAGCAGCGCACCCTCGATCAAGGTGTGCTGCAAGCCGGCGAGCGAGCCCTTGACGAAGTCGCTCGCGGCGTAGATGAGGCGCAGCTCGACGTCCTGCGGCAGCGTTTTGCGCAGCTCGTCCATCGCAGCCTTGACGCCGTCGCCCGTGGCGACGATGTTGGCGTCCTGCTGCTTGAACACGTTGAAGCTGACCGCGCGCTGGCCGTTGATGCGTGCGATCGAATCGGGCTCCTTCTCGCGCTCCACCAGCGTGCCGAGGTCGCCCAGCGTCAGCGCGAGGCCGGCGCGCCGCGCCACCACCACCTCGGTGAAGCGCTGCGGGTCGCGCACGCGGCCCTCGACGCGCAGGATCGCGTCCTGCGTCGCGTCCGAGAGCAGTCCCACCGGCTGGTCGGCGTTGGCCTCCCGCAGCGCGGTGGAGATCTCGGCCGGCGTGATGCCGTAGGCGCGCAGTCGCGCCGGGTCGAGGTCGATGCGCACCTCGCGCGTGGCCATGCCCGACACGTCGACCCGCGCCACGCCGTCTACGCGCTGCAGCCGCTTGCTCACCGTCTGGTCGGCGATCAGCGACAGCTCGCGCGGGCTGCGCGAGGGCGACAGCAGCGCCAGCACCACCGTCGGCTGCGCGTTGTCGTTGTTGAACTGCACCACCGTGGGTGCCTTGGCGTCGCGCGGGAAGTTCGATTGCACCGCCGCCACGCGGTCGCGCACGTCCTGCATCGCCCGCGACATGTCGGCGTCCAGATTGAACTCGACGCTGCTCTGGCTGCGCCCCTCGAAGCTGCGCGAGGTGATTCGCTTGACCCCGGCGATCGTGTTGAGCGACTCCTCGATCTGCTTGCTGATCTCGCGCTCGACCGCCTCGGGCGAGGCGCCCGGATAGGCCACCTCGATGAAGGCGCCGGGGAAAGAGATGTCGGGCATCTGCTCGACCCCGAGCCGCGAATAGGCGAACAGGCCCAGCACGCACAGGGCAACCATCACCATGGTCGCGAAGACGGGATTGTTGATCGAGACGCGGGTGATCCACATGGCGCTCGCCTCCGTCGTTATTTCAGGACGGCGGCGGACGCGGCCGCCGCTGCCGAGGCGACCGGCGCCGTGCGAGCGACGACCACCGCCTTGCCGCCTTCGCGCAGGTTGTCGAAGCGCGCCGCCAGCACCTGGCTGCCGGGCGCCAGACCTTGCAGCACCTCCACCCGCGCCTCGCGCTCGTCGCGCCGGCCGGTGGTGATGGCGCGGCGCAGCAGGACACCGTTGTCGATCACCCAGACGTGGTTCTGGCCCGAGGTGCTTCCGACGGCAGCCAAGGGAAGTGTCATGCGCTGCTCAGGGTCGGCGACGATCACTCGCGCCAGCGCGTACTGGCCCGCGCGGAAACGCTCCTTGGGATTGGCCAGTTCGATCGTCACGCCGATCGACCGCGTGCCGGCCTCGGCCGCGGGCGCGATGCGCGCCAGCGTGCCGGCGACGTCCGACGCGAAACCTTCGACCCGCACCTGCACCGGCATGCCGGGCTGCAGCCGCGACACCTCGTGCGTGCCGACGCTGCCGGCGAGCTCCAGCCGGGCGAGGTCGACGATGCTGAGCACCTCCTGCTCCAGGCTCAGCTTCTCGCCCGGCACCACGTGGCGCTTGTGCACCACGCCGGCGATAGGCGCCAGCAGCGCCGCCTCGCGCCAGCCCACCCGCGTCGTGTTGAGCTGGGCTTCGGCGGCGCGCACCTGGGCGCGCGCGGTGTCCAGCGCCGAGCGCGAGGTCTCGAGCGCGATCGGCGAGATGAACTGCTGGTCGGCGAGCCGCTGGTTGGAGGCATGGGTGCGCTCGGCCTGGGCCAGCTGGGCGCGCGCCGATTCGAGCATCGCCGCGCGCTCGGCGATGCGGCTGCTGAGTTCTGCCAGGTCGATGCGGCCCAGCACCTGGCCGGCCTTGACTCGGCTGCCTTCGGCGACGTTCAGCGACAGCAGCGTGCCCGGCGACTTGGCGCGCACGATGGCGGTGGACGGCGCGACCAGCGGGCCGGAAAACTCCACCACCAGCGGCAACGAGCTCATCAGCGGCTGCACCACCTCGCGCGCGGTGAACTCGAGCGGCACCTCGGCGGGCTTGCCGTCCTTCGTGGCCTGGGCGCCGGGCTTGGCGTTGATGGCGGCTTCGGCGTTGCCGTGGCCGCTGCGTCCGATCCACACCGCGGCGGCGATGCCCGCCGCCACCAGCAGCCCCACCCCACTGATCGCCCAGCCCTTGCGCATGATCTGCATCCTCTTGGTGTTCGCTCTTTTGAAGCGATCGCAGTGTAGGGATGCGGCGCAGGATCACCATCCCACATGCGACGGACTGCAGATTCCAGGGGGCAGGCTGCACGGCGGCGGCCGCCGCCGGAGCCGTATAGACCCCTCTCCCCCTGGGAGAGGAGCCAACAGCCCTCAGGCGTGCCCGATCACCGGATGCGGTTCGTACCCGGCTTCCAGCTCGGCGACCTCGTCCGCGCTCAGCGTCAGGTCCACCGCGGCCGCCGCTTCCTCCAGCTGGTAGGCCTTGCTCGCGCCGACGATCGGCGCGGCCACGCCCTTGTGCAACAGCCAGGCATAGGCGAGCGTGGCGTTGCTGACGCCCTTTTTCGCCGCCAAGGCAGCGAGCCGCTCGACGGTGGCGAAGTCGCTCGCCCGGTAGTAGTACTTCTGCGCAATGTCGTCGGTCTTGGCGCGCGATGTGGCGCCGGACTTCTCGTCCCCCTTCTGACGGTTGCCCGCCAGGAAGCCGCGCGCGAGCGGGCTCCAGGGCATCAGCGCCACGCCCTGGTCGCGGCACAGCGGAATCATCTCGCGCTCTTCCTCGCGGTAGGCGAGGTTGTAGTGGTTCTGCATGCTGACGAAGGGGGTCCAGCCGTGCTCGCGCGCCACCTGTTGCGCCTTGGCGAACTGCCAGGCCCACATCGAACTCGCGCCGAGGTAGCGCACCTTCCCGGCCTTCACCACGTCGTGCAGCGCCTCCATCGTCTCCTCGATCGGCGTGGCCGCATCCCAGCGGTGGATCTGGTACAGGTCGATGTAGTCGGTGCCGAGCCGCTCGAGGCTCGCGTCGACCGCATGGAACACGCGCTTGCGCGACAGGCCGCTGCGGTTCGGGCGCTCGACGACCGGCGCGTCGAGCAGGCCGCCCCTGTCGACCGGAAAGAACAGCTTGCTCGCGATGACCACCTCGTCGCGCTGCGTGAACTCGCGCAGGAACTTGCCGGTCAGCACCTCGCTCTCGCCGCCGGAGTACATGTCGGCGGTGTCGAAGAAGTT
Organism: Piscinibacter sp.; assembly: GCA_036401155.1. Classification (GTDB taxonomy): domain Bacteria; phylum Pseudomonadota; class Gammaproteobacteria; order Burkholderiales; family Burkholderiaceae_C; genus Albitalea. Next base: position 731 of record DASWVR010000118.1, on the reverse strand, counting down.
GATGCCGAGTTCCACCGCCCTCTTCACCAGCGGGCGGCTCGCCGCTTCGTCGAGCACCCACGGCCGCCATTGCGGGGAGCCGTAGGTCATCATGCCGAGACAGATGCGCGAGACGGTGAGGCCGGTCGAGCCGAGACGGGTGGTTTGCATGCGGTTCTCCGACCGCGGCACGGCGCCGCGGCAAAGCGCAACGATACCCACCGGCGCGCCGCCCCGCCGGTGCAGGGCCTTCGGAGGCCGTCAGGCTGTCAGCGCGGCCGCCCGTCGGCGGGAATCTTGGGCGTCGCCACGCTCACGTCGGCGCACTGCGCGCGGTGCATCAGCGCATGGTCCATCAGCACCAGCGCGAGCATCGCCTCGGCGATCGGCGTCGCACGGATGCCGACGCAGGGGTCGTGGCGGCCGAAGGTCTCGACCACCGCCGGCTGGCCTTCGAGGTCGATCGAATGACGCGGGCTGCGGATCGAGCTGGTCGGCTTGACGGCGATCGAGACGACGATGTCCTGCCCGGTCGAGATGCCGCCCAGCACGCCGCCGGCGTTGTTGCTCATGAAGCCCTCGGGCGTCAGCTCGTCGCCGTGCGTGGTTCCGCGCTGCGCGACGCTCGCGAAGCCGGCGCCGATCTCCACGCCCTTGACCGCGTTGATGCCCATCATCGCGTAGGCGATGTCGGCGTCGAGCTTGTCGAACAGCGGCTGGCCGAGACCCACCGGCACGTTCTTGGCGATCAC
>DASWVR010000117.1:0-2781 GCA_036401155.1 Piscinibacter sp. | reverse complement strand
GTGTTCGGGCAGAAGACCTACAACGGCGTCGCGATCATGAGCCGGCAGCCGCTGCGCGACGTCGCGAAGAACATCGCCGGCTACGCCGACGAGCACTCACGGGTGATCGCGGCGACCGTCGACGGACCGCATGGCGAGCTGCGGCTGGTCAACGGCTACTTCGTCAATGGGCAGGCGCCCGGCACCGAGAAGTTTGCCTACAAGATGAACTGGCTGGCCGGCCTGAACCGCTATGTCTGCGACGAACTGCAGCGGCATCCGCGACTGGTGCTGCTCGGCGACTTCAACATCGCGCCGGAAGACCGCGACTCGTGGGACCCCGAGGGCCTGCGCGACACGATCCACCACACGCGCGAGGAGCGCGAACATTTCCACGGACTGCTCGGGCTGGGCCTGTGCGACGGCTTCCGTCTCTTCGAACAGCCGGAAAAGAGTTTCAGCTGGTGGGACTACCGCATGCTCGGCTACCAGAAGAACCGCGGCCTGCGCATCGACCACATCCTGGTGAGCGAACCGTTGCGCGAGCACGTGCGAGGGTGCGCCATCGACCGCGTCCCGCGCAAGTGGAAGCAGCCGAGCGACCACGCGCCGGTGACGCTGGAGCTCTGAGGCGCTCGCGCAGCCGTCAGTCGAGGTCAGCGGAATCCGCGAGGGCGAAGGTCCGCGCGGTCTTGCGTTCCACCCACGGCGCCGTAGTAATGTCGAAAGCCTTGAAGTGCGGCGTCTGCTGGTGTGCGGCAAACGCCGCCGCGTCGTCGTAGAGCTCGTACAGGAACACGAGCGAGCGATCTTTCTCGCTGAAGGCGACGTCGAACCGGCGGCAGCCAGGCTCGTCGGTGCGCGAGGCGCGGGCGTTGTTCACCATCTCGGCCCGGAACGCGTCGACGAAGCCCGGCTTGATGACGAAATCGACGGTGACCACGAACATGCCGCCTCCCGCGCCGTTCACCGGTTCACGTGCCGGATGGCATCGATCACGGCGGCGGTGATCTCCTTCGTGCCGTCGGTGCCGCCGAACTCCCAGGGCCGAACGCTGCTGCGCGCGAACACCCCGTCCACGGCGCCCTGCAGCACGTCCGCCGCGTCGGTGCAGGCGCGCAGGTCATGCCGCTCGCCCAGCCATTCGAGCATCATCGCCGCCGACAGCAGCATCGCCGTGGGATTGGCCTTGCCCTGGCCGGCGATGTCAGGCGCCGAGCCGTGGGAGGGCTGGAACAGGGCATGCTTGTCGCCGAGGTCGCCCGAGGGCGCCATGCCCATGCCGCCGATCAGCCCGGCGCCGAGGTCGGACAGGATGTCGCCGAACTGGTTCTCGGTCGGCACGACGTCGTACTCCCAGGGCTTGCGCAACAGGTTCAGCGCCATGGCGTCGATGTAGCAGTGGTCGGCGGCGATGTCCGGGAAGCGTTCGGCGCGCTCCCGGAAGATCCTGTTCGAGAACGCCATCGAAGCGAACACGTTCGCCTTGTCGACGCACGTCACCTTGCCCTTGGCGGGATTGCGCGCCTTGCGCCGCTGCGCCAGCCGGAACGAGAAGTCGAACACGCGCTCGCTGCCCTTGCGCGTGATGCGGCAGGTGTCGAACGCCTCGACGTCGCCGCGCACGTCGGCCTTGCCGCGCGAATAGAACCAGCCTTCGGTCTGCTCGCGGATGATGACCAGGTCGATCTCGCGGGCGCGGGGGTCGGCCAGCGCCAGCGGCACGCCGGCGAGCGCGCGGATCGGGCGGACGCCGGCGTACAGCTCGAGGTGCGTGCGGATGTCGAGCTGCGGCGCGATCTCGGTGCCGTCCGGGTAGCGGATGTGCGGCAGGCCCATGGCGCCGAACAGGATCGCGTCGGCCTGCTCGCACGCCGTCATCGATGGCTCCGGAAACGCCACGCCGGTGTCGGCATACAGCTGCGCGCCCCCGGGCCGGTGGTCATACGCCAGCCGGAACCCGCCCACGCGCTGCTGCAGCGCCTCCAGGGCCGCCAGGCAGGCCTGCATGACCTCGACGCCGATCCCGTCCCCGGGCAGCACCACGATGTTGAACTTGTTGTCGGTTGGCATGAAGGGTCCCTTGAAGTGGCGGGTCACAACTGGTGCAGGCGGTAGCGCTCGATGATCGCCAGCAGCTCGCGGCTGCCGCGTTCCCGGTGGGCGCGCGTGCAGGCGAAGGCGCCCGCGGCGTCGCCGGCGCGGATGCGCTCGACCAGCTCGCGGTGCTCCTCGGTCGAGTCCACCGGCTTGGGCCGCAGGCGCAGCGTGAACATGCGCGCGCGGTGCGCGCGGTCCCAGAAATTCAGCACCGTCTGCTTCAGCAGGCGGTTGCCGCACAGGTCGATCAGCGTGCGGTGGAAGCGCTCGTCGGCTTCGGCCCAGGCGTCCAGGTCATTGGCGCGCAGCGCACGCGCCATGTCGCGCGAGGCGGCCTCCAGCGGCTTGAGCTCGTCGGGCCCCGGCCGGCGCCGCGCCGCCAGTTCCGCGGCCATCGATTCGAGGGCCGTCAGCGTTTCGTAGATCTCACGCATGTCCGTCGCCGACAGCGGCAGCACCCGCACGCCGTGGCGCGGCACGATCTCGACCAACCCCTCGTTGCGCAGCCGGATCATCGCTTCGCGCAGCGGCGTGCGGCTGATGCCCAGCTCCTCGGCGAGTGCCTGTTCCAGCGCCTGATGCCCCGGCGGGTACACGTTGTCCAGGATGCGCTGCCGCACCGCCTCGTATGCCGCGTCGACCAGCGACGTGCGGACGGCCGACGGGGGCGCGGCGGAGCCGGCGGCGCGGCTGCGGGGCGTC
>DASWVR010000116.1:0-29003 GCA_036401155.1 Piscinibacter sp. | reverse complement strand
GTTCTTCGCGGGCGCAAAACCGTCGAGGTAGAAGGCATCGACCCGGGCCACCAGCTCGGGCAGCCAGCGTTCGACGTCGCCGAGCGCGAGCAGCAGCTGCACGCGGCCGCCGTCGAAGCCGAGGCGGTGCAGGTTGGGCGTGAGCGGCGGCCACGCCGCGGCGAGCTCGTCGGCGAGCGGCGCCAGCTCGGGTTCGCGCGGCAGCAAGCGAAGCGCCTCGCGTGTCAGCGGGTGCTGCTCGATCGAGATGAAGTGCAGTTGCCGGCAGGCCCGCGGGTCACGCCGCCAGGCGTCCCAGGTGGCGAGGAAGTTGTTGCCGAGGCCGAAGCCGGTTTCCAGCACGACGAAACGGTCGCGCCCTTGCCAGCGCCGCGGCAGGCCGTTGCCGGCGAGGAAGACGTGCCGCGCCTGCGCCAGCGCTCCAGATGCCGGGTGGTACACGTCGCCGAACTCGGGCGAGAACGGCACCCCGTCGTGCAAGCGGATCGCTGCCGGGTGGATCGCCTGCGTCTTCATCCACCAACGCAAAAGCCGGCCAGGGGCCGGCTTCGTGGTTCAAGCTGGAACCCCCTCCCGGAGGGGGCATGGGGAGCAAACATGACGGCGCCAGGCGCGTATGAGCGCTGCGCGCTCACACGCGCTTGCGGTACTCGTGCGTGCGGGTGTCGATTTCGATCTTGTCGCCGGTTTCCACGAACAGCGGCACCGATATCTCGAACCCGGTCTTCAGCTTCGCGGGCTTGAGCACCTTGCCCGAGGTGTCGCCCTTGACGGCCGGTTCGGTGTACGCCACCTCGCGCACCAGGCTGGTGGGCAGCTCGACCGAGATGGCCTTGCCGTCGTAGAACACCACCTCGACGGGCATGCCGTCTTCGAGGTACTGGATGGCGTCGCCCATGTTCTCGGCCTCGACCTCGAACTGGTTGTAGTCGGCGTCCATGAAGGCGTACATCGGGTCGGCGAAGTAGGAGTAGGTGCACTCCTTCTTGTCGAGGATGATCTGATCCATCTTGTCGTCGGCCTTGAAGACGACTTCGGTGCCCGAGTTGTTGAGCAGGTTCTTGAGCTTCATGCGCACGGTGGCGGCGTTGCGGCCACCGCGGCTGTATTCCGTCTTCAGCACGACCATCGGGTCCTTGCCCTGCATGATGACGTTGCCGGCGCGACTTTCCTGAGCGATCTTCATAGCGATTTCCGTGTGCGGTTTCGTGTGCGGTCTCTCTGTCGAAACCGGGTTTGCTGCGTCTGTGGGTCCATCCCTGACGCCGTGGTGCGCGCGCACCGATGACTCCACCCGGAACGCGCAAAGCCTTGAATTTTAGCGTCTTTCCTCGACGAAGCCCATCAGTTGCGTGGTCAGGTCCGGCTGGGCCAGCAGTCCGTCACGCCAGTTCAGAACCTGGCGTTGCCACGGCGCGCGGTCCGGCAGCCGGACCGGCTCCGCGGACAAGCCGTTCCAGCGCCGCCACAGCCCGCGCAGCGCATCCGCCGGGCCCGCCGGCGCCCCGGCGAGAAAGCGCCCGAGAAAGGCGTCCAGCTTGGCGGCATGCGCCGAGTCGTCCTGCGGGTAGATCTGCCAGACGAACGGGCGGCCAGCCCACTGGGCCCGCACGAACGAGTCCTCGCCGCGAACAAAGTTCACGTCGCTGGCAGCGAGCAGGCCGTCGTACTCGCTTTGCGGCAGGCAGGGCAGCAGCGTGGCGCGCAAATGGCGGCGCATGCACGAGGGGCCCAGCGCCGCCTCGACCTGCTCCGACGCCGAGCCGGCGGCGGCGAGCAGCAGCGTCGGCTCGTCGCCCAGCGCGTCTAGCAGGGGCGCCACGGCGCGGTTGTCGTAGCAGAAGAGGCTCACCACGCGCTCGCGGGGCCGGCGGGCGAGTCCGCGTGCCGCCAACCATTGATCCCGGTCAACGCTTGCCAGCCGTTCGATCAGCCCCGGCTCGCGCAGCAGGCCGCCCGTCGCGGGCGTGAAGCCGGGGTAGAAGAACCACTTCGTCAGCCCAGCGCCGGCCCCGCTCAGCTGCGGCGACGGCAGGCGGTGGCTGCGCTCGACGTAGGGCTCGGCGCTCAGGTACTCGAGATTGATCCACACCGGCGGGCGCGGCGCGCGGGCCATGCGTTCGACGAACGCGGCCGGCGGGTTGCAGCCGAAGGCTTCGATGACCACGTCGCCGGGCGCGACGGGCGACGCCGCGGCGTCCCAGGCGAGCAGTTCGACACCGGCGTGGCCGGCCGGCGCCATCCACGCGAGCGCACGCGCGTCGTCGAGCCAGAGGCGCACCCGTTCGCCGCGCGATGCGAGGTCGGCCGCGGCGCGCCAGCACACGCCGACGTCGCCGAAATTGTCGACCACGCGGCAGAACAGGTCCCAGAGCATCGGCCGATTATCCGAGCGCCCATGGCGGCACAATTCGCCCGATGACCGATGTTGTTGAGACCCCCGCCGCCGACGACGCGCCGCCCGATGCCGCGGCACGCGAGCGCCTGCTGGCCGACGTGGGCGCGCTGCCGAACCGGCCCGGCGTGTACCGCTATTTCGACGCGCAGGGCGGCGTGCTGTACGTCGGCAAGGCGCGCGATCTGAAGAAGCGCGTCTCGAGCTACTTTCAGAAGAACCATGGCGGCACGCGCATCGGGCACATGACAGCCAAGATCGTGCGCCTGGAAACGACGGTGGTGCGCTCCGAGGCCGAGGCGCTGCTGCTCGAGAACAACCTGATCAAGACGCTCAAGCCGCGCTACAACATCCTGTTCCGCGACGACAAGAGCTACCCCTACCTGAAGATCGTCTCGCACGCCTTTCCGCGGGTGGCGTACTACCGCGGCGCGGTCGACAAGAAGCACCGCTACTTCGGGCCTTACCCGAGCGCCTGGGCGGTGAAGGAGTCGATCCAGCTGCTGCAGAAGGTGTTCAAGCTGCGCACCTGCGAAGACACGGTCTTCAACAACCGCACGCGGCCCTGCCTGCTGTACCAGATCAAGCGCTGTTCGGCGCCGTGCGTAAACCACATCTCGCCCGAAGACTACGCGCGCGACGTGAGCCATGCCGAACGCTTCCTGCTGGGCGAGCAGCAGGAGGTGATGGACGCGCTGCAGGCGCAGATGATGGTGCACGCGCAGGCTCTGCAGTTCGAGCAGGCGGCGGAGATCCGCAACCAGCTCGGCGCGCTGTCGCGCGTGCTGCACCAGCAGGCGGTCGAAGACAACACCGGCGTGACGAGCAAGGATGCCGACATCCTCGCCGTCAAGGTGCAGGGCGGGCGCGCCTGCGTCAACCTCGCGATGGTGCGCGGCGGCCGCCACCTGGGCGACCGGCCGTACTTTCCTGCGCACGTCGACGACGCGACGGCGATCGGCGACGACGAGGTCGACCTGCGCGAACCAGAGGTGCAGGTGCTGGAGGCGTTCATCGCGCAGCACTATCTCGAAGGCGGCGTGCCGCCGCTGCTGGTGCTGAGCCACCCAGTCGACAAGGCGCTCATCGAGGCGCTGTCGGAACAGAGCGGCATGCGCATCACGACGCAGCACCAGCCGCGCGAGCCGCGGCGGGCCTGGCTGGACATGTGCGTCCGCGGCGCGGAGATCAAGCTCGCGCAGTTGCTGGCCGAGGAGGGCTCGCAGCAGGCGCGCACCCGCGCGCTCGTCGATGCGCTGGACATCGCGGCCGAGAACCTCGACACCTTCCGCATCGAGTGCTTCGACATCAGTCACACCGCGGGCGAGTCGACGCAGGCCTCGTGCGTGGTGTTCGAGGCCCACAAGATGCAGAACGCGCAGTACCGCCGCTACAACATCGAAGGCATCACCGGCGGCGACGACTACGCCGCCATGCGCCAGGTGCTCACGCGCCGCTACGGCAAGATCGCCGCGGCGCTGGCCGAACCCGGCGCGGCGACCACGGCCCGGCTGCCCGACCTCGTGCTCGTCGACGGCGGGCGAGGGCAGGTCAGCATGGCGCGCGAGGTGTTCGAGGAGCTGGGGCTGGACACGAGCCTGATCGTCGGCGTCGAGAAGGGCGAGGGCCGCAAGGTCGGCCTCGAGGAACTGGTGTTCGCCGACGGACGCGAGAAGATCTCGCTCGGCCGCGAGTCGGCCGCGCTGATGCTGGTGGCGCAGATCCGCGACGAGGCACACCGTTTTGCCATCACCGGCATGCGCGCGCGCCGCGCCAGCGTGCGCACCGGCGGCAGCCGGCTCGAGGACATCGCCGGCGTCGGTCCGAAAAAGCGTGCCAAGTTGTTGCAGCGCTTCGGCGGTGTCCGCGGCGTGGCGAGCGCCAGCGTTGAGGACCTGGCGAGCGTCGATGGCGTCTCGCACGAACTGGCCGAGGAGATCTACCGTGCCCTGCATTGACCCTCCCTTGAAGCGGGCCGCGGCGGTTGCCGCCGCCATGTTGACCGCCTGCGCGTCGCCGCCCGTGCCGCGGTCGAGCGACGGCACGCCGGTGCCCTCGGCCGGCCTGCGTGCGCCGGCCGCGGTGCGCAGCATGAACGAGGTGCGGCTGCAGGCGGCGCAGCGGCTGGTGGCGTCGAACCCCGGCGGCACCTACCTCGGCCCGGTGCCCGACGTGCTGCTCGCGATTCCCGTGCTCGAGGTCGAGCTGCACGGCGACGGCAGCATCCGCCGCATCAACGTGCTGCGCAGGCCGGGTCAGGCGCCCGAGACGCTGCAGATGGCCATCGACGCGATGCGCCGCGCGGCGCCCTTCGGCGACGTCTCGCGGCTGCCGCGCCCCTGGAAGTTCAGCGAGACCTTCCTCTTCAACGACGAGCGCAAGTTCAAGCCGCGCACATTGGACAACTGACCACGAGGACCGACGGTTACGCGGTCATCCCGGCGAAGGCCGAGGTCCATGCCGGCGGTGAGCGGGTGTCGGTGATGGATCCCGGCGTTCGCCGCGATGACGTTCCGAGTGCTCGTTCCATTCCTTGGGCACAATGCGTGCATGTTCTTCAACCTGCCGACTCTGCTCACCTGGGCGCGCATCGTTGCCATCCCGCTCGTCGTCGGCGTCTTCTACCTGGACCTGCAGCCGGCCACACGCAACCTGATCGCCACCGTGCTGTTCATCGTGGTCGCGTTGACGGACTGGGCGGACGGCTACCTGGCGCGCAAGCTGAACCAGACGTCGTCGTTCGGCGCCTTCCTCGACCCGGTGGCCGACAAGTTCCTGGTCTGCGCTGCATTGCTCGTGCTCGTGCACCTGCAGCGTGCCGACGCCTTCGTGGCGCTGGTCATCATCGGCCGCGAGATCGCCATCTCGGCCCTGCGTGAGTGGATGGCGCAGATCGGCGCCTCGCGCAGCGTGGCGGTGCACATGCTCGGCAAGGTCAAGACCACGGTGCAGATGATCGCCATTCCGTTCCTGCTGTTCGACGGCCGGCTCTTCGGCGTCATCGACACGCACCGCTGGGGCACGGTGCTGATCTGGATCTCTGCCGTGCTGACGATCTGGTCGATGATCTACTACCTGCAGAAGGCGCTGCCCGAAATCCGCGCCAAGGCGCGCTGACCTTGTCCGCCTCGCGAGACGCGCTGCTGCTGCGCGCCATGCCCTGGGTGTTCGTGCTGATCTGGAGCACCGGCTTCGTGGTCGCCCGCCTGGGCATGCCGCATTCGCCGCCGCTCACCTTTCTGTCGATGCGCTACGCACTGTCGGTGCTGTGTTTCGGCGTCTGGATCGCCGTGGCGCGCGCCGTCTGGCCGCGCGGACGTCGGCAGTGGATGCACCTCGCGGTCACCGGCATCTTCATGCACGCTGGCTACCTCGGCGGCGTGTGGGCGGCGGTGAAGGCCGGCCTCGGCGCCGGCACGGTGGCGCTCCTGGTCGGGCTGCAGCCGGTGCTGACGGCCTTCTGGCTCACCGCCAGCGCGCGCAGCGACAGGCCCCATGCCGTGTCGTCGCAGCAGTGGGCGGGCTTGCTGCTCGGGCTGGCGGGGCTCACGCTGGTGGTCTGGCGCAAGCTCGGCGCCGGCGAGGTCACCGCGTTCAACATGTCGCTGGCCGTCCTCGCGCTGCTGTCGATCACGACCGGCACGCTCTACCAGAAGCGCTTCGTTTCGCCTTGCGACGTACGCACCGCCGGCATGGTGCAGATGCTTGCCGCGCTGCTGGTGAGCCTGCCGCTGGCGCTGCTCGAACGCGAAGCGGTGCGCTGGCACCCTGAGTTCATCGGTGCGATGGCCTGGTCGGTGCTCGCGCTGACGCTGGGCGGCAGTTCGCTGCTGTATCTGCTGATCCAGCGCGGCGCAGCCACGCAGGTGACGAGCCTGCTGTACCTGGTGCCGCCGTGCACGGCGGTGATGGCCTGGCTGATCTTCGGCGAGAGCCTGACCGGCCTGATGATGATCGGCATGCTGCTGACGGCCGCAGGGGTGGCGATGGTGGTGCGCGCACCCACGCGCTGACTCGGCACAATCGCCCCATCGCGCTCAGCAGCTCCAAGGAGATCCCCATGGCCGCTCACGACATCGCCGTGATCCCCGGCGACGGCATCGGCAAGGAAGTGATGCCCGAAGGCCTGCGCGTGCTCGAGGCGGCGGCCAGCCGGTTCGGCATTGCGCTGCAGATCGAGCAGCACGACTTCTCCAGCTGGGAGTACTTCGAACGCCACGGCAAGATGCTGCCCGACGACTGGAAGGACCGCCTGCAGCCAAGCGATGCGATCTTCTTCGGCGCCGTCGGCTGGCCCGAGAAGATTCCCGACCACGTGTCGCTGTGGGGTTCGCTGCTGCGCTTTCGCCGCGAGTTCGACCAGTACGTCAACCTGCGCCCCGCACGCCTGATGCCGGGCGTGCGCTCGCCGCTGGTGGGCCGCGACGGCCAGCCGCTCGAACCCGGCGAGATCGACATGCTGATCGTGCGCGAGAACACCGAGGGCGAGTATTCGAGCATCGGCGGGCGCATGTACGAGGGCACCGAGCGCGAGATCGTGATCCAGGAAACGGTGATGTCGCGCACCGGCGTCGACCGCGTGCTGAAGTACGCCTTCGAACTCGCCCGCTCGCGTCCGCGCAGGAAGCTCACGTCGGCCACCAAGTCCAACGGCATCTCGATCACCATGCCGTACTGGGACGAGCGGGTGGAGGCTATGGCTCGGCAGTATCCCGAGGTGGCGGTCGACAAGTTCCACATCGACATCCTCACGGCCCACTTCGTGCAACGCCCGCAGCAGTTCGACGTGGTGGTGGCGAGCAACCTGTTCGGCGACATCCTGAGCGATCTGGGGCCCGCATGCACCGGAACGATCGGCATCGCGCCGTCGGCCAACCTTAACCCGACGCGCGAGCAGCCGTCGCTGTTCGAACCGGTGCACGGCTCCGCGCCCGACATCGCCGGGCGGGGCGTGGCCAATCCGATCGGGCAGGTCTGGTCGGCGGCGCTGATGCTCGATTTCCTCGGCCACCGCGATGCGCACGACGCGATCGTGCACGCCATCGAGAGCGTGCTCGACCCCGCTTCGGGCGCTCCGCGCACAGCCGATCTCGGCGGCACCGCGACCACGATCGATGTCGGGCGAGCGATTGCCGCATGCATTTGATGCAGCGCATGAAGTGCGGCGCGAACTATGCACGCCCACAGGTGTTGTCAAGCGTGGAAGCACGCTCGCACAACACCCGGTCAGCGAGGTGAATACGCATAGAATCCGCTTCCGCGCTTGACACTGTGAGGTCGCACGGCTGTAATCAATTCGAGCCGCGCCAGCGATCATCCTGCGGTCCAAATCACCATCCGGATTCCTTGTGAGACACCTTGAGAGGGGGTACCTTCGTGAACAAATCGGAACTGATCGAACACATCGCCAAGCAGGCTGACATCTCGAAAGCGGCAGCCACGCGTGCACTCGAGGCGGTGATCGGCGGCGTGAAGACGACGCTGAAGAAGAACAACAGCGTTTCGCTGGTGGGTTTCGGTACCTTCAGCGTCAGCAAGCGCGCCGCACGCAGCGGCCGCAACCCGCGCACCGGCGCCGCGATCAAGATCAAGGCGGCCAAGGTTCCGAAGTTCCGCCCCGGCAAGGCTCTCAAGGACGCGGTGAACTGAGCCGCAGCGGTCGACCGGGTGCTTAGCTCAGTTGGTAGAGCGGCGCCCTTACAAGGCGTAGGTCGGGGGTTCGAGCCCCTCAGCACCCACCACCCACAGCGGCTTGCCACCCCGGGCAGATGTGGCCCGGTCAGCTAGAATCTCCGGCAAGCCCGCACCCTTCAAAGGCGAACCTCGGTTCGCCTTTGTTGCGTTTGCGGCAGGCGTAAGCTCGATTCCTCGACACTGTCCACGCTGCTTTGACTTTCGGCACCTGCTAGAGGCCCTCCGATGTTTGAATTTGTCCGCACGCACACCCGACTGTTCCTGTTCATCGTGGTGCTCCTGATCATCCCGTCGTTCGTGTTCTTCGGGATCCAGGGCTACAGCCGCTTCAGCGACGGCGCCAATACCCCCGTCGCCAAGGTGGCGGGGCGCAACATCACGCAGGCCGAGTGGGACGCCGCGCACCGCGAGCAGGTCGAACGCGTGCGCCGCCAGATGCCCGGCGTCGACGCCAAGTTGTTCGACACGCCGCAGATGCGCCAGCAGACGCTCGACGGCCTGGTGCGCGAGCACGTGATGCTGGCCGCCGCCGCCGAACTTAACCTCGTCACCACCGACGACAGGCTGCAGCGCATCTTCGCGACCGACCCGCAGTTCGCCGCGCTGCGCAATCCCGACGGCAGCGTCAACAAGGACTTCCTCGGCGCACAGGGCATGTCGTCGGAGATGTTCGCGCAGCGCCTGCGGCAGGATCTGACCTTGCGGCAGGTCATGCAGGGCATGAGCGGCACGGTGTTCGCGCCGCCCTCGGTTGCGGGCGCCGCGCTGGACGCCTTCTTCCAGCAGCGCGAAGTGCAGGTGCAGCGCTTCGACACCAAAGACTACGCCGCGAAAGTGTCGCCCACCGACGCGGACCTCGAGAAGTTCTACAAGGACCCCGCCAACGCCTCCCTGTTCGAGGCGCCCGAGCAGGCCAGCATCGAATACGTCGTGCTCGACCTCGACACGCTCAAGAGGTCGATGACGGTGTCGGAGAACCAGCTCAAGGAGTACTTCCAGGCCAACGAGGCGCGCTTCGCCACGCCGGAAGAGCGGCGCGCGAGCCACATTCTCGTCAAGGCGGAAGCGAGCGCCCCTGCCGACGTGCGCGCCAAGGCTAAAGCCAAGGCCGAGTCCCTGCTCGCCGAAGTGAAGAAGAATCCCGCGGGCTTCGCCGACCTGGCCCGCAAGAACTCCGACGACCCGGGCTCCGCCGAACGCGGCGGCGACCTCGACTTCTTCGGTCGCGGCGCGATGGTCAAGCCGTTCGAAGACGCGGCGTTTGCCCTCAAGGCCGGCGAGACCAGCGGCGTCGTGGAGAGCGACTTCGGCTACCACATCATCCAGGTCACCGGCACGCGCGGCGGCGAGAAGAAGAGCTTCGAGGAGGTGCGCGCGCAGATCGAAGACGAGGTGCGCACCCAGCTCGCGCAGAAGGAGTTCGCCGCCGACGCCGTCGACTTCAGCAACATGGTCTACGAGCAGGCGGAAAGCCTGCAGCCGGTGGTCGAGAAGTTCAAGCTTCAGCTGCGCACGGCGCAGGGTGTGCAGCGCACGCCGCCGCCGGACGCGCCTGCGCCGTTGAACAACCCGAAGTTCCTCGAAGCGCTGTTCTCGAACGACGCCATCCGCAACAAGCGCAACACCGATGCGGTCGAGACGGCGCCGAGCCAGCTCGTCTCGGGGCGCATCGTCCAGTACACCGCGGCGCACACGCTGCCGTTCGCGCAGGTGAAGGACAAGGTGCGCGAGCGCGTGGTGGCGATGCAGGCCGCAGCGCTCGCGCGCAAGGAAGGCGAAGCACGGCTCGCACAGCTGAAGAAGGAGCCGCAGGCCGTCGTGACGGCGGACCCCGTCACGGTGTCGCGCGCCCAGACCAGGGATCTGCCGCGTCCGCTCGTCGACGCAGTGCTGCGCGCCGACACCGCGGCGCTGCCGGCCGTGGTGGGGGTGGACCTCGGCGACGCGGGCTACGCCGTGGCGCGTGTCACCAAGGTGCTCGGGCGCGACCCCGTCGCCGCCGATCCGGCCCAAGCGCAGGCGCAGTACGCGCAGGCCTGGGGCGCCGCCGAGGGGCAGGCCTACTACGCGGCGCTGAAATCGCGCCTCAAGGTGAGCATCGACGACAAGGCCGTGGCGAGCGCCGAAGCAGCCAGCGCGGCAGCCCGATGACGCTGACGCTTCGTCTATAATCTGCGGCTCTGCGGTGGCTGTAGCTCAGTTGGTAGAGTCCAGGATTGTGATTCCTGTCGTCGTGGGTTCGAGTCCCATCAGCCACCCCAAGACATGACGTGAAAACGGCCTCCTCGCGAGGCCGTTCTTCATTCGAGGCATCGATTCGTCGCCTCAATGCCGCGCCGAGAACTCGCGGATGATCACGTGGCAGCCGATGCCCTGCTGCGGCAGCTCGCGCCACTCGACCTCGCCGCCGAGCTGCTTGACGCGCTTGCGCACGCCCCCGAGCCCGAGTCCGTGCGACCAGGCGCGCGGGTTGCGGCCGATGCCGTCGTCGACCACCGTCAGGTCGAGGCGGTCGTTCTCGAGGCTGAACTCGATGTCCACCCGCCGCGCCTGGGCGTGCGAGATGATGTTGCTGACGAGCTCGCGCAGCACACGCGTCAGGCCCGACCACTGCACGACGGTGAGCAGCATGTCTTCGTCGAAGGTGCAGTTCCAGCCGAGTTCCACATGCGCGGCCGTCAGTCGCTGCGTCAGGTCGGCCTTCCACTCGGCTGCGGCGTGCGACAGGCGGTGGTTCGATGCCGCCAGCCCGCGGGTGAGGGTCTTCAGGTCCTGCAGCGTGTGGCGAACGTACTCTTCCATTTCCGGCGAATGCGCCTTGTACATCAGCGTCAGCAGCCGCGCGCCGATGTCGTCGTGCAGGTCCTGCGCCAGGCGCGCACGTTCCTCGCTGCGGCCTTGCTCGACGGCCTTGTCGAAGGCCACCGCACGCCGCAGCTGCTCGACGATGCGCTCGGTGAGCCTCGCATCTTCGGAGGTGAAGAGCCTGCGCCCGCGGTGCGCGAAGCGCAGAACCAGCGAGCGGGCGTTGTCCTCCGCCCCCTCGACGGGCGGCTCGCCCAGCTGCGGCACCGGCAAGATCATGGCCGAGCCGTCGGCGACCACGCGCGTCACGCTGCTTCGCTTGTCGATGACGATCACCTCCATCGGCTCGAACAGCTCGCGCAGCAGCTGCGAGAGCAGGCTCGGCGTGCGCTCCGGGTAGGCCTCGACCTCGCGCGCGATGCGGTACAGCTGCTCGAACATGCGCTCGGTGGTCAGCATGCTGCTGCCCAGCAGCTGGTTCAGGATCCACTGCCGCGCGCCGGCATAGATGCCGAGCGCGAGGAACAGCGAGAGCGTCAGCGAGGCGAACTGCCCGAACGAGAACACCGCCACGAACAGCAGGTCGAGCGAGGTCGCGACGGTGCTGATGGCCGCCAGCAGCGAGAACTCGCGCATGATCTGCTGCGACTTCGACAGGAAGGGCATCAGCAGCAGCAGCGACGCCAGGAACACGTACCAGATCATCGAGCCGATGGCCGCGATGTTGTGCTGCACGCCGGGCGTGCGCGCTGCGGCGGCGAGCGCGATCGTCAGCAGGATCCAGGTGCTGATTCCCACCACGCAGAAGCGGCGCAGCACGATCGCGAACGGGTGCGGCTCGATGCGGTACGACCAGGTGAGCAGGCCTACGAGCAGCAGGCCCAGCGCCGACACGCTGCCCTGCGTCCACCACCAGGCGTCGCCGAGCATGCCTTGGCTCATCAGCACCACGAGCGCAGCCACGTAGACCCAGGCCGCCAGCGCGATCCAGCCGGAGCCGGGCAGGCGGCGCGGATGCAGGCACACGGCATTGACGAGGGCGGCCGCGGTGACGAGGTCGAAGCCCATCCGCAGCGGCATGTCGAGCCGGGCGAACGGCGCTGGCAACGCCAGCTCGAGCGTCGACTCGACGGCAATGAAGACGAGGTTGCCGGTCTGGCACAAGGCCATGATCGAATACAGAAAGTTCGGGCCGGTCGGCCGCGCGAGCAGCACCACCATCGCGACCAGGTAGAGCACCAGGGCGAAGGCGCTGAGCAGCCAGAACATGCCGCCGAGGCCGGCGAAGCCGCGCCGCTGGAGCTGCAGCTCGACCATCGCGCCGTCGGAGAAGAACAGCTTCACGCTCTGCTGCGACAGCGCTGCCGAGATCTGTTCGTGCATCGCGCGATGGCGATCCCGCTCGGTGTCGGAGATCAGCCAGCGCGACGAACGCTGCAGCGTGAGCACGTCGGCGACGGCGGTCGACACGTCGCCGCCGACGATGCCGATCAGCGCGCGCCCGACATGCGGTGTCAGCTGGGGATCGGTGGCGGCGGCGAGTGCCAGCTGCCCCTCGGCGTTGGGACGCCAGGTGGCGTCGATGTGCGGCGGGTCGCCCAGCCAGCGCGCGAGAAAGAACAGGCCCACGCAGCCGAGCAGCGCCGCGCCGACCAGCAGGCGCAGCCGCCACCCCATCCAGCGCGACAGTCCGCGGTCGCGTGCGAAGCTGCGGTCCAGCAGGCCGGAGTCGAAGGCCGACTCGGGGCTGCCGCCGAGGGCGGGCGTCGTGCTCTGAGGGGCCTTGTCCCGCGGCGGCAGGTCGCCGCCGCCGAGGCTCGAGCTCGTGACGGCCAACGTGGACTCCTCCGCCTGGTGGTGCGCCGCTCCCTGGGGCGGCTCTACACGAGGCCTTGTTTGCTTGCCAGCACGGCCGCTTCAGCGCGGCTCGAAACGTTGAGCTTCTTGTAGATCGACTTGATGTGGTCGTTGACGGTGAACCACTTGATGCCCATCAGGCTCGCGATCTCCTTGATCGTGAAGCCCTTGCTCAGGTAGGTCAGCACCTCGCTCTCGCGCGGGGTCAGGCGTTCGTGGTCCAGCGGGGCGCCCTTGCCGAGCGGCATCGGGCGGCTGCTCTGGAAGCCCGAGGGCAGTGGGGCAAAGCCTGACTCCGCGGCGCCCGTGCCCGGGCCGTGCCGAAAGTGCGTGAGCAGACGGCGCGCGATGGCCGGCGACAGCGGCGGCTGGCCGCGCACGATCTTCTGCAGTTCTTCGACCAGCACCTCGAAGCGGTCTTCCTTCAGCAGGTAGCCGTCGGCGCCGCATTGCAGCGCGGGGAACAGGTGGTCGTCGTCGGAGTACAGCGTGGTGACGATCTTGGTGGCCGGATAGCGCGCGAGTTCGCCGAGCAGTTCCATGCCGTTGCCGTCGGGAAGCTCGAGGTCCACGAGCACCAGCTTGAACGGATCGCTCGGCGCGATCGCGCTTTGGCCGCTTTGCGTGGCGACGTGGCGCCGCGCCGATTCGAGGTCGCCCGCTTCGGTGATCACGATGGTGTCGGAGAAACTCTCGCGCACGACACGGCACAGGAAGCTGCGCGCGACCGGGTTGTCTTCGACGATCAGAACCTTGACTGCCATGGGCGGCACTCTTTCACAAGAATGGCTCATCGTAGCAGCCTGCAATCTAGGGGGGTAGCGTGCTCGACGATTGCAATGCCTTCGCCAGGCGCGCGTATCGATCGCGCAGATCGGCCAGGCGTTCGCTCTTCTGCGCCTCGGTCAGACGCGCGTCGAGGAGCACTTCGGAGCGTTGCTTGAAGTCCTCGATCTCGAGCACGAACTGCAGCTGCTGGTTGGTCGACGGCTTGAAGCCGGCGAGGTCGAACATCTGCTTCAGGCGCTGCTTCTCCGATGCCGACTTGCCGTAGCCGAAGACAAATCTCGACAGCCGCGTGCGCACCGACAGCGGCAGGTCCTTGCGCCACAGCAGCGGGTCCTTGGGGATCAGCGCCGACTCCCACAGCACGCGAAGCGACGCGGCTCGCGCCGGCTGCGATGCCTTCAGGCGCTGCAGCTCCTCGGTGTTGTAGGTGCCCGCGTGCACCTGCCCGCGCAGCACGGCGTCGAGCGACTGCGCATGGGTGCCGCGCACCAGCGGGACGAAGTGGTCTTCGGGCCGGATGCCGCGCGGCACGAACAGCGCATACGACGGCATCGCATGACCCGAGGTCGAGGAGACTTCGCCCATCGCGAAGCCGTAGGTGCGCGGCTTGGACAGCAACTGGTCCATCGTCGACACCGGCGCGTCGCGCCGCGCGATCACGATGGAGCGGTAGCCGGGCGAGCCCGATGCGTCCACCAGCTGCCCGAAGACCTCGACGTTGGCGCGCTCGATGCAATCGAGCGCCGCCTTGCTCGACAGCCAGCCGAGGTGCGCCTTGTTGGTCACCAGCGCATCGATGGCGGCCGCGTAGGTCGCCGGGTAGAGCCCTTGCACGTCGAGGCCGGTCGCGGCGCGCATGTCGGCGAAGAACGGCTCCCACGCGGCACGCGTCTCGTCGACGGTGGTCGTCGTGATCACGGCGAAGACCAGCGGCTCCTGGGCCATGGACGGCGCGAGCGGCCACCATGCAGCCGCCGCGACGAACGGTAACTTCAGCAACAGACGGCGCACTGTTTGTCTTCTCCGCGGGCGCTGGGGTTCCCCGCCGCGGATTATCGACGCGAAGCGGCCGCCGCCGCAGCCGACTGTGCGAGATTCAGGGGTTGGTCATCACCAGCTTGCCGCGCACCTGCCTGCCGCCCATGCGAACGAAAGCCGCCTTCAGCTCGGGCATGGGCAACACCTGGTCGAGCACGGGCTTGATTCGGCCCTGCGCGTACCAGCCGGCGAGTTCGGCCAGCGCCTGGGCGTGGCGCTGTGGCTCGCGGCGCGCAAATTCTCCGAGGAACACGCCGACGATCGACGTCCCCTTCAGCAGCGGCAGGTTGAGCGGCAGCGAGGGGATGGTCCCCTGGGCAAACCCGATGACGAGGTAGCGGCCGCGCCAGGCCATCGAGCGGAACACCGGCTCGGCCAGGTCGCCGCCGACCGGATCGTAGACCACGTCGGGCCCCTTGCCGCCGGTGAGCGCCTTCAGTTCGTCGCGTATGTTGGCGCTGCTGTAGTTGATCGTCGCATCGGCTCCGAGCTCGCGGCACAGCGCGCACTTCTCGTCGCTCGACGCGGCGGCGATGACACGCGCCCCCACCGCATTCGCGATCTGGAGCGCGGCGGTGCCGACGCCCCCTGCTGCGCCCAACACAAGCACCGTTTCGCCGGGCTTGAGTTCCCCACGGTCGACCAGTGCGTGGTAAGAGGTTCCATAGGTGCAGATGAAGGCGGCCGCATCCTCGAAGGCGAACTGCGGCGGCAGCGGCATCACCAGCTGAGCGCTGACGCAGGCATGCGTTGCAAAGCCGCCCATGCCCCCGAACGAAGCCACGGCGTCGCCGAGCTTCAGGTGGCTCACGCCGTCGCCCACCGCATCGATCACGCCCGCGTACTCGGAGCCCGGCACGAAGGGGAGCGGGGGCTTGGCCTGGTACTTGTTCTGCACGATCAGCAGGTCGGGAAAGTTCAGGCTCGCCGCACGGATCGCAACGCGTACCTCGCCCGGTTTCGGCTCGGGGGTGGGGACCTCTTTCCAGTTGAGCGCTTCGGGGCCGATCGGGTTGTCGCAAATCCAGGCGTGCATGCTGTCTCCGGTCATCGAGTACCGCGGCGATGATAGGCAGGCGGCCGGCGAGGCCGAGTCGCGCAGGTGACGGCCCGGCGGCTCCCTACAATCCGCCCCATGCGAATTCTGATTGCCAATGACGACGGCTACCTCGCGCCGGGGCTGGCCGCGCTGGTGAAGGCCTGCGAGGGGCTGGGCGAGCTCGACGTGGTGGCGCCGGAGCAGAACGCGAGCGGCACCTCCAATTCGCTGACGCTGAACCGCCCGCTGGCGGTCTACACCGCGGTCAATGGCATCCGCTACATCAACGGCACGCCGTCGGACTGCGTGCACGTCGCGCTCACCGGATTGCTCCCGCACCGGCCCGACCTGGTGGTGTCTGGCATCAACCAGGGCGCCAACATGGGCGACGACACGCTGTACTCGGGCACCGTCGCGGCGGCGATGGAGGGCTACCTGTTCGGCATTCCGGCGATCGCCTTCTCGCAGGTCGACAAGGGCTGGAACCATCTCGAGGCCGCGGCTCGCGTCGCCAGGGACATCGTCCAGCAGGCATTGAACGAGGTGGCGGCGCGCACGCCGTTTCTGCTCAACGTCAACATTCCGAACCACCCCGATGCGCAGCGCCTGCCGCGCGCCATCACCCGCCTCGGTCGCCGCCATGCCAGCGAAGCCGTGATTCGCCAGACCAGCCCGCGCGGGGAGACGATGTACTGGATCGGCGCCGCCGGCGATGCACGCGAGGCGGGCGAGGGCACCGATTTCCATGCCACCGCCAACGGGCACGTCTCGATCACGCCGTTGCAGGTCGATCTGACCGACCATGCCGCCTTGCCGCAGTGGCAGGGCTGGCTTGCGGCGCGCGGCGGTGCATGAGGCGCATCACGCCATGAGCGACAGCGCGCGAAAGCCGCCCAAGTTTCCCCTGCGGCTCGACCAGATGGCGGCGCCGCGCAAGACGGCGCTCAAGGCGCCGCATGCATCGCCGGTGCTCAAGCCCGCGACCGCGGCGCCGCTCACGCCGCGGCCCCTGCTGCGGCCGCAACTGCCGCTTCAGCATGCGGCCGCGGTCTCGTCAAGGCGCAGCCCGCCCACCGGGCTCGGGCTCGATTCGGCCGGCGTGCGACAGCGCATGGCCGAACGGCTGCGCGCCGAAGGTTTGCGCAACGAAGCCGTCATCGCCGCCATGGCGGCGGTGCCGCGGCACCTGTTCGTCGACGCGGCGCTCGTCACGCAGGCCTACGAGGACACGAGCCTGCCGATCGGCCATGGCCAGACCATCTCCAAGCCCTCGGTGGTGGCGCGCATGATCGAACTGCTGATGGCCGGTGCGGCCTGCAAGGCTTCGGCCTCGCTCGGACGCGTGCTCGAGGTCGGCACCGGCTGCGGCTACCAGGCGGCGGTGCTGTCGCGACTGGCGAAGCAGGTGTTCTCGGTCGAGCGTGTCAAGCCCCTGCACGACAAGGCGCGTGAACTGATGGCGCCGCTTCGACTCACCAACGTGCGGCTCGTGTATGGTGACGGCATGCTGGGGCACCCGCCGAACGCGCCCTACGACGCGATCATCGCCGCCGCAGGCGGGCAGGTCCTGCCCGCGGCATGGACCGAGCAACTGGCGGTGGGCGGACGCATCGTCGCACCGGTGCACGACGGCTCGCGCGGGCAGGTGCTGGTCGTCGTGGACCGCACCGAGCAGGGCTTCGAGCGGAGTATTCATGAGGTGGTGCAATTCGTCCCTCTAAAATCCGGGCTGGTTCGATAGCGAATAGGGGATGGCTGACGCGATGGTGATGACGAAGAATCGCTCGATGGACACGAAACTCTGCGCCGCGGTCGCGGTCGCGGTGTTGTTGCTCGCGGGCTGCGCGACGTCGAACAACCAGGCGCCAGTGGAAGATCGCAGCGCGGCCGCGCGCACGCCCGTCCCGACCGTCGTGCCGCCTGTGCAGCCGGTCGCGGAGCCGGTGCCGGAGCCGCCCAAGCCAGGCTCCGAGAACATGGGCAAGGCGGGCTACTACACCGTCAAGCCGGGCGACACGATGATCCGCATCGGTCTGGAGACCGGCCAGAACTGGAAAGACCTGGTGAAGTGGAACGAGCTGGAGAACCCCAATCTCATCGAGGTCGGGCAGACGCTGCGCGTGGTCCCGCCAGGCACCGATCCAAACGGCGTCGGCACCAAGCCCGTGACCACGGCCAAGGTGGAAACGAAGCCGCTTGCCGCCGCCACGCCGGCCAGCGGCGCGGCCCCCGCGCCCGCCCCGACGCCTCCGTCGACAACCGCAGCCACATCGTCCGGTACGCGTGACGGCGACGACGACATCAGCTGGATGTGGCCCGCCGGTGGACCCGTCGCCAGCGGCTTCGACGAGACCCGCAGCAAGGGCCTGGCGATCACCGGCAAGCCGGGCGACCCGGTGATGGCGGCCGCCGACGGCCGTGTCGTCTATGCGGGTTCGGGACTGCGCGGTTACGGCAACCTCGTGATCCTCAAGCACAACAACACCTATCTCACCGCCTACGCGCACAACCAGACGCTGCTGGTCAAGGAAGACCAGTCGGTGCGGCGCGGCCAGAAGATCGCCGAGATGGGCTCCACCGATGCGGAGCGCGTGCAACTGCACTTCGAGATCCGCAAGCTCGGCAAGCCGATCGACCCGGCCAAACTGTTGCCGCCGCGCTGACGGAGAACCTCGCCCGTCGGAACCGGAGCCAGCATGACCAAGCGGCGAACCTCACCGAACGGGCACACGCATGAGCGGCTCGGCGCGGGTACACACGAGCCGCCGGCCGGCCGCACGCCGCCACCGCCGCCGCTGGACATCGTGGTGCCGGGCGGTATCGATCCCGACCTGGGCGAAGGGCTTCCCAACCCACCCACCGACACGGCGGGCGCGCCCGAATTCGCCGCCGGTGACGGCGAGGTCGGCAACACGCTGCAGACCTATCTGCGTGAGATCCGCCGCGCACCGCTGCTGACGCCGCAGGAGGAGTTCGAGACGGCCACCCGCGCCCGCATGGGCGACTTCAAGGCGCGCCAGGCGATGATCGAGCACAACCTGCGGCTGGTGGTGAGCATCGCCAAGAACTACCTCGGCCGCGGACTGCCGATGACGGACCTGATCGAAGAAGGCAACCTTGGCCTGATGCACTCGATCGGCAAGTTCGAGCCCGAGCGGGGTTTCCGCTTCTCGACCTATGCGTCGTGGTGGATCCGGCAGAACATCGAGCGCGCGATCATGCATCAGGCGCGGCTGGTGCGGCTGCCGGTGCACGTCGTGCGCGAGCTGAACCACGTCCTGAAGGCGCGGCGCACGCTCGAGGCTGAGCTGGGGCGCAACGGCGCGCACGACAAGCAGGTGCGCGTGGAAGACGTGGCGGCCGCCGTGGGCCGGCCGGTGCAGGAGGTCAGCGACCTGCTGCGCTTCTCCGAACTGCCGACCTCGCTGGACGCGCCGCTGGAGCGCTACCCCGCCGACAGCAACGCCGAGTCGATGCTCGACAGCGTCGCCGACGACGCGGCCGTCGACCCGATGAGCCTGACGCTCAGCAACGAGGTCGAACAGCTCCTCAACCATGGCCTGGACGAACTCAACGAGCGCGAACGCGAGGTGCTCTCGGGCCGCTACGGCCTGCGCGATCGCGAGCCCGAGACGCTGGAGGTGCTGGCCGAGCGGCTCGGCCTGACCCGCGAGCGCATCCGCCAGATCCAGCAGGAAGCGCTGCTCAAGCTCAAGCGCCGCATGATCCGCAACGGCGTCGACCGCGATTCGATCTTCTGATTTCGCGCCCCTGTCACCGACTCATCGAAGAGGCTGAATGTCCTCCTGGCCCGTACTCGTCTTCGACATCGAATCCATTCCCGACGTGGCAGGCCTGCGTGCCTTGCGCGGCATCGACCCCGCGGTCGGCGACGACGAGGTCTATGCGCTGGAGATGGCCGAGCGCAAGGAACTCGGCAAGTCGGACTTCATGCCGCTGCATCTGCAGCGCGTGCTCGTGATCTCGTGCGTGTTCCGCAATGCCGAAGGGCTGAAGGTGCACTCCTTCGTCGACCGCGAGGCCGACGGCAAGAGCCAGGAAGGCCGGATCATCCAGACCTTCTTCAACACCGTCGAGAAGCATGTGCCGCAGCTCGTGAGCTGGAACGGCGGCGGCTTCGACCTGCCGGTGCTGCATTACCGCGGCCTGCGCCATGGCGTGGTGGCCAACAAGTACTGGGACCTCGGCGAGGACGACCGCGACTTCAAGTGGAACAACTACATCGGCCGCTACCACCTGCGCCACCTCGACCTGATGGACCTGCTCGCGATGTACCAGCCGCGCGCGAGCGCGCCGCTGGACGCGATGGCCAAGCTGTGCGGCTTTCCCGGCAAGCTCGGCATGGACGGCTCTGCCGTCTACCCAGCCTACCGCGAAGGCAAGCTCGACGACATCCGCCGCTACTGCGAGACGGACGTGATGAACACCTACCTCGTCTACTGCCGGTTCCAGAAGATGCGTGGCGGCTTCACCGAAGCCGAGTACGAACGCGAGATGGCGTTCGTGCGTGACACCTTGGCAGGCATCGCCGAGTCTCACTGGGCCGAGTACCTGGCCGCGTGGCCGGCCGACGCGGCCTGACGCTCGAGCGGCCGCCGCCGCTGCCCGGATAATTCGGACAATGACAGCGAACAACGAGTGGTTGAAGGTCGAGTCGCTCGACCTCGAAGGGCAGGGCGTGGCCCACAACGCCGAAGGCCAGGTCGTCTTCATCGAGGGTGCGCTGCCGGGCGAGGAGGTGCAGGTCCAGGTGCACCGCAGGAAGAACAACTGGGAGCAGGCCTCGATGACGGCGCTGCGCCGCGAGAGCGCGCAGCGGGTCACGCCGGGCTGCAGGCACTTCGGCGTCTGCGGCGGCTGCAAGCTGCAGCACTTCCACGTCGGCGCGCAGATCGCGACCAAGCAGCGCGCGCTCGAGGATGCGCTGTGGCACCTGGGCAAGGTGAAGCCCGAACGCGTGCTGCGGCCCATCGAAGGGCCGGCCTGGGGCTACCGCTACCGCGCCCGGTTGTCGGTGCGGCACGTGGCGAAGAAGGGCAAGGTGCTGGTCGGCTTCCATGAACGCAAGTCGAGCTACGTGGCCGACATGGACAGCTGCGCCGTGCTGCCGCCCCATCTGAGCGACCTGCTGCCGCGGCTCGCCGAACTGGTCGCCGCCATGGACGCTCGCGACCGCCTGCCGCAGATCGAGGTGGCTGTCGGTTCGCAGGTCACGGCGCTGGTGCTGCGGCACCTGGAGCCGCTGTCCGCCGGCGACCTGTCGCGGCTGCGCGCCTTCGCGGCCGAGCACGACATCCAGTGGTGGCTGCAGCCCAAGGGTCCCGATACCGCCCACCTGCTCGACGCGGGCGGGCCGCCGCTGGAGTACACGCTCCCGGAGTTCGGCATCACGATGCCGTTCAAGCCGACCGACTTCACGCAGGTCAACCACCAGATCAACACGGTGCTGGTGAGCCGGGCGCTGCGGCTGCTCGATGCGCGGTCCGGCGAGCGCGTGATCGACTGGTTCTGCGGCCTCGGCAACTTCACGCTGCCGATCGCCACGCAGGCGCGCGAGGTGCTCGGGCTGGAAGGCAGCGAGGCGCTGGTGGCGCGCTCGCGCGAGAACGCCGCGCTCAACGGGCTCGCCGAGAAGACGAGCTTCGTTGCGCGCAACCTGTTCGAGATCACGCCTGCCGAGCTCGCGGACTTCGGCCAAGCCGACAAGTGGCTGGTGGACCCGCCGCGCGAAGGTGCGTTTGCGCTGGCCAAGGCCGTCGCCGATCTGCACGCCGACCCCGCGTCGGCGCCGGGCTTCGTCGCGCCGCGGCGCATCGTCTACGTCAGCTGCAATCCGGCCACCCTGGCGCGCGACGCGGGCCTGCTGGTGCACCAGGCGGGCTACCGGTGCGCGGCAGCGGGCGCGGTCAACATGTTCCCGCACACCGCGCACGTCGAGAGCATCGCCGTGTTCGAGAAGCCCTGAGCCCAGGCGTCAGCGTCCAATGAAGAAGGGGACCCGAAGGTCCCCTTTTGTCGTGGCCGGGCGGGACCGGTCAGTCGCGTTCGCCGCCGGCGAAGCCCAGCAGGGCCAGCAGGCTCTGGAACACGTTGTAGATGTCCAGGTACAGCGCCAGCGTGGTCGAGATGTAGTTCGTCTCGCCGCCGTCGAGGATGCGCTTGATGTCGTACAGCATGAAGGCCGTGAACAGGCCCATCATGAGCACCGACAACGTCAGCATCAGCGCGCTGGACTGCACGAAGGCGTTGATGACGAGCGCCACCAGCAGCATCACCGCGCCCACGAACAGGAACTTGCCCATGCCCGACAGGTCGCGCTTGATCACCGTCGCGAGGCTGGCCATGGCGAGGAAGATCACCGCCGTGCCGCCGAAGGCCGTCATGATCAGCGACGGGCCGTTGCTGAAGCCGAGCACGGCCGACAGCAGGCGCGACAGCATCAGTCCCATGAAGAAGGTGAAACCGAGCAGCACGGGCACCCCGGCCGCCGAGTTCTTCGTCTTCTCGATCGCATAGATGAAGGCGAAGGCGCCGCCGAAGAACACCATCAGGCTCATGCCCACGCCGAGGCGGGCCATCACGCCGGTGCTCACGCCGACCCAGGCGCCGAGAACGGTGGGCACCAGCGACAGCGCCAGGAGCCAGTAAGTGTTGCGCAGCACGCGGTTGCGCTGTTCCAACGCGACGCTCGAGCTTGCTGCACCATAGACGGTTTGCAGGCTTTCGTTCATGAGACCTCCAGGTTGAGATGAACGTGGGCTCTGACCCACGCGGCGGATTCTAGTTCCCCAGCGCGCCGCTGGGGCATTCGGCATGACCGGGGACGGCGGCCAACCGCTGTGACCGGCACTCGGGGCGGCGTCGCAAAGGCATGCTCGGCTATAATTCGAAGGTTTACCCGCGATCACCCCGCCCCAGCGAAACCTCCTGCAGTTTCCCCACCGGATTCAGCCCGCGTCGCGGCTCTCCGAGGTGCCCACGAGCATCCGCGAAGACCGCCGCACAGGCAGAGCTGGGCGCAACGATGGAGTTTCTCTTGCTGCCTGTTCTGCCCCCCGCTCTCCTCGCACTCGCAGACGGCACGGTATTCAATGGAAGCTCCATCGGAGCTCCGGGCGAGACCGTCGGCGAGGTGGTGTTCAACACCGCGCTGACCGGCTACCAGGAAATCCTCACCGACCCGAGCTACTGCCGGCAGATCGTCACGCTGACGTACCCGCACATCGGCAACTACGGCGTGGCCCACGAGGATGTCGAAGCGAAGAAGGCGCATGCGGCGGGCCTCGTCATCCGCGACCTGCCGGTGCTCGAGTCCAATTTCCGCATGTCGATGACGCTGCCCGAGTACCTGCGGCGCGAAGGCACGGTGGCGATCGCCGACATCGATACCCGCCGGTTGACCCGTGTGCTGCGCACACGGGGCGCGCAGAACGGCTGCATCCTGACTCTCCCGGTCGGCGCCGAGATCACCGAGCGCCTGATCGTCGAGGCGGTGGCCAAGGCGAAGGCGGCGCCCAGCATGGCGGGCCTCGATCTGGCCAAGCTTGTGAGCCGGACCGAGCCTTATGAATGGCTGGAAACCGAGTGGGCGCTGGGCAGCGGCTACGGCCAGCTCAAGGCGCCGACGCACCACGTGCTCGCCTACGACTACGGGGTCAAGTTCAACATCCTGCGCATGCTCGCGAGCCGCGGCTGCAAGGTGACGGTGGTGCCGGCGCAGACCCCGGCGTCGGAAGTACTGAAGCACAAACCCGACGGCATCTTCCTGTCCAACGGCCCCGGCGACCCCGAGCCCTGCGACTACGCGATCGAGGCCTCGCGCGAGCTCATCGACACCGGCATCCCGACCTTCGGCATCTGCCTGGGCCACCAGATCATGGCGCTCGCCTCGGGGGCCAAGACCTTCAAGATGAAGTTCGGCCACCACGGCGCCAACCATCCGGTGAAAGACCTCGACAGCGGCCGCGTCAGCATCACCAGCCAGAACCACGGCTTCGCGGTCGACGAGAAGACGCTGCCGGCGAACCTGCGCCCGACGCACGTGTCGCTGTTCGACG
Source organism: Piscinibacter sp. (assembly GCA_036401155.1). Taxonomy (GTDB): domain Bacteria; phylum Pseudomonadota; class Gammaproteobacteria; order Burkholderiales; family Burkholderiaceae_C; genus Albitalea. The sequence continues at coordinate 5,308 of DASWVR010000116.1, read as the reverse complement.
GCACCCTGCAGGGCCTGGCCCGCACCGACAAACCCGCGTTCTGCTTCCAGGGCCACCCGGAAGCCTCCCCCGGACCTCATGACATTGCCTATCTGTTCGACCGTTTCGTTGCGCTGATGGAGAAGAAGTAAATGCCCAAGCGCACCGACCTCAAAAGCATCCTCATCATCGGCGCGGGCCCGATCGTCATCGGCCAGGCCTGCGAATTCGACTACTCCGGCGCCCAGGCCTGCAAGGCGCTGCGCGAGGAGGGCTATCGCGTCATCCTCGTCAACAGCAACCCGGCGACGATCATGACCGACCCGGAGATGGCCGATGTGACCTACATCGAGCCCATCACCTGGCAAGTCGTCGAGAAGATCATCGCCAAGGAGCGCCCCGACGCGGTGCTGCCGACGATGGGCGGGCAGACCGCGCTGAACTGCGCGCTGGACCTGCACCAGTACGGCGTGCTCGCCAAGTACGGCGTCGAGATGATCGGGGCTAACGAAAAAGCCATCGAGAAGGCCGAGGATCGCCTCAAGTTCAAGGACGCGATGACGGGCATCGGCCTGCATTCGGCGCGCAGCGGCATCGCACACTCGATGGACGAGGCCTGGACGGTGCAGCGCCGAATCACGCAGGAGATCGGCGGCACCGGCTTTCCGATGGTCATCCGCCCGAGCTTCACGCTGGGCGGCACCGGCGGCGGCATCGCCTACAACCCGGAAGAGTTCGAAGAGATCTGCAAGCGTGGCCTCGACCTCTCGCCGACCAACGAGCTGCTGATCGAGGAGTCGCTGATCGGCTGGAAGGAGTACGAGATGGAGGTCGTCCGCGACAAGGCGGACAACTGCATCATCGTCTGCTCGATCGAGAACCTCGACCCGATGGGCATCCACACCGGCGACTCGATCACGGTGGCGCCGGCGCAGACCCTGACCGACAAGGAGTACCAGCTGCTGCGCGACGCCTCGATCGCCATCCTGCGCGAGATCGGCGTCGACACCGGCGGCTCCAACGTGCAGTTCTCGATCAACCCCGTCGACGGCCGCATGGTCGTCATCGAGATGAACCCGCGCGTGTCGCGTTCGTCGGCGCTGGCGTCCAAGGCGACGGGCTTTCCGATCGCCAAGGTCGCGGCCAAGCTGGCCGTGGGCTACACCCTCGACGAGCTGCGCAACGACATCACCGGCGGGGCGACGCCGGCGAGCTTCGAGCCGAGCATCGACTACGTCGTGACCAAGATCCCGCGCTTCGCGTTCGAGAAATTCCCGGCCGCCGATTCGCGCCTGACGACGCAGATGAAGTCCGTCGGCGAGGTGATGGCGATGGGCCGCACCTTCCAGGAGAGCCTGCAGAAGGCCTTGCGCGGCCTGGAGACCGGCATCGACGGCCTGACCGAACGCAGCACCGACCGCGAGGAGATCGTGCAGGAGATCGGCGAGCCCGGCCCCGAGCGCATCCTCTACCTTGCCGACGCCTTCCGCATCGGCATGTCGCGCGACGAGGTGTTCGAGGAGACGGCGGTCGACCCGTGGTTCCTGGCGCAGATCGAGCAGATCGTGCAGACCGAGGCCGAGATCAAGGGCCGCACGCTGGATTCGCTGTCTGCCGATGAGCTTCGCTACGTGAAGCGCAAGGGCTTTTCCGACAAGCGGCTCGCCAAGCTGCTCGGCACCAACCAGCATGAGGTTCGTGCGCGCCGCCACGCCCTGAAGGTGCGGCCCGTGTACAAGCGCGTCGACACCTGCGCTGCCGAGTTCGGAACGCAGACCGCCTACATGTACTCGACCTACGAGGAAGAGTGCGAGGCCGATCCGACCGACCGCAAGAAGATCATGGTGCTCGGCGGTGGCCCGAACCGCATCGGCCAGGGCATCGAGTTCGACTATTGCTGCGTCCACGCCGCGCTCGCGATGCGCGAAGACGGCTACGAGACGATCATGGTGAACTGCAACCCGGAGACGGTGTCGACCGACTACGACACCTCGGACCGCCTCTATTTCGAGCCGGTGACGCTCGAAGACGTGCTGGAGATCGTCGACAAGGAAAAGCCCTTCGGCGTGATCGTGCAGTACGGCGGGCAGACGCCGCTGAAGCTGGCGCTCGACCTCGAGCGCGCGGGCGTCCCCATCGTCGGCACCACGCCCGACAGCATCGACATCGCCGAAGACCGCGAGCGCTTCCAGAAGCTGCTGCACGAGCTCGGCCTCAAGCAGCCGCCCAACCGCACGGCCCGCACCGAGGAGCAGGCGCTGCAGCTGGCGCAGGAGATCGGCTACCCGCTGGTGGTGCGTCCGAGCTATGTGCTGGGCGGCCGCGCGATGGAGATCGTGCACGGCGACAAGGACCTGGAGCGCTACATGCGCGAAGCAGTCAAGGTGAGCGAGAAGTCGCCGGTGCTGCTCGACCGCTTTCTCGACGACGCGATCGAGGTCGACGTCGACTGCATCGCCGACGGCAGCGACGGCGCCGACGGGGTGATGATCGGCGGCATCATGGAGCACGTCGAACAGGCGGGCATCCACTCCGGCGACTCCGCCTGCTCGCTGCCGCCGTACTCGCTGAGCCAGTCGCTGCAGGACGAGCTGCGCCGGCAGACGACGATGATGGCGCGTGCGCTGAAGGTCAAGGGCTTGATGAACGTGCAGTTCGCGATCCAGACCGACGGCGACAACCCGGTCGTGTACGTGCTCGAAGTGAATCCGCGCGCGTCGCGCACGGTGCCCTTCGTGTCCAAGGCGACCGGGCAGCCGCTGGCGAAGATCGCCGCGCGCTGCATGGTGGGGCAGCGCCTCGCCGACCAGCGCGGCCCCGACGGCCAAGTGCCGCACGAGGTCATCCCGCCGTACTTCAGCGTCAAGGAGGCGGTGTTTCCGTTCAACAAGTTCCCGGGCGTGGACCCGATCCTCGGCCCCGAGATGCGCTCGACCGGCGAGGTGATGGGCGCCGGCAGGACCTTCGGCGAAGCCATGCTCAAGAGCCAGCTCGGCGCGGGCTCGCGTCTGCCGAGCAAGGGCACCGTCTGCATCACGGTGAAGAACAGCGACAAGGCGCGCGCCGTCGTGGTGGCGCGCGACCTGCACGCGATGGGCTTCGGCATCGTCGCGACCAAGGGCACGGCGGCGGCGATCGCCGAAGGGGGCGTGCCGGTCAAGCCGGTGAACAAGGTCAAGGACGGCCGTCCCCACATCGTCGACATGGTGAAAGGGGGCGAGATCCAGCTCGTCTTCACGACGGTCGACGAGACACGCACGGCCATCGCCGACTCCCGCCACATCCGCCAGGCGGCGCTTGCGAACCGCGTCACCTACTACACGAGCATGGCCGGTTGCGAGGCGGCGGTCGAGGGCATGAAGCACCAGGCAGACCTGGTGGTCAGGTCCCTCCAGGAACTCCATAGCGAACTGCACGCGAAAACGCACTAAACTCGACGCGCACCAACCAACAACCGCCGCCGCCGGTGATTCTGGCGGCGGCTTCATTTTTGCTCCAAGGTTTCAGATGGCCACCATTCCGCTCACCAAACGAGGCGCCGAGAAGCTCAAGGACGAGCTCCAGCGATTGAAGTCCGTCGAGCGCCATGCCGTGATCCAGGCGATCGCCGAAGCGCGCGCGCAGGGCGACCTGTCCGAAAACGCCGAATACGAAGCCGCCAAGGACAAACAGGGTTTCATCGAAGGCCGCATTCTCGAGATCGAAGGCAAGCTCGCCGCCGCGCAGATCATCGACCCGGCTCGGCTCGACGCCGGCGGCAAGGTCGTGTTCGGCTCGACCGTCGAACTCGAAGAGGAAGCGAGCGGCGCGCAGGTCACCTATCAAATCGTCGGCGAGGACGAAGCCGATCTGAAGCAGGGCCTGATCTCCATCGGCTCGCCGATCGCCCGCGCGCTGATCGGCAAGGAAGCCGGCGACGTGGCCGAGGTCCAGGCGCCGGGCGGCATCAAGAGCTACGAGATCGTCGGCGTTCGCTACCTCTGAGGCCCGCTCGATGGACACGTCGCGCTGGAGCGCGTGGCTCGCCGGGCTGTGGGGCGGCGCGCTGCTCGGCATTGGCCTGATCGGCGCGCCCGCCGGATTTGCGACGACGCTGCCCGAATTGGCCGGGCGGATCGCGGGACGCATGTTCACGCAGGAGGCCTACCTGAGCCTGGCGCTGGCGATCGTGCTGTTCCTGATGCTGCGCGCGCAGGCGCGCCGCGCGGCGCAGGCCGGCGGCGGCTCGGTGCTGAACGGCAACATGCTGCTGGTGCTCGGCACCTTGTTCTGCACGGTCGCCGGCTACTTCGCGCTGCAGCCGATGATGGCCGCGGCGCGTGCCGGGCAGGGCGCCTGGTCGTTCGGCGCCTTGCACGGCATGTCGATGGGCTTCTACGCGCTCAAGGCGCTGCTGGTGCTGGTTCTGGCCTGGCGCCTGGGTGGCCGCTGAGGGTCGTGGGATCGCGGGATCGCGGGCCTCAGCTCGGCGCGCTCTTCTTGACGCTCGTCAGACGTTTCTTCGATCGCTTGATCTGCCCCCCGGCGGCCACGCGCTGGTTGCCCAGCACCTTGATCTTCTTGACCTGCGGGCGATGGTTGCCGCTCTTGGAGAACTTGACGATCTTGACGACCTTGGGGCCGGGCATGCGGTCGTCGCGCTCCGCCCGGGTCTTGTCCGGCATGGGGCGCCACAGCACCAGCAGTTTGCCGATGTGCTGGATCGGCGCCGCATCGAGCTGCTCGGCCAGCGTCGTGAAGTATTGCCCCCGGGTATCCCGGTCGTCGGAGAAGACACGCACCTTGATGAGTCCGTGGGCGTTGAGCGCCGCGTCGACTTCCTTGACGACAGCGGGCGTGAGCCCGTCGCCGCCGATCAGCACCACCGGTTCGAGGTGGTGGGCGTCGGCGCGTTTGTCCTTGCGCTCGGAAGGCGTGAGTTGAATGGCGGGCATCCCCGTATTATGTCCACGCCGCGCCATCACGATCGGCGCGCAGCGAGCCCACAACGCTATGGCCCGGCCGCTGTCCGGTGAACATGAAAGTCAAATCGAAGAGCAAGAAGGTCAACAAGCAGTGGCTGTATGACCACCTGAACGACCCGTACGTGAAGCTGGCGCAGAAGGAAGGCTACCGGGCCCGGGCTGCCTACAAGCTCAAGGAGATCGACGAGGAGCTCAAGCTCATCAGGCCGGGACAGCTCGTCGTCGATCTCGGGGCAACGCCCGGCGCCTGGAGCCAGTACCTGCGGCGCAAGTTCGCGCCGAAGGACGCCGGCAGCAGCGCCGCGCCGGCTGGACAGCTCAACGGGACCATCATCGCGCTGGACATACTCGATTTCGAGCCGATC
>DASWVR010000115.1:0-3627 GCA_036401155.1 Piscinibacter sp. | reverse complement strand
TACGGCGAGACGCGCACCTCGCAGCACATCCCGAACGACATCCTGCGCGAGCTGCACGGCTTCATCCACATGTTCGAGGACACGCCGGAGTTCGTGGCGCGCCACATCATCCGCGAGACCAAGAGCTACCTCGACTCGCTTGCGCCGCCGTTCTTCCGCGCGCTGATGGACTATGCGCAGGACGGCTCCTACTCCTGGCATTGCCCGGGCCACTCGGGCGGCGTCGCCTTCCTCAAGAGCCCCGTCGGCCAGATGTTCCACCAGTTCTTCGGCGAGAACATGCTGCGCGCCGACGTGTGCAACGCGGTCGAGGAGCTGGGCCAGCTGCTCGACCACACCGGTCCGGTGGCCGCCAGCGAGCGCAATGCCGCGCGCATCTTCAACGCCGACCACTGCTTCTTCGTCACCAACGGCACGAGCACGTCGAACAAGATGGTGTGGCACCACTCGGTGGCGCCGGGTGACGTGGTGGTGGTGGACCGCAACTGCCACAAGTCGATCCTGCACTCGATCATCATGACGGGCGCGATTCCCGTGTTCCTCACGCCGACGCGCAACCACTACGGCATCATCGGCCCGATCCCGCAGAGCGAGTTCTCGCGCGAGACCATCGAGCGCAAGATCGCCGCGAACCCGCTGCTCGCCGGCGTCGACCCGAAGACGGTCAAGCCGCGCATCCTGACGCTCACGCAGAGCACCTACGACGGCGTGCTCTACAACACCGAGACCATCAAGCACACGCTCGACGGCTACATCGACACGCTGCACTTCGACGAGGCCTGGCTGCCGCACGCGGCCTTCCACAGCTTCTACGGCGAGTATCACGCGATGGGCCGGCAGCGCCCGCGCCCCAAGGACCAGCTCGTGTTCGCGACGCAGTCGACGCACAAGCTGCTGGCGGGCATCAGCCAGGCCTCCCAGGTGCTGGTGCAGGACGGCCAGAACCGCAAGCTCGACCGGCACCTGTTCAACGAGGCCTACCTCATGCACACGTCCACGAGCCCGCAGTACGCGATCATCGCGTCGTGCGACGTGGCCGCGGCGATGATGGAGGCGCCCGGCGGCCCGGCGCTCGTGGAGGAGAGCATCCTCGAAGCGCTCGACTTCCGCCGCGCGATGCGCAAGGTCGACAAGGAGTTCGGCCGCGACTGGTGGTTCACCGTCTGGGGCCCGGACAAGCTCGCCTCCGAGGGCATCGGCAAGAGCGCCGACTGGGTGCTCAAGGCAGGGGAGAAGTGGCACGGCTTCGGCAACCTGGCCGAAAGCTTCAACCTGCTCGATCCCATCAAGAGCACCATCATCACGCCGGGGCTGGACGTGACGGGCAAGTTCGCCAAGACCGGCATCCCGGCCAGCATCGTCACCAAGTACCTCGCGGAACACGGCGTCGTGGTCGAGAAGACGGGGCTGTACTCGTTCTTCATCATGTTCACCATCGGCATCACCAAGGGCCGCTGGAACACGCTGCTGACCGCGCTGCAGCAGTTCAAGGACGACTACGACCGCAATGCGCTGATGGGGCGCGTGCTGCCCGAGTTCGTGGCCGCCTTCCCGCGCTACGAGCGCCGCGGCTTGCGCGACCTGTGCCAGGACATCCACGCGATGTACGCCAAGGGCGACATCGCGCGCCTGACGACCGAGATGTACCTGTCGGACCTGCACCCGGCGATGAAGCCGACCGACGCCTTCTCCTACATCGCGCACCGCAAGACCGAGCGCGTGCCGATCGACGCGCTCGAAGGTCGCATCACGACCTCGCTGCTGACGCCGTACCCCCCGGGTATTCCGCTGTTGATCCCGGGCGAGCGCTTCAACCGCAAGATCGTCGACTTCCTGCGCTTCACGCGCCAGTTCAACGCCGCCTTCCCCGGCTTCGACACCGACGTGCACGGGCTGGTGGAAGACGAAGGCGACAGCGGCCGCACCTACTACGTGGATTGCGTGAAACCCGACTGAGCATTCGTCCCGGATGCCCTGCAGGCGTGGTTCGGGCGCGCATCTGCGCGCCGTTGCCCGGGACGGCAGGTTTCAGGCGATGTGCGAGATCAGCACGCCGGGCGCCGGCTGCATCTGGCCTTCCGCGGCGTCGCCGCCGTGGGCCGGACCCGGCCCGACGGCCGGCGTGCGGCGGACGGCCAGCCCGACCGACATCATGTCCACCACCAGCAGGTGCAGGATGCGCGAGATCATCGAAACGAAGCTCGAGCTGTCTTCGCCATGGTCGACCGCGATGCAGACGGTGGACTTGCGCGCCAGCGGCGACTGGCTGGCGGTGATCGCGATCACCGACGCGCCGCGCTCCAGCGCGTGCGCGGCGGCGCGCGCGAGCTCGGGCGGCTGCCCCGAGCTCGAGATGAAGACCGCGAGGTCGTTCGGACCGAGCAGCTCGGCAGCCATCGAATGCATCGACGCGTCGGTGTGCGCCACCGAGGGGATGCGGAAGCGGAACAGCTTGTGCTGCGCATCGAGCGCGACGACGGCCGAGTTGCCCATCGCGTAGAACTCGACGCGGCGAGCCTCGCGCAGCAGCGCGATCGCCTTGTCGACCGATTCCACGTTGAGCGATTCGCGGAACTGCACGATGGCCGAGATCGTGTTGTCGAGCACCTTGGCGCACAGGTCCGCAATGCCGTCCTGCCGCCGCACGTGTGTGCGCTGCACCGGCAGCGTACCGGTCAGGCCCGAGCCGAGCTTGAGCTTGAAGTCGGCGAGCCCCTGGAAACCGAGCGAGCGGCAGAAGCGGATGACGGTCGGCTGGCTCACTTCCGCACCCTGGGCGATCACCGCGATCGGGTCGTTGAGCACCGTGCGCGGGTTGTCGAGCACGAAGTTGGCGACCCGCTTCTCGGCCGGCGAGAGTCCTTCGGAGGCCGAGCGTACGCGGTCGAGCAGCGGGTTGCCGCCGTCGTGGTCGGGCACATGGTCGGCGAGCAGCGACGACACACCGAGGAAGGTGGGGTGTTCCGCCGTCAGCACATAGGTCGGGATGCGCGCGACGTAGGCGCTGAAGCGGCCCTTGGCCTCGAAACGTTCGCGAAACGGCGAGCGCGCGAACAGCTCGCCGAGGCGCGGCACGATGCCGCCGCCGACGTAGATGCCGCCCGTCGCGCCCAGCGTCAGCGCGAGGTCGGACGCCATCGTTCCGAGCATGCCGCAGAAGCAGTCGATCGTTTCGCTGCACGTGGGGTTGAGGTCGTGCAGCGCACGCTGCACGATGTCGGCCGCGCTGAGCTGGCGTTCGGCGTCGGGTTGTCCTTCGCTCAGCGCCTGGTAGATCAGTTCGATGCCGGGGCCGGAGACCACGCGTTCGGCCGACACGCGGCGCATGGTCTTCCATGCGTACTGCAGCACCCGCAGCTCGCGCTCGTCGGTGGGCGCGAAGCTGACATGGCCTCCTTCGGTGGCGAGCACGGTCCAGCGGTCGCCGGTGGGGATGAGCCCTGACACACCGAGCCCGGTGCCCGGCCCGAGCAGGCCGATGACGCCATTGGCCTGCGCCTCGCCGCCGCCGATCTGCCGGCGGCCCTCGGGACCGACGCGCGGCAAGGCCATCGCCAGCGCAGTGAAGTTGTTGACCACCAGCAGCGTGCTCAGGTGCAGCTGGCGCTGCGCGTCCTGGATCGAGAA
>DASWVR010000114.1:0-10216 GCA_036401155.1 Piscinibacter sp. | reverse complement strand
GCGCGCGCCGCGCACCTTCTCGCGCATCGCCTGCACCTCGCGGCGCAGCGCGTCGACGTCGCGCGGCGCGGCCAGCACGGCGCGCCGCACCGCCTCGAAACGCGGCGCGATCTCGGGCAGCCCGGCGCAAAAGCGCGCGCGCGTCAGCGCCTGGTGCTCCCAGGTCCACGCGGTGTTGCTGCCGCGGCCGGTCTGGTAGCGCTCGTAGCTCTGCACCGAGGCGACCAGCAGCCCCGAGTTGCCGTTCGGACGCAGCGCGGTGTCGATGTCGAACAGCTCGCCGGCGGCCGTGCGCAGCGTCAGCCAGCTGATCAGCTTGCGCACGAAGGCGCCGTAGACCTCGGGCGAGCGCTCGTCCTCGTCGTCGTAGAGGAAGACGACGTCGAGGTCGCTGCCGTAGCCGAGCTCCTTGCCGCCGAGCTTGCCGTAGGCGATGACGGCGAAGCGCGGCACCTCGCGGTGGTGCTGCTTGAGGTGCAGCCACGACCAGCGCAGCGCGCAGTCGAGCGTCGCATCGGCCAGCGCCGACAGGTCGTCGGCCACCTGCTCGACGCTGATGTGGCCTTCGACGTCGCGCACCAGCGTGCGGAACACCTCGGCGTGATGCGCGCGGCGAAGCGTATCGAGCACCGACTCCTCGTCGGCCTCGCCGGAGCGCTGCCAGGCCCGGTGGCGCGCCTCGAGGTCGCCGATGTATTCGGCGGCGTCGAAGCGGCTGTGCAGCAGCCGCTCGTCGGCCAGCTCGTCGATGACGCCCGGGTGCAGCATCAGGTAGCGCATCGGCCAGCGCGCCAGGCCGAGCAGGCGCAGCAGCCGGTTGTGCACCTCGGGGCGCTCGACCAGCAGCGCGAGGTAGCTTTCGCGGCGCAGCAGCGGCTCCAGCCAGTCGACGAAGCGGATCGATGCGTCGCTCGTGCAGCGGCCCTCCTGCACGGCGTGGGCGGCGCGGCCGATCAGCTTGGCCAGGCGCAGCTTGCTGTCGTCGCGCAGCGTCTGCACACGCGGCTGCTGGCTCCAGCCGCGCACCCGCTCGCCGAGCGTGAGCGGCAGCCGCTCGATGAAGGCCTCGCTGTCCACCGGCTGCGCCACCTGCCCGCAGCCGCGGCAGCCGTTGCCGCTGCCGTTGCCGGGCGACTGGCCGTCGTGTAGCAAGGCATCGAACTCGGTGGCGACCACCTCGCGGGTCTCGCACAGCCGGTCGAGCAGTTCGCAGGCGTCGGCGGTGCAGACGAAGCCCATGCTGCGGGCGATCCAGCCGAGGTCGCCGTCGGCGGTGGGCAGCAGGTGCGTCTGCTGGTCGTCGAGGTACTGGATGCGGTGTTCGACGCGGCGCAGGAAGGTGTAGGCCTCGGCCAGGCGGCGCGCACTGTCGGGGCGCATCAGGCCGCCGGCGGCGAGCTTGTCGAGCGCCTTCAGCGTCGAGCGCGTGCGGATCTCCGGGAACTGCCCGCCGCGCACCACCAGCAGCAGTTGCACGATGAATTCGATCTCGCGGATGCCGCCGCGCGACAGCTTGACGTCGTTGGCGCGCTCGGGCCGGCCGGCGGCGCGCCGCTGCGCCTCGTCGCGCACCTTGCGGTGCAGCTGGCGCAGCCCCTCGAACACGCCGTAGTCGAGGTAGCGCCGGTAGACGAAGGCGGTGACCATCGAGCGCAGCGCGAGCGCCCGGCCGCTGCGAACGCTCTCGAGCGGCGCGACGACGCGGCTCTTCAGCCAGGCGAAGCGCTCCCACTCGCGGCCCTGCACCTGGAAGTACTCCTCCAGCATCGCGAGGCTCACCACCGGCGGGCCGGAGTTGCCGTTGGGACGCAGCGCCAGGTCCACGCGGAACACGAAACCGTCTTCGGTGCTGTCGCCGATCAGCGTGTAGAGCTCGCGGGCGAGCTGCGAGAAGTACTCGTGCGCGCTCACCTTCTGCGCACCGTGGGTCTCGCCCTGCTCCTCGTAGACGTAGATGAGGTCGATGTCGGACGAGACGTTGAGTTCGCGCGCGCCGAGCTTGCCCATGCCGACGACCCAGAAGTCGATCGGCTGGCCGGCCTCGGTGAGCGGCGCGCCATAACGCGCGTCGAGTTCGCTGCGCGACTGCGTGAGCGCGAGGTCGAGCGTGGCTTCGGCGAGCTCGGTCATCGCGAGCGTCACGTCTTCCATCGCGGCGCCCTGTTCGATGTCGAGCACCGCCAGGCGCTCGAGCACCAGCTGCCGCGCCACGCGCAAGGCGCTGGCGAGCGGGCGGCCGCCGTCGCGCAGTTGCGCCACCAGCGCCGTCACGGTGTCGCGCCGCGGCAGGCCCGGCGGGAGCAGCGGCAGCTCCTGCGCGTAGCGCCGGCGGATGCGTTGCACGAAGCGGCTGTGCTCGGCTGCCGCCGGCGGCGCCGCCGTCACGTCGGCGGGCGCGGGCAGCGGGAGCTCAGGCAGGGAACCCATGGGACGGTCGCGGGGTCTGTGCTAGATTGCCGCCGCACCGGACGCTGCAGGGGAAGCAGCCAGAAGCGCGAGGGGAATGCCGCGCCCCGCACGGTCACGCGCACCACACTGTCCCGCCGATCGCCGGCTTCCCAACTCGTTCATGTCCATCGTTGCGTCTGTCACTGCCGCTGCAACCGCCCCACGTTCCCGGCGTGCCGCAGTGGCGGCGCGTTTGCGCTGGCTGGCGCGTGGTGTGGCGGTGCTGGTCATCGCGGCGTGGAGCATATTGCTTGTCGCCTGGCTGACACTGCATTGGGGGATTCTGCCGCACATAGAGCAGTGGCGGCCCCAGATCGAGCAGCGCGCGGGCAGCGCGCTCGGCGTTCCGGTGCGAATTGGCAACATCAGCATCACGTCCAGCGGCTGGATACCGACGCTCGAACTGAAGGACGTCGTGCTGCTCGACCGGCAGTCGCGCCCCGCGCTCGCGCTGCCGCGGGTGGTCGCGGCGCTGTCGCCGCGCTCGCTGCTGGCGCTCGAGCTTCGTTTCGAGCAGCTCTTCGTCGCCGGCGCCCACCTCGAGGTGCGCCGCGACGCGCAGGGCCGCGTGTTCGTCGCCGGCCTCGAGTTCGGCGGCGACGCCGACGGCGACAACGCGGCGGCGAACTGGTTCTTCAGGCAGCCCGAGTTCGTGATCCGCGACGGTTCCCTGCGCTGGACAGACGAGCGCCACGCCGCGCCGCCGCTGTCGCTCACCGACGTGCAGCTGGTGGTGCGCAACGGGCTGCGCAGCCACGAGATGCGCCTGGATGCGACGCCGCCTGCCGACTGGGGCGACCGCTTCTCGCTGCGCGGGCGTTTCACCCAGCGGCTGCTGACCGACAGCGGCGACTGGAAGCGCTGGAGCGGCCTGCTCTACGCCGAGCTGCCGCGCGCCGACGTGCGCCTGCTGCGGCAGCACGTGGCGCTGCCCTTCGAGCTGAGCGAGGGCGACGGCGCACTGCGTGCCTGGGTCGACGTGCGCGACGGCCGGCCGCTCGGCGCGGCGGTCGACCTCGCGCTGCGCGAGGTCGCGCTGCGGCTGGCGCGCGACATCGAGCCGCTCGAACTGGCGCAGATCGAAGGCCGGCTCAGCGCGCAACGCCTCGACGACGGCTTCAGCCTGGCGGCGCAGCACTTCGGCTTCGTCACCGGGGACGGCATCCGCTGGCCGCGCAGCGACATCGCGCTGCACTGGCAGCAGCGCGAGGGCGAAGCGGCGCGCGGCGGCAGCTTCAGCGCGCAGCGCCTGGACCTGGCGCTGATGGCGCAGATCGCCTCGCGCGTGCCGCTGGGCGAGGCGGTGCGCCGGCTGCTCGCCGAACTGCGTCCGCAAGGCGTGGTGAGCGACCTGAGCGGACGCTGGAGCGGCCCCGTCGACGCACCGGCCACCTACCAGGTCAAGGGCCTGCTGAGCGGCCTGTCGCTCGCCGCCAAGCCGGCGGCGCAGCCGCACGCGGCCGGCCGGCCGGGATTGCGCAACGCGACCATCACCCTGAATGCGAACGAGAAAGGCGGCGACGCCAAGCTGAGCATCGTCGAAGGCGGCGTGGAGTTTCCGGGCGTGTTCGACGAGCCGCTGCTCGAACTGCAGCGGATGAACGCTGCGCTGCAGTGGCGCGTCGATCCGGCGAAGGTCCGCGCACGCGCGTCCAAGGTGACGCTGCAGGTGAAGGACGCCCACTTCGCCAACGCCGACCTCGAAGGGCAGATGTCGGGTCAATGGTCGACCGGCGACGGCGACGGTTTTGCGCGCGGCGGCCGCTACCCGGGCCAGATCGAGCTGAACGGCCGCATCGCTCACGGCATGGCGGTGCGCGTGGCGCGCTACCTGCCCACGGGCATCCCCGAGAACACGCGGCGCTACGTGACGCATGCGGTGCGCAGCGGCAGCGTCAACGACATGAGCTTTCGCGTCAGGGGCGACATCTGGGACTTCCCGTTCCACCGCGTGCGCAACCCCAAGGACGGCGAGTTCCGCATCGCCGCGATGGTGGACGACCTGAACCTCGCCTATGTGCCGAGCATGCCGGCGAGCCCCGAACATGCGGCGTTCGAGTCGCCGTGGCCGGCGTTCAGCCAGGTGCGCGGCGAACTGATCTTCGACCGCGCGTCGATGGAAATCCGCAACGCCCAGGCGCGCATCTTCGGCGTCGAGCTGAGCCAGGTGAACGGGGGCATCCGCAACCTCGCCGACCGTGCGGTGCTGACGATGGACGGCCAGGGGCGCGGCCCGCTTGCCGACATGCTGCGCTTCGTCAACGGCTCGCCGGTCGGCCGCTGGACGGGTCAGGCGCTGGCCCGCGCGCATGGCGGCGGCATCGCCGAGCTTAGGCTCGGCCTGACGATCCCGCTGCACGACGCGAGCACCGCGAGCGTGAAGGGCAGCGTGGCGCTCGCCGGCAACGACCTGCGGCTGAGTCCGGACACGCCCCTGCTGGGCGCGGCGCGCGGGCGCGTGGACTTCACACACAAGGGATTCAGCATCGCCGGCGCGAGCGCGCGGGTGCTCGGCGGCGAGACCCGCTTCGACGGCGGCACGCAGCCCGACGGTTCGCTGCGCTTCACCGGCCAGGGCGTCGTCACGGCCGACGGCCTGCGACGCGCGCCGGAGCTCGGCACGCTGTCTCGGCTGGCCGGCTCGCTGACCGGGCAGGCCCAAGTGCGCGTGGCGCTGGGGATCGTGCGCGGGCACACCGAACTCGGCATCACGAGCAACCTCGTCGGCATGGGCTCCGAGCTGCCGGCGCCGCTGCGCAAGGCCGCCGAGACGCCGCTCGGGCTGCGCTACCAGAACAGCGTGGCGCCCGAGTCGCTCGCCGCCGGCCAGACGCTGCGCGACACGCTGCGCCTGGACCTCGGCAACATCGTGCAGGCGCACTATGTGCGCGATCTGTCGGGCGAGCAGCCGCTCGTGCTGCGCGGCGGCATCGCCGTGCTCGACAACCTGCCCGCGCCAGCGGCCGGCGTGGCGGCCAACATCAACCTCGCCACGCTCGATGTCGACGCCTGGGAGGCGCTCGCCGACAAGCTGGCCGGTCCGCCCGCACCGCCGGGCGCACCCGACGCCGGCGCCGAATCGGCCGACGGCGGCTTCGGCGGCCATGCGCCGACGACACTGGCGTTGCGGGCGCGCGAAGTGATCGTGTCGTCGCGCCGGCTCCACAATGTCGTCGCCGGCATCTCGAAGGAGGATCGCCTGTGGCGCGCCAACCTCGATGCCGAACAGCTCAACGGCTATGTCGAGTACCGCCCGGGCCGTCGCGGCGCCGGGCGCGTGCATGCACGGCTGTCGCGGCTGTCGATTCCGAAGAGCGAGACCGAGACGGTCGAGAGCCTGCTCGACCCGCCCACGGCGAGCGTGCCGGCGCTCGACATCGTGGTCGACGAATTCGAGCTGCGCGGCAAGAAGCTCGGCCGCGTCGAAATCGAGGCGCTCAACCGCACGATGGGCGAGGGGCGCGACGCCGCGCGCGAATGGCGGCTGACGCGGCTCGCGATGACCACGCCCGAAGCGAAGCTGGTCGCCAACGGCCAGTGGGCGCCGACCGGCCCCGGCGGGCGGCGGCGCGCCGCGCTCAACTTCAAGCTCGACGTCGCCGACAGCGGCGCCCTGCTCGACCGCCTGGGCACGCCGCAGGCCGTGCGCGGCGGCAAGGGCAGCCTGGCCGGCGAGGTGTCCTGGCTCGGCTCACCGCTCGCGCTCGACTACCCGACGCTCACCGGGCAGGTCAACATCGCAATCGACTCGGGCCAGTTCCTCAAGGTGCAGCCGGGCGCGGCGCGCCTGTTGAGCGTGTTGAGCCTGCAGTCGCTGCCGCGCCGGCTGGCGCTCGACTTCCGCGACCTGTTCCAGGAGGGCTTCGCCTTCGACAACATCACCGGCGACCTGCGCATCGACGAGGGCGTGGCGCACACCAACAACCTGCGCATGCGCGGCGTGCAGGCGGCCGTGCTGATGGAAGGCAGCGCCGACATCCAGCGCGAGACGCAGGACCTGCGCGTGATCGTCGTGCCGGAGATCAATGCCGGCACCGCGTCGCTCGCCTATGCGGCGATCAACCCCGCCATCGGCCTTGGCACCTTCGTCGCGCAGATCTTCCTGCGCAAGCCGCTCACGCAGGCCGGCACGCGCGAGTTCCACGTCACGGGGCCGTGGAGCGACCCCAAGGTCGAACGTGTGCAGCGCAAATTCGGGGACGCCATCCCGGACACCGACGCCGCGCCGCCCACCGACACCTCGAAACGGTGAAGATGCGCGCATGAAGATCGCCGCGCTGCAAATGGTCTCGACGCCGAGCGTCGAGCGCAATCTCGACACGGCACGCCGACTGATCGCCGAGGCCGCCGCGGCCGGCGCGCAGCTCGCCGGCCTGCCCGAGTACTTCTGCTTCATGGCCGCCGACCCGCGCGACAAGTTCGCCATCGCCGAGGCGCCGGGCGAGGGGCCGATCCAGCAGGCGCTGTCGGACGCGGCGCGTGAACACCGGATGTGGCTCATCGGCGGCACCGTGCCGATCCGCTGCGACGCCCCCGACCGCGTGCTCAACACGAGCTGCGTGTTCGCGCCCGACGGCCGTCCCGTCGTCCGCTACGACAAGATGCACCTGTTCTGCTACGACAACGGCCGCGAGCGCCATGACGAAGGCGCCGTGCTGCGCCCGGGCGACACGCCGGTGGCCTTCGACGCCGACGGCTGGCGGGTGGGCCTGAGCATCTGCTACGACCTGCGCTTTCCGGAGCTGTACCGCCGGCTCACCTTCTCCGGCGAGCGGCCGTGCGACCTGCTGGCCGTGCCCGCGGCCTTCACCTACCCGACCGGCCAGGCGCACTGGGAGCTGCTGCTGCGCGCCCGCGCGGTCGAGAACCAGTGCTACGTCGTCGCGCCGGCCCAGGGCGGGCGCCACGAGACCGGCCGGCGCACCTGGGGCCACAGCATGATCGTCGACCCGTGGGGCGAGGTGCTGGGGGTGCTGCCCGAGGGCGAAGGCGTGGTGCTGGCCGAGCTCGATGCGGCGCGCATCGCCTCGGTGCGTGCGCAGCTGCCGGCGCTCACGCACCGGCGATGCATCTGAGGGCGCCGAATCGGGGGCGCATGCAATTCAATAGGCAAGGTCCCCGTTCGGGCTGAGCCTGTCGAAGCCCCGAGGGCATGCCACCCGGCCCTTCGACAGGCTCAGGGCGAACGGCTTGGTTGACCGTGTCGCCTCAGGCCGCCTTCTTCGCCGCCGCCTTCTTCGCCGGCACCTTGGCCGCACGCGGCTCGAACTCGAAGTTCACCTTGCCTTCCTTCTTGTCGTAGGCGAGCCGCGCCTTGAACTTGCGCCGCGTCTTGTTGGAGACGAAGTTCTCCAGCAGCTCGGTCTTGCCCTCGGCCAGCAGCTTCGTCATCTGCTCGCGCGGCACCGGCTGCTGCAGGATGATCTTGCCGCTCTTGAAGTCGCAGGTGACGTGCGCCCCCACGCTGTGTTCGCACACGTACGACGCGCCGTGTTCGTAGACATGGCCTTTGCACTTGGGGCACGCGCCGAGGCTTTGCTGGGCCGAAAAATCGACCGGCTCGCCCGACTCGCCTTCTTTCTTCGCGTCCTCGCCGAAGTCGAACTCGAGCTTCCAGTTCTTGATCTCCTCGTCGTAGACGAGCCTCAGCTCGGCCGTGAACGGCCAGCCCGCCTTGGAGCGAAAACCTTCCAGCGGGCCGATCTTCTTGTCGGCGAGGAAGCGCTCCACCTCGTCGAGCTCGAAGCTGCGCCCGCCTGGGATCTTGCTGATGCTGAAGCCGCAGCCTTCGCCGTCGCCGGCGGGGCCGCTGCAGGTGAAGCGGCGGTAGTTCTCCTTGACGACGCCGCCGCATTGCGGGCAGGGCGTCTTCAGCGTCGCGTAGTCGCCGGGGATGGTGTCGCGGTCGTACTCCTTGGCCTTGGCGACGATGCGCTGCGTCATCGCGGCGATCTCGTCCATGAACTTCGTGCGGCTGAGCTTGCCCTTCTCCATCTCGGCCAGCTGGAACTCCCAGTTGCCGGTCAGCTCGGGGCGGGTCAGTTCCTCGACCTGCAGGCCGCGCAGCAGCGTCATCAGCTGGAAGGCCTTGGCGGTGGGGATCAGCTCGCGCCCCTCGCGGTGCATGTACTTCTCCATCAGCAGGCCTTCGATGATGGCCGCGCGCGTGGCCGGCGTGCCCAGGCCCTTCTCCTGCATCGCCTCGCGCAGCTCGTCGTCGTCGATCAGCTTGCCGGCGCCTTCCATCGCCGACAGCAGCGTCGCTTCGGTGTAGCGCGCCGGCGGCTTGGTCTTCAGCGCGTTGACGTCGACCTGCTCGACGCGCACCAGCTCGCCCGCCTTCACGGGCACCAGGTTGGCGTCGGCCTCCTGCACCTCGCGGCCGTAGACCGCGAGCCAGCCCGGCTTGACCATCACCTTGCCGTTGGTCTGGAAGCTGTGGCTTTGCGCGCCCGCCTTCACCGTCGAGATGCGCGTCGTGACCATGAACTCGGCGGGCGGGTAGAACACGGCGAGGAACCGCTTGACCACCATGTCGTAGAGCTTGGCCTCGATCTCGGTCAGGCTCTTCGGCGGCTGCAGCGTGGGGATGATCGCGAAGTGGTCCGACACCTTGGCGTTGTCGAAAATGCGCTTGTTCGGCTTCACGTAGCCGTCGTCGACCGCCTTCTTCGCGTGCGCCGACAGCGGGCGCAGCGGGCCCGGCATGTCCTCGGCGGCCAGCATCTGCATCGTCTTCTTCACGACCGGCACGTAGTCCTCCGGCAGGAACTTGCTGTCGGTCCGCGGGTAGGTCAGCACCTTGTGCTTTTCGTACAGGGCCTGCGCGATCGACAGCGTGGTCTTGGCCGAAAAGCCGAAACGCGAGTTGGCCTCGCGCTGCAGGCTGGTCAGGTCGTACAGCGCCGGCGCGCTCTGCGAACTCGGCTTGGCCTCCTCGCTGACGCTGGCGGCCTGGCCGCGGCAGGCCTGCGCGATGGCCTGCGCGTCGGCCTCGTTCCACAGCCGGTCGGCACGCTGCTCGGCGTCATCGGCGTTCTTCTTCCACGTCGGGTCGAACCACTTGCCGTCGTACTGGCCGGCCTCGGCATCGAAGGTGGCCTTGATCTCCCAGTAATCGCGCGCCACGTGCTTGCGGATCTTCTCCTCGCGCTCGACGACGATCGACAGCGTGGGCGTCTGCACGCGGCCGACCGTGGTGAGAAAGAAGCCGCCGTCGCGCGAGTTGAACGCCGTCATCGCACGGGTGCCGTTGATGCCCACCAGCCAGTCGGCCTCGCTGCGACTGCGCGCGGCGTCCGACAGGCCGCGCAGCTCCTCGTCGCTGCGCAGCTGCTCGAAGCCGTCGCGGATCGCCTGCGGCGTCATGCTCTGCAGCCACAACCGCCTGATCGGCTTGTTGATCGGCGCCTTGGCGCCGCCCGCGTACTGCACGATCAGCCGGAAGATCAGCTCGCCTTCGCGGCCCGCGTCGCAGGCGTTGATCAGCTGCGTCACGTCGCGGCGCTTGACGAGCTTGACGACGGCGTTCAGCCGCGTCTTCGCCTTGTCGATCGGCGCGAGGTCGAAGTGCGGCGGGATCACCGGCAGGTGCGCGAAGCTCCACTTGCCGCGCTTGACGTCGAACTCCTCCGGCGCCTTGATCTCCACCAGGTGGCCGACCGCCGAGGTCACGACGTACTGCTCGTTCTCGAAGTACTCGGCGGCCTTCTCGAACTTGCCCGAGACCGGCGTCAAGGCACGGACGATGTCCTGCGCAACAGAGGGC
>DASWVR010000113.1:0-2984 GCA_036401155.1 Piscinibacter sp. | reverse complement strand
GCGGGCGGCAGCGGCATCACGCCCATCCTGTCGATCATGAAGACGGTGCTGGCACGCGAGCCGGGCAGCCGCTTCACGCTGGTCTACGGCAACCGCAGCCTGAAGTCCACGATGTTCAAGGAGGAGATCGAGGACCTGAAGAACCGCTACCTGACGCGTCTCGTGCTGCACCACGTGTTCTCCGACGAACACACCGACGCGCCGCTCAACATGGGGCTGATGAACCGCGAGAAGATCGCCGAGTTCCTGGGCGCGCTGGTGCCGGGGCAGGGCATCGACCACGCCTACGTCTGCGGGCCGTTCCAGATGAACGACGAGGCGCAGGCCGCGTTGCTCGACGCGGGCGTGCCAGAGGAGCGCATCCACATCGAGCGTTTCGGGGTGGCGCAGGCCGACAAGGCGGAAGTGGGCGCGGTGATCCACGAAGCGAAGCCGGGCGACGCGGAGCTGGCGCGCATCGTCATCATCCGCGACGGCTTGAAGCGCGAGATCGAGTTCCGCAAGGAGCAGCCGAGCATCCTCGACGCCGCGTCGGCCGCCGGCTTGGAGGTGCCGTTCTCGTGCACCTCCGGCGTGTGCGGCACCTGCCGCGCCAAGCTGCTCGAAGGCGAAGTGCGCATGGAGCGCAATTTCGCGCTCGGCAAGGAAGACCTCGCCGCCGGCTTCGTGCTGACCTGCCAGGCGCACCCCCTGACCGAGCGGGTGGTGCTGTCGTTCGACGAGCGATGAAATGAACCACCTGCATCCCGCGAAGGTCATCCCGCCCGCCTCATGCGACAGGCTCATGGTGATCGGAATACCAGACCCGTTCGGGCTGAGCCTGTCGGAGCCCCCGCGGGCCCTGAGCCTGTCCTTCGACAAGCTCAGGATGATCGGAATACCAAACCCGTTCGGGCTGAGCTTGTCGAAGCCCGGTGGGCGTGCTGCCGGCGCTGCCCCTTCGACACGCGGCCTTCGACAAGCTCAGACCCCTGCTCAGGGCGAACGGCAGTTTCATGGGTCACGGGTGACGCTCGGCATCATGGAAGACTGACATGGCACGCGGACGCTCCCCCGGCTACGACGACCAGCGCGAGATGATCGTCGCGCGCGCGGCGCAGTTGTTTGCGCACCGCGGCTACCCGGCCACGTCGATGAACCAGGTGGCCGAGGCCTGCGGCCTCTCCAAAGCCACGCTCTACCACTACTACCGCGACAAGTACAGCCTGCTCGTGAGCATCACCGAGAGCCACGTCTCGCGGCTCGAGGAGCTGGTGGCCGACGTCGAGGCGCAGCGCCTGCCGGCCGAGCGGCGTCTGCGCGAACTGATCCGCCGCATCGTCGTCGAATACGCCGGCGAGCAGAACGCCCACCGCGTGCTGACCGAGGACGTGAAGTTCCTCGACGACGCCGACCGCGAGCGGGTGCTCGACAAGCAGCGCAGCGTGGTGGCCGGCTTCGCGCGCGCCGTCGTCGGCGTGCGGCCGGACCTGCGCCGCGCCGCGATGGACAAGCCGCTCACCATGCTGCTGTTCGGCATGATCAACTGGATGTTCACCTGGATGCGCCCCGGCGGCGCGCTCGACCACGACGCGTTGGCGCCGGTGGTCGCCGACCTCTTCCTCGGCGGCTTGCCCGCCGTGCAGCTTCCCAAGCCCACACGCGTCGCCGCCGCAGGCTGAACGCGTGTCGATTCCTTTCGTTCCACCACCAAGAAGCGGAGACAGACCATGAAATTCCTCAAACCGATCGCGCTGCTCGCGGCCCTGTGGGCCAGCACGCATGCCCTGGCCGACATCAACGTCGGCGTGACCGTGTCGGCCACCGGACCGGCGGCGTCGCTCGGCATCCCCGAGAAGAACACCATCGCGCTGATGCCCAAGACGATCGCCGGGCAGAAGATCAACTACATCGTGCTCGACGACGCGAGCGACACCACCGCCGCGGTGAGCAACACGCGCAAGCTGATCGTCGAAAGCAAGGTCGACGTGGTCCTCGGCTCGACCATCACGCCCAACTCGCTGGCGATGATCGACGTCGTGGCCGAGAACCAGACGCCGATGATCTCGATGGCCGCCTCGGCGCGCATCGTCGAGCCCGTCGACGCCAAGAAGCGCTGGGTCTTCAAGACGCCGCAGAACGACATCATGATGTCGCTGGCGATCGCCGAGCACATGGCCGCCAACGGCGTCAAGACGGTCGGCTTCATCGGCTTCTCCGACGCCTACGGCGAAGGCTGGTTCCAGGAGTTCACCAAGGCGGCCGAGCTGAAGAAGCTGCAGATCGTCGCCAACGAGCGCTACGCGCGCAGCGACACCTCCGTCACCGGCCAGGCGCTCAAGCTGATGGCGGCGCGGCCCGACGCGGTGCTGATCGCAGGCTCCGGCACGCCGGCCGCGCTGCCGCAGAAGACGCTGAAGGAGCGGGGCTATGCGGGCCAGATCTACCAGACGCACGGCGTCGCCAATGCCGACTTCCTGCGCGTCGGCGGCAAGGACGTCGAAGGCACCTGGCTGCCCGCGGGCCCGGTGCTCGTGGCCGACCAGCTGCCGGCCAGCCACCCGGTGAAGAAGTCGGCCGCGGCATATGTCGCGGCCTATGAGGCGGCCTACGGCAAGGGCACGGTGTCGACCTTCGGCGCGCATGCCTGGGATGCGGGCCAGCTGATGACGGCGGCGATTCCCGGCGCGCTGAAGAAGGCGCAGCCCGGCACGCCGGAGTTCCGCGCCGCGCTGCGCGACGCGCTCGAGCAGGTGAAGGAGCTGGCGGGCGCGCACGGCATCTTCAACATGTCGCCCACCGACCACCTGGGCCTCGACCAGCGTGCGCGCGTGATGGTGAAGATCGAAAACGGCGCCTGGAAATTCCAGCCCTGAGCGTGCTCTGAGGCACGGGGTCGCCCTGTCGGCGGCCCCGTGCGCACGACGCGACACGTCGCGCGAACAGGCCCCGGGCCGCAATCGTCATGGACTTTCAGATCGCCCTCTTGCTGGGCCAGGACGGCA
>DASWVR010000112.1:0-10484 GCA_036401155.1 Piscinibacter sp. | reverse complement strand
TCGGCGATCTTCTCGCGGTTCATCAGCCCCATGTTGAGCGGCGCGTCGGTGTGTTCGTCGGAGAACACGTGGTGCAGCACGAGACGCGTCAGGTAGCGGTTCTTCAGGTCCTCGATCTCCTCCTTGAACATCGTGGACTTGAGCGTGCGGTTGCCGTAGATGAGCGTGAAACGGCTCGCCGGTTCGCGGCCGAGCACCGTCTTCATGATCGAGAGGATGGGCGTGATGCCGCTGCCGCCGGCGATGCCGAGGTGGTGCCGCCTCGACGCCGGCTCGATGGGCACGAAGAAGCGTCCTTGCGGCGCCATCACGCTGACGCTGTCGCCCGGCTTGAGGTGGGTGTTGATCCAGTTCGAGAACACGCCGCCACGCACCTTGCGCACGCCGACCCGCAGTTCGCCGTCGTCGACGCCGGCGCAGATCGAGTAGGAGCGGCGCAGGTCCTGCCCGTCGATCTCCTTGCGCAGCGTGAGGTACTGGCCCTGCGTGAAGCCGAACACGTCGCGCAGGGCCTCGGGCACCTCGAACGACACGACGACCGCCTCATCGGTGTCGGCTTCGATTGCGCGCACGCGCAGCGGGTGGAAGAGAACGCTCATGACGTGGGTGGATGCTCAGATCGGCTTGAAATGCTCGAAAGGCTCGCGGCACGCGAGGCAGCGGTACAGCGACTTGCAGGCGGTCGAGCCGAAGGCCGACAGGCGCTCGGTCTGCATCGAGCCGCAGCGCGGGCAGGCGAGCGCGTCCGAGGCGCGCCGGCCGACCAGCCGCACGACCGACTGCGCCGGCGCCTGCACCGGCCCGGGCGGCGCGATGCCGTAGGCGGCGAGCTTGCGCCGCCCTTCGTCGCTGATCCAGTCGGTGGTCCAGGCCGGCGCGCGGCGCAGGGTCACGCGCGACGGCCCGAGGCCGGCTTCGTCGAGCGCGGTGCGAACGTCGTGGCTGATGACCTCGGTCGCGGGGCAGCCCGAATAGGTCGGCGTCAGCACCACCTCGAGGCAGTCCTCGTGATCGATGACGTGGCGAACGATGCCGAGGTCGCAGACCGACAGCGCCGGCACCTCGGGGTCGAGCACGCCTTGGAGCACGCTCCAAGCCCGTTCGCAACGCGTGCCGATGGGGCTGGCGGCGGCTTGGGCCATCACCACGCTCCACCCGGGAAGGAGCGCTGCAGTGCCTGCATCTCCGCCAGCAGCAAGCCCATGTGCTCGCTGTGCACGCCGCGTTTGCCGGTGCTTCGAAACGGCGATTCGGCCGGCATCGACAGCGTCGCTTCGTCGAGCACGGCGCGCATCTCCGCGAGCCACGGGTCGCGCAGCGCGTCCCAGCGCGGCCCGAGGCCGCGCGCCGCGGCCGCTTCGTCGACGGCGTCGGATTCGAACAGCTCGGGCACGTAGCGCCAGAGTTCTTCGAGCGCGCTCGAACTGCGCCGGTTCGACTCCTGCGTGCCGTCACCGAGCCGCACCAGCCAATCGGCGGCGTGTTGCTGCTGGTAGCGCGCCTCCTTGACGGCCTTGCCGGCGATGGCAGCCAGTTCGGCGTCGGACGACTCCTGCAGCCGCTCCCACAGCAGCTTCAGAAACGTGGCGACCATCGTGTTGCGCACGACGGTGAAGGCGAAGTCGCCGCGCGGAAGCTCGACCAGCGTCGGGTTGCGGTAGTCGCGTTCGTCGCGCAGGAAGGCGAGCTGGTCCTCGTCGTGGTGGCGCCCCTCGGTCTGCCCGGCGAGCGTCAACACGGCGCGCGCCTGGCCGATCAGGTCGAGCGCCATGTTGGCCATCGCGATGTCTTCCTCCAGCACCGGCGCGTGGCCGCACCATTCGGCCAGGCGCTGGCCGAGGATCAGGCAGGTGTCGCCCAGGCGCAGCAGGTACTGGACCTCGGGCCGCTGGTCGACGGCGATGGACGCCGGTATCGCGGCGGCCATCACATGTGGTCCACCGACGCCGGCAGACGGTAGAAAGTCGGGTGGCGGTAGACCTTGTCCTCGGCCGGGTCGAAGTACATGCCTTTGTCGCCGGGATCGCTGGCGACGATCTGGTCGGAGCGCACGACCCAGATGCTGGTGCCCTCCTGGCGCCGCGTGTAGACGTCGCGTGCCATCTGGATCGCCATCTTCGGGTCGGCGGCGTGCAGGCTGCCGCAATGTTTGTGGTCCAGGCCCGACTTGCTGCGGATGAACACTTCCCACAGCGGCCATTCGGCGGCCGGGTTCGGATCGATGGGGGTGGTCATGCTGGTTCCTTCACTGTGCTGCATCCGGCTCACGCCGCAGCGCGCGCCGTCTCGGCCTTCGCCGCATGCGCCAACGCCGCCTCGCGCACCCAAGCGCCCTCTTCCCAGGCTTTCACACGCGCAGCCAACCGCTCGCGGTTGCACGGGCCGTGACCGCCGACCACCCGCCAGAACTCGTCCCAGTCGATCGCGCCGTGATCCCAGTGCCCACGCGCCTCGTTCCATTTGAGGCCGGGGTCGGGCAGCGTCACGCCCAGCACCTTCGCCTGCTCGATCGTGGCGTCGATGAACTTCTGCCGCAGCTCGTCGTTCGAGACGCGCTTGATGCCCCAGCGCATCGACTGCGCGGTGTTGGGCGACTGGTCGTCGGGCGGACCGAACATCATGATCGACGGCCACCACCAGCGGTCCACCGCGTCCTGCACCATCGCGCGCTGCGCGTCGGTGCCCTGCTGCATCATCGTCAGCAGCGCGTCGAAGCCCTGGCGCTGGTGGAAACTCTCCTCGCGGCAGATGCGCACCATCGCGCGGGCATATGGCGCGTACGAGCAGCGGCAGATCGGCACCTGATTCATGATCGCCGCGCCGTCGACCAGCCAGCCGATGGTGCCGACGTCGGCCCAGGTCAGCGTCGGGTAATTGAAGATCGAGCTGTACTTGGCGCGGCCGCTGTGCAGCGCGTCGATCATCTGGTCGCGCGAGGTGCCGAGGGTTTCGGCCGCCGAATAGAGGTACAGCCCGTGGCCGCCCTCGTCCTGCACCTTGGCCAGCAGGATCGCCTTGCGCTTCAAGGTGGGCGCACGCGAGATCCAGTGGCCCTCGGGCAGCATGCCGACGATCTCCGAGTGCGCGTGCTGGCTGATCTGGCGCAGCAAGGTCTTGCGATAGTGCTCGGGCATCCAGTCCTTGGCCTCGATGAACTCGCCGGCGTCGATGCGCGCGTCGAAGCGCTGCTGCAGCGCGGCTTCTTCCACCGAGCGCAGCGCTTTCTCGCCCTCGCCCGGCTCCTTGCCCATCGTGTCCATCGCCTGCGTGTACATGGCGGCTCCTTGACTGCTCGGTGACTGCCTGACTTACTGCTTCGGGCGCTTGTCGATCACGCGCTTGGCCTTGCCCACCAGCGTGCGCTCGATCGAGTTGGGCGGCATCACGTTCACACGCGTGTTGATGCCCACCATCGTCTTGATGCGGTGCTGCACCCAGCCGGCGATCTCGCGCACCTCGCTGTCGGGCGTCGCGGCGACCACCTGCGGCTGCAGCTCGCAGCGCACCTCCACTTCGTCGAGCGTGGTGTCGCGGCTGACGACGATCTGGTACTGGCCCGACAGCTTGGCGTTCTGCAGCACGATCTCCTCGATCTGCGTCGGGAAGACGTTGACGCCGCGAATGATCAGCATGTCGTCGGTGCGGCCCACGATCTTGCCCATGCGGCGGAACGACCGCGCGGTGGGCGGCAGCAGCCGCGTCAGGTCGCGGGTGCGGTAGCGGATGATCGGCAGAGCCTCCTTGGTGAGCGAGGTGAACACGAGTTCGCCCTCGCTGCCGTCGGGCAGCACCTCGCCGGTGTCGGGGTCGATGATCTCGGGGTAGAAGTGGTCTTCCCAGATCACCGGTCCGTCCTTGGTTTCGACACACTCGCAGGCGACCCCCGGCCCCATCACCTCGGACAGCCCGTAGATGTCGACCGCGTCGAGCCCGGCCTTGCCTTCGATCTCGCGGCGCATCGCCTCGGTCCAAGGTTCGGCGCCGAAGATGCCGATGCGCAGCGAACTCTCGCGCGGGTCCAGCCCCTGGCGCACGAACTCCTCGACGATCACCTGCATGTAGCTCGGCGTCACCATGATGATGTCGGGCTTCAGGTCCACGATCAGCTGCACCTGCTTCTCGGTCTGGCCGCCCGACATCGGGATCACCGTGCAACCCAGCCGCTCGGCGCCGTAGTGCGCGCCGAGTCCGCCAGTGAACAGGCCGTAGCCGTAGGCCACGTGCACCATGTCGCCCGGCTTCCCGCCCGCGGCTCGGATCGAGCGCGCCACCAGATCGGCCCAGGTGTCGATGTCGTTTTGCGTGTAGCCCACGACCGTCGGCTTGCCGGTGGTACCCGACGAGGCATGCACGCGCACGACCTGCTCGCGCGGCACCGCGAACAGGCCGAAGGGGTCGTTCTCGCGCAGCTCCTTCTTGCCGGTGAACGGAAACTTCGCGATGTCGGCAAGCTGCCGCAGATCGTCCGGGTGCACGCCGCGCTCGTCGAAGGCGCGCTTGTAGTGCGGCACCTTGTCGTAGGCGAGCTGCAGCGTCGCCTTCAGGCGCTGCAGTTGCAGCGCCGTGATCTCGTCGCGGCTGGCCGTTTCAATGGGCTCGCGCTCGCCGGGGTGGGGACGTTCGATCGCCATGTCGTTGTCTCCTCTCAATCGGCCACCGCCGGTTTGCCCTGGATCGTGTGCGAGCGCCCGCGGAACAGCGCGATGCACTCGCCGTGCTGGTTGCTGACCAGCGTGTCGTAGACGCCGCTGCGCCCCTTCTTCGCGACCTCGCTGCAATGCGCGGTGAGCACGTCGCCGAGGCGCGCCGCGGCGATGAAGTCGATCGCGAACCCCGAGGCGACCGTCATCTGGTTGCCGGCGTTGCAGGCGTAGGCGAAGGCGGAGTCCGCGAGCGTGGCGATGAAGCCGCCGTGGCAGATGTCGTGGCCGTTGAGCATCGGCTCGCGCACCGTCATCGTGAGCGTCGCGTGGCCGGGGGCGATGGACTCCACCGCGATGCCGAGCGTGC
The DNA here is from genome assembly GCA_036401155.1 of Piscinibacter sp. Taxonomy (GTDB): domain Bacteria; phylum Pseudomonadota; class Gammaproteobacteria; order Burkholderiales; family Burkholderiaceae_C; genus Albitalea. The sequence goes on along the minus strand of DASWVR010000112.1, from coordinate 5,474 downwards.
GCGACGCGCGGTCGCTCGCGAACATGCGCTCGCGCACATGCTCGGCGGTGTGCTGCGCGCTGCGGGTGTCGGGCATCTCTTTCATCGGTCGGTGAATCGAGGCGCGCGCTTGGCAGAAAACGCGGCCACGCCTTCGAGGTAGTCGTGCGCCTGGCCGAGGCGGCTTTGCAGACTCGCTTCTTCGCTCAGCGCCTCGTCGAGCGTCAAGTGCTGCGAGCGATCCAGCGCTTGTCGCGTCGCAACCAGCGCGGCGGTCGGCATCGCCGCCAGCTTCTGCGCCAGCGCCGACACCTCGTCGGCGAGCGCCGCATCGTCGACACACTTCCAGATCAGGCCGATGCGCTCGGCATCGCTTGCGCTCAGCTTGTCGCCGAGCATCGCGAGCCCGAAAGCCCGCGCGCGGCCCACCAGCCGCGGCAGCAGCCAGGTGCCCGCGGTGTCGGGAATGAGGCCGATCTTGGCGAAGGCCTGGATGAAGCTCGCCGAACGTCCCGCCACCACGAGGTCGCAGCACAGCGCGAGGTTGGCGCCGGCACCGGCGGCCACGCCGTGCACCGCCGCCACCACCGGCACCGGCATGGCGCGGATGCGCTGCACCAGCGGCTTGTAGAGCTGCTCGATCACTGGACCCAGGTCCTTGGGTGGCGCACCTTCCGGACCGGGCGCGACCAGCGGATCGGCGAGATCCTGCCCGGCACAGAAGGCGCGACCGGCGCCCGCGAGCACGACGCAGCGCACGCTCGCATCGGCCGCCGCTTCGCCGAGACGCGCCAGCAGTTCGCGATGCAGTTCGGCGGTGACGCTGTTCAGCGCCGACGGGCGGTTCAGGATCAGCGTGCAGACCGCGTCTTGCCTTGAAACCAGAATCAGGGGATCGGACATGCTTGCTCCGCGGGGGGCCGTCGTGGATGCTTTCCGGGCGGGAAACATCATTGACCGACCGGTCGGTCGATCTTATGATCGTTCGACGGCTTGACTCAAGTCAAAGACGATTGGCGTTAACCCGTGGTGAGCGCCGCCCTGGAGACGCTCATGCCTTGTTATTCGATCGAGGGGGTGGTGCCGGTGGTCGACCCGAGCGCCTACGTGCATCCGAGCGCCGTGCTGATCGGCGACGTGATCATCGGGCCCGAGTGCTACGTCGGCCCCTGCGCCTCGCTGCGCGGCGACTTCGGGCGCATCGTGCTCGAGCGCGGCGCCAACGTGCAGGACACCTGCGTCATCCATGGCTTTCCGCAGCGCGACACCGTCGTCGAGGAGAACGGCCACATCGGCCACGGCGCGGTGCTGCACAGTTGCGTCGTGCGCCGCGATGCGCTGGTCGGCATGAACGCGGTGGTGATGGACGACGCCGAAGTCGGCGAGGCGGCCATCGTGGCGGCCTGCGCCTTCATCCCCGCCGGCAAGAAGATCCCCGCGCGCTCGCTCGCGGCCGGCGTGCCGGCCAAGGTGCTGCGCGCGCTGACCGACGACGAGGTGGCGTGGAAGCTCAAGGCCACGCAGACCTACCAGCACCTCACGCTGCGCTGCCAGGCGAGCCTGCAGCTCGCCGAGCCGCTGCCTGCCGTCGAGCCCGGCCGCCCTCGTGTGCAGGCACCCGACGACGTGCACCCGTTGATCGCCACGCGCCAGCGCTGAACCCCATTTCCGTGGAGCAGTCATGAACACCAAGACATTCGCAAGCCAGGCCGACCTGCAGGAAAAGCAGGTCAGCTTCACGCGGCTTTCCGACAACGCCTACGCGTACACCGCGGAAGGCGACCCGAACACCGGCGTCATCGTCGGCGACGACGCGGTGATGGTGATCGACACCCAGGCCACGCCGGTGATGGCGCAAGACGTGATCCGCCGCATCCGCGAGGTCACCGACAAGCCGATCAAGTACGTGGTGATGAGCCACTACCACGCGGTGCGCGTGCTCGGCGCGAGCGCCTACGCGCCGCAGGAGATCATCGCGAGCCAGGACACCTACGACCTCATCGTCGAGCGCGGCGCGCAGGACATGAAGAGCGAGATCGAGCGCTTTCCGCGGCTCTTTCGCGCCGTCGAGACCATCCCCGGCCTGACCTGGCCGACGATCACCTTCAAGGGCGAGATGACGCTGTGGCTGGGCAAGCTGGAGGTCAAGCTGCTGCAGCTCGGCCGCGGCCACACCAAGGGCGACACGGTGGCGTGGCTGCCGCAGCAGAAGATCCTGTTCAGCGGCGATCTGGTGGAGTTCGACGCCACGCCGTATGCCGGCGACGCGTATTTCAGCGACTGGCCGCAGACGCTGGACAACATCGCCGCGCTCAAGCCCGAAGCACTGGTGCCCGGCCGCGGCGCGGCGCTCACCGACCCCGACATGGTGCAGCGCGGGCTGGCCGGCACGCGCGCCTTCGTGAGCGAGCTCTACGCCAGCGTCAAGGCGGGCGCCGCGCAAGGCAAGGACCTGAACGCGATCTACAAGGACACCTACGCGGCGCTGAAGCCCAAATACGGCCAGTGGGTCATCTTCGACCACTGCCTGCCGTTCGATGTGACACGCGCGCTGGACGAGGCCACCGCGTACCGCGACCCGCGCATCTGGACCGCCGAACGCGACAAGGCGATGTGGCTGTCGCTCGAAGGCCAGTGACGGGGCCTGCGACGATGCTTGCGCAGGACGGCCCCAAGAAGGACTACCAGACGCTCGAGTTCGACTACCGCCGCTCGCCCGACCAGGACGCGCCGGCGCCGGCGACGCACCCGGTCGTGGTCGTCGGCGCCGGTCCGGTGGGCCTGAGCCTCGCGATCGACCTCGCGCAGCGCGGCGTGCGCGTGCTGCTGCTCGACAACGACCGAAAGCTCTCGGTCGGCTCGCGCGCGATCTGCTTTGCCAAGCGCACGCTGGAGATCTTCGACCGCCTCGGCTGCGCGCAGCGCATGGTGGATCGCGGCGTGTCGTGGAACGTCGGCCGCGTGTACTTCAAGGACCAGCCCGTCTACAGCTTCAACCTGCTGCCCGAGCCGGGGCATGAGCGGCCGGCCTTCATCAACCTGCAGCAGTATTACGCCGAGGGCTTCCTGGTCGAACGCGCACTCGAACTGCCGAACCTCGAACTGCGCTGGTGCAACACCGTACTCGATGTGGTGCCCGAGGGCGACTCGGTGCGGGTGGACATCGAGACGCCGGAGGGCCGCTATGCCGTGCGCGCCGGCTGGCTGGTCGCATGCGACGGCTCGCGTTCGCGCGTGCGGGCCTCGCTCGGATTGGAGAGCCGCGGCCGCGTGTTCCAGGACCGTTTCCTGATCGCCGACGTGCGCCTGTCGGGTGTCGACCTGCCCTGCGAGCGCCGCTTCTGGTTCGACCCGCCCTTCCACCCGGGCCAGAGCGTGCTGCTGCACAAGCAGGCCGACGACGTGTGGCGCATCGACTTCCAGCTCGGTTGGGACGCGGACCCCGAACTCGAGAAGCGGCACGATCGCATAGCTCCGCGTGTCGAGGCGGTGCTGCGCAGCATCGGCCAGCCGGGCACGCCCTTCGAGATCGTCTGGGCGAGCGTCTACACCTTCGGTTGCCACCGCATGCCGCGCTTTCGCCACGGCCGCGTGCTGTTCGCCGGCGACGCCGCCCATGTGGTCTCGCCCTTCGGCGCACGCGGCGCGAACTCGGGCGTGCAGGACGCGGAGAACCTGGCGTGGAAACTCGAGCGTGTGCTCTCGGGCGCGGCATCCGAGCGCCTGCTCGACAGCTACGCCGACGAGCGCGAGTTCGCGGCCGACGAGAACATCCTGAACAGCACGCGCGCCACCGACTTCATCACGCCGAAGAGCACGGTGAGCCGGTTGTTCCGCGATGCCGTGCTGGACCTGTCGCGCGACCATGCCTTCGCGCGCCGCCTGGTCAACAGCGGTCGGCTCTCGGTGCCGGCTACGCTCAAGAATTCGCCGCTGAACACCGCCGACGCCGACACCTTCGATGGCACGCTGGTACCGGGCGCACCGGCCGCCGACGCGCCACTGCAGCGCGACGGCCGCGCCACCTGGCTGCTGCGCGAACTCGGCGCGGGCTTCACGCTCGTGGTGTTCGGTGAGGTACCGGCGTGGGCCGCGCAGCTCGACATGAGGGTGTTGCCGATCGCCGTGCCCGGTGCCGCAGCCGGCGACGCACTGGTCGACAGCGAAGGCCTCGCCGCGCGCCGCTACGACGCCACGCCTGGCTGTGCCTACCTGGTCCGCCCCGATCACCATGTGGCGGCGCGCTGGCGCCGGCCCGACAAGGCCGCCGTGCGCGCCGCGCTGGCGCGGGCCTGCTGTATCGAGGAGCGCCCATGCTGATCACCGATCCCCATCTCGAGCGGCCCGACGATTTCTACGAAGCGCTGATCGCCGCCCACCGCGGCCTGGACGACGCACAAAGCCAGGCGCTCAACGCCCGACTCGTGCTGCTGCTGGCCAACCACATCGGTTCGCTCGAGGTGCTGCAGGAAGCGCTCTCGCTCGCGCGTGCAGGCGCGGACGATGCCGCCGGCGAGCCGCGGGCGGCCGGGCGCTGAGCCTGCCGCTCGCTCGGTTTGTCCGGGATCGAGCAAGTGAGCGTTGTCCAGCCGCGGCGCGGCCGTATTGCGATGGCGGTTGATGGGCCTCAATGCAGCGGCCGACACGCTTCCTAGACTGGGTCTCGTTCGGCTCGTCAGCAGCCTGCGCAAGCGAGGCCCATCCATGATCCAGGCACACACCCATCTCGCCTACGCGCCGCGCGGCGTCGGCTTGCTCTACGCGGTCCAGTGGTTCGCGCAGGGCGACCACATCTACGGCTGGTACATCGGCTCGAAGGACGGCGGCCACCGCGCCGACTACTTCATGCTGCAGGACTACTACTCGCTGCGCGACACGCATTTCTTCCGCTCGGTCGAGAACGACGTCTACGGCCCGTGGGTCGACGTGCGGCGCAATGGCGAATTCGCGCTGTCGCACCCGCCGCCGGTGCCCGAGCCGCTGTGCCACGAGCTGCGCCGGCTGCAGGACCAGTTCGTTCAGCACTGGCTGTTCTTCGACGACGACCCGAAAGAAGCCGACGAAGCCGCCGCATTGCGCGGGCGCACGCTGCCCGTGCGGCACGTCAACATCCGCGCCAGCCGGCTCGACAAGCTGCGCACCGCGCCGGCGGTGTGGCACTACGACTCGCCGGACGCGGACATGAACGTGCTGATCCACCTCTCGAAGCGCTGGCCGCTGGATTACGAGGCGGAGAGCTGAAGAGCATTCCAGGTCGCCACCAAGGCAGGCCCCTCGCGGAGAAGCGCCCACTCAAACCCCCACTCCGCTCGCCCTGAACGCCCACTTTGCTCGCCCTGAACGCCACTCCGTTCGCCCTGAGAGGGTGTAGACAAAATCCGCCGTTTCCGTTCGCCCTGAGCCTGTCGAAGGGCCGTGGGCAGTCAGGAGTCCGTTCGGGCTGAGGTATCGAAGCCCCGGCCCGACGAAGTCGGGACGGTGCACGGCCAGCAGTG
>DASWVR010000111.1:0-7455 GCA_036401155.1 Piscinibacter sp. | reverse complement strand
GGCGAACCGGCAGCGGGACACGTCGGCGGTCGAGGCGACCCGGGAGGCGAGCTTCATGCTCGCCGAGCCCGAGAAGCGCCTTCTGCGCTGGATCGCCGCCTGCAGCGCCGGGCTGCTGCTGCTGCTGGGCGCCACCGGCCCGGCGCGCGCCGCAGGCCAGCCCGGCCTCGACAGCGGCCCGCGCGTCGCGCTGGTGATCGGCAACGCCGGCTACCGCACGATGCCACTGAGCAACCCGCTCAACGACGCGCGCGCGGTGGCCGATGCCTTGGGCAAGCTCGGCTTCAAGGTCATCAACGTGCAGAACGCTTCGCACAAGCAGATGTTCGACGCGGTGCGCCAGTTCGGCGACGCGCTGCACGGCGGCGTGGGCCTGTTCTATTACGCCGGCCACGGCGTGCAGGTGAAGGGGCGCAACTTCCTGATCCCGGTCGACGCGGCGATCGAGCGCGAGGACGAGGTGCCCTACAAGGCCTTCGACGTGGGCCTGGTGCTCGAGAAGATGGAGGCGGCCAAGAACCCGCTCAACATCGTCATCCTCGACGCCTGCCGCAACAACCCGTTCGCTCGGGGATCGCGCTCGGCGACCACCGGCCTCGCGCAGATGGACGCGCCCACCGGCTCGATCGTCGCCTTCGCCACCGCGCCGGGTGCCGAAGCCGCCGACGGCGCCGGCGCCAACGGCCTGTACACGAGCTACCTGCTCAAGCACATGGCCACGCCCGGCCTGAGGGTCGAGGACGTGTTCAAGCGCACCCGCGTTGCCGTCAAGCAGGATTCGGCCGGCCGGCAGATCCCATGGGAAAGCACCTCGCTCGAAGGCGACTTCTACTTCCTGCCGCCCGCCGGCGGGGCGGTGGCAACGGCCGCGCCGAACGGCGCCGCGGTGGAGGCCGAACTGTGGTCGGTGATCAGCCAGTCGAACAGCCCGTCGGCCTACCGCGCCTACCTCGAGAAGTACCCCCAGGGCCGCTATGCGACCCAGGCGCAGGCGAAGGCGGCTCAGGTGACGGTCGCGGCCGTCTCGTCCACCTCGGGAACCGCGCCAACGCAGATGTCTGCGCCGCCGCCATCGCGCTCGGGCGGCGGCTTCTCGTTCTCGGCCGAGGAAGAGAAGATGGACCGCGCCACACCCGAGGGCCGCCTGCTGGCGTTCCAGCAGGCCATCGCCGGCACCGCCTGCCCGCCCTCGCGCCGCGGAGCGCGGGTGCGCGTGCAACTGGTCGAGAACCGCCTCGGCGCGGCCCGCGCGCGGGGCGGCCTGTTCGGCAACACGCTGGCCGAGCGGCTGCGCCAGGCGGGCATGCGCGTGCTGTCGCAAGGCGCGGCCGACTACGTGGTGCAGGGCACGGTCACGTCGCAGGCGAATGCCAACCGCCGGCTCGATGTCAACGAAGTGTCGGTCAACGCCGCGATCACGCTCGCCTCTGCGCGCGGGCAGGCGGTGTCGAGCCAGCTCTCGCGCGAGGAGTCGTACGCCGGTGCCGACCTGATGGGCGCCTACGCCGACCTCGTGCAGGCGCAGGCGAGCGACGTGGCCGCCAAGCTGTTTGCCGACCTTTGCCGGCAGTGACAATGCGCGGCCTTCACCCCCGCCACATTCAACGGAGCAAGACCATGAACCTCGTACAGCGAGTCAAGGACATCCTTCTGACGCCCAGGACGGCCTGGCCGCAGATCGACCGGGAGCCGGCCGACGTCAAGTCGCTGTACACGGGCTACATCGTCTTTCTCGCCGCGATCCCGGCGATCGCCTCGTTCATCGGTCTGTCGCTGTTCGGCATCGGTGCCTTCGGCGTGAGCTACCGCGTGCCGGTGATGTCCGGCCTCGTGAGCATGATCGTCGGCTACGCGCTGTCGCTGGGCATCGTGTTCGTGCTCGCGCTGGTCGTCGACGCGCTCGCGCCGACCTTCGGCGGGCGCAAGAACCAGGTCAGCGCGCTCAAGCTGGTGGCCTACGGCACCACGGCGAGCTTCGTCGGCGGCATCTTCGGGCTGCTGCCGTCGCTGTCGATCCTCGGCATCCTGGCCGCGGTCTACTCGATCTACCTCGTCTACCTCGGCTTGCCCGTGCTCATGAAGTGTTCGCCGGAGAAAGCGGGCGGCTACACGGCGGCGGTGGTCGTGTGCGGCGTCGTGGCCGGCGTGCTGCTGGCGACGATCTCGGCCGCGGTGATGCCGTCGCACGGACCGATGGGCTCGATGGGGTCGGCCGATGGCGACATCACGATCAGCACCCCCGGCGGCAAGGTGAGCATCGACACCGCGCGCATGGAGGAGATGGCGAAGAAGATGGAAGAAGCCGGCAAGCGCATGGAGGCGGCGCAGCGATCCGGCGACGGCGACGCGGCGGGCAAGGCGCTGGGCGAGATGCTCGGCGCGCTCGGCGGCGGCGCGGTGATTCCGGCGCAGGACCTGAAGGCGCTTCTGCCGGCCACGCTCGCCGGCATGCCGCGCGAATCGTTCGACGTGCAAAGCGGCCAGGCGATGGGCCTCGGCGGCTCGGGCGCGCGCGCGACCTACGCCGCCGGCGGCAGGCGCGTCGATTTCAGAATCACAGACATGGGCGGCATGGGCGCCTTTGCGGCCGTGGCCGGCTTCGCCCAGGTCACGAGCGAGAGCGAAAGCGACACGAAGGTCGAGAAGACCTACAAGCAGGGCGCCCGCACGGTGCACGAAGAGGCGAGCAAGGACGGCAGCCGCGCCGAAGTGACCGTCTTCCTCGGCAACGGGGTGATGGTCGAGGCGAGCGGACGGCACATGGACGTGGCGGCGTTGCACAAAGCGCTTGACGAAGCGGGCCTCGCCAAGATCGAATCGATCAAACGCGCCGACAGGTCCTGACCGCACGATGGCTTACGACTACAGCTCCGACAGCAAGCTCCTCGAACTCCCCAACCCCTACCAGCTGCAGAACCGGCTGCTGTGGTTGTGTGCAGCGCTGCTGATTGGCGCCGGTCTGGTGGCGCTCTGGTGGGCGCGCGGCGCGATGCAGGCGGGCTCGCTGCGCCTGGCGGGCGCGCCGCTGCTGGTGGGGCTGGCGCTGCTGTCGGCCGGCCTGCTGTGCGCAGCCACGGCCGCGCGGCGGTTGCGCTTCTTCTTCGGCCGCGGGCGGCCGGCGTCGCTGGCGCCGGAGATCCCGGTCGGCGCCACCGGCGGCTCGGCCGCCGCCGACGAGGTGAAGGACATCCTGCGCCAGGGGGCACTGACCTATCCCGAGCCCAAGGGCGCGGTGGAGGGCCTGCTCTACCACTGGGCGCCGACGCTGATCACCGCGCCGCGCCAGGTGCAGTTCCTGGCGCGGCGCTATGCGTTCAACCTCGCGGCGATCGTCGCCACGCTCGCGAGCTTCCTGTTTTCGTGGGTGGTCTTCGGCACCGAGTCCACGCGGGCCTGGATCGGCATCCTGTACTTCCTCTTCGGCGCCTTCTTCCTGCTCAAGCCGGTGCTGCAGCAAAGCCAGGCCCGGCTGACGGCGGCCTCGCTGATCGGGCTGGTGGCGGTGGCCATCCTCGGGCCGGTGCTGATCGGACTGGTTGGCCCGCAGCTGCCGTCGCTGCGCGGCTTCTCGCTCAACACGCAGACCTTCGTGATGCTCGGCACCGCGCTCGTCGCCTCGGGGCTCGCCATGGCCGCGGTGCTGGCGCAGGTGGACACGGCGCCGCAGACACGCGCGAGCGTCGAGCAAAGGCGCGTGTCGATGAGCGCGCCGCCGTCGACGCTGATGGACGAACTCGACCGCACGCTGCAGTCGGAGTGGACCGAGCGCATTCCGAACCGCCGCTACGCCCGTGTCGAACCGCTGACGCCGGCGAACACGCCCAGCGGCAGCTTCAATGGCGAGCTGTTCGAGGAGACGCAGCCGTTGCCGGTGCCCGGCACCAAGGCGCCGAGTTTCTCGGCGGCGCTCGCGGACCGGCGCCACCTCCCGCTCTTGCTGCTCGACCTGTATGCCGTCGCGCTGGTGGTGGTGTCCATCGGCATGGCGATGCTGTTCGTGCGAGGTTTCGACGCGCTCGCGGGCTGGAGCGACAACCGCATCTCGCTGGCGGGCAACTCGGCCATCCTGGCGCTGGTGGCGGGCTTTTGCTTCCAGTCGTCGGCCAAGCTGTGGGGGCGCTTCAACTTCCATTCGGTGCTGGTGTGGGTCGAGATGGCGGGCGCCTACCAGACCTCGCGCATCGGCACCGGCAACAACTTCTCGAGCCGCATGAACACCGAGAACGACGTCGTGCGCACCGAGGCGATGACGCTGCGGGTGTGGCGGGCGCTGATCGAATCGGTCGTGTTCGGCAAGGACGAGGCGCGCCAGGTGACGGCGATGTTCTCGACCGAGAAGGAAACCAAGGCCCTGGCCGCGCACTTGGTCGACTTCGCACGCAGCCAGAGCGTGCTCGTCGCACCGATGTCGCGCGAGGACCAGGCGCGAATCGACCTGCTCAACCGCGGCGAAGGCGCGTTGCGCGGCCCGAGCGCGCAGGTGCCGGGCCTGGCCGAACTGGCGGCCGGCAGCACGTCGGCGCCCGCGCTCGGCCTGGACCGCGACGTGGCGCGGCATTGCATGCGCTGCGGCGCGCCCGCGCCGGCGATGGCGAGCTTCTGCTCGCGCTGCGGGGCTTCGCTGGCGGCCTGAGCGGGTCTGGCGCGCTCAGGCGAGCGAGTCGAGCAGCAGGGCTTGCACGACGAGGCGACGCTTCTTCTCGGGGCAGCTTCCTTCGAGCTGGCCGGCCAGCGCAGCCGTCGCGTGCGCGGCGCAGGCGATGCCGTCGTAGATCGGCACGTCCGCCGCGTGCTGCAGCTGCCGCACGAGCGGGTGGGGCAGGCCTTCGCACTCGACGCCGTCGTACAGCAGGCTCAGCACATGGGCGGTCGCCTGCACCTGCTGCGCCGAGCTGCGTGCCGACAGAGCCGGCTTGACGTGAGCCACATGCGCACCGAGTTCAGCGGCGGCGGCGCGGAACAGCTCGGCGTCGGCACCCTCGTCGTCATCGCGCAGCAGCGCGAGCTGCTTGCCCTTCAGCGCGGCGGGGATGCGGCCTTGCTGCTGCTGCGCTCGCTGCAGGGCGCGGGCCTTGTCGAGCAGCTCGGCGGCATGCTGCGCAGAGATTGCCGCGGCATGCCAGGAGTAGACGGGAGACAGCGGTGTGGAGGGGTACATCTTGGGCTGCAACGCGCGACGTGCGCATGGCAGCAGATTAGGTGCCGCGCGTGCGCGCCGCTTGATGCGCCGCAAGTGCCGGCGCACGGAGACGCGGCGTTCACGCAGCGTTACCGCGCAGACACGAACGGGGTGGGGTTCAGGCCTTGCCGGGAGCCGCAGGGACGAGCAGGCGCTCCTGCAGCGACGGCGTGACCCACAGGCTGCGGTCACGGCCGGCGATCAACGCCTGCACCCCGCTGCGGCGGATCAGCTCGCGGCCCGCACGCGTTTCGAGCACCATCGCCGCGGTGCCGACGCCGTTGACGCTGTCGAGCGACTCGCCGACCAGCGTCACGCCATTTGGCCCCTGGGTCGGGTATCCGGTGCGCGGATCGAGCACGTGGTGATAACGCCGGCCATCGCGCACGAAGTACCGTTCGTAGTCGCCCGACGATGCGACAAAGCCGCGCCGGATGTCGAGCGAGGCGAGCAGGCGCTGCGGCCGATGCGGATCCCGGATGCCCACGCGCCAGGGGCGCTGGTGGGGGCCGCTGGCCGCCAGCACGTCGCCGCCGCCGTTGATCAGCACGTCCTCGACGCCAAAGGTGCGCAGAGTATCCATTCCGGCTTGAAGGATATATAGCTTGGCGATCCCGCCCAAATCGATTCGCATGCCGCGCTTGGCGAGATACGCGGTACCCGCGCGGGTATCCAGCGCGAGTTTGTTGAAATCGACGTCGGGTAAGTGAGACGATATATACCCCGGTGAGGGTATTTGCGGTTGGGCCGGATCGAAATGCCAACGGCCGAGGGTTCCGATGGTGATATCGAAAGCCCCTTCACTGCGTCTGGAAATAGACTCCGCCATCCGCAGGACCTGCATCAGTTCCGGCGGCACCACCACCGGTTGCAGGCCCGCCGCAAGGTTGATCGCCGACACGCGGCTCAGCGGCTCGAAGTGGCTCATCACGGCCGTCAGTTCGGCCATGCGGGCGAAGGCGGCATCGACCGCGGATCGCAACAGCACCGGATCGGCGGATAGGGCCGCGATCTCGACCCGGGTGCCCATCAGCGGGCGTGACTCGCGCAGCCGCGCCGGCTCGCGCCGTGTGGCATGGGCGAGCGGCCAGGCGACGAGGCATGCGCCCAGGGCGGTGCCCAGCGCAAGACGCCGCCGGCCGGAGTTGGCGAGCGCCGGCGGCAACGCGCCGGCGGCGTGGCGCGGAGGCGTCACGGTGTGCATGGCCGCGCCGTCGATCAGCGCGACAGGCCGACCATGTAGTCGACCCCGGACTTCACCTCGTCATCGGAGAGCGCCGTCGCACCTCCCTTGGGGGGCATCTGCCCCTTGCTGCCGGTAAATCCTTCGATGGCGTGTTTGTAGAGCACGTCGTTGCCCTGCGCGATGCGTGGCTGCCAGTCGGCCTTGTCGCCCGGCTTCGGGGCGCCTGCGACGCCTGCCGCATGACACATCGCGCATGTCTTGTTGTAGACCGACTTGCCGGCGGTGTTCTCGGCCACGGCGGGCTCCGCAGGAGCGGCGGCCGGCGCTGGTGCCGGCGCTGTCGCGGGAGCGGGACTGTCCTGCTTGCCGCAGGCGGCGAGCAGAACTGCAGCGGAAAAGGCAATAACCAATGTGTGGTTTTTCATGGCATTTGCTGAGAGCTTTGGAGGTGGAAGTCGGCGCGATTCTATTGGGACGACTCCGGAGAGGCCAGCAAAGCTTTCAACGGCTTGATGCAAGTCAAGTTGATCAGTCGGGTCGGAACGGATCATGCGGCCTGCGAAAAATCCAAGCTGTGCGAGGCATGTCGCCAACATTCCTCGTGCGTGAGATCTGACCTACCCAAGGAATATTCATGAGCGAAGGCGCGAAGAAGTTGTCGGGACAAGAGGGCGTGATGGCCCGTCGTAAATTCCTGAATACCGCCGCGGCGGCCGGCTTGGCCGGCGTCGGCATGACGGCGTGTTCCGACAAGCCCGCCACGGCGCCAGTGGCAGCCAAGGCGTCGTCGGTGCCGGGCGCCGATTCGCACGCCGGCGAGCCGGGCGGAACCGTGCACCTCAAGCCGGGCGAACTCGACACCTACTACGGGCTCTGGAGCGGCGGGCACACGGGCGACATGCGCGTGCTCGGCCTGCCGTCGGGCCGCGAAATCACCCGCATTCCCTGCTTCGTGCCGGATGCGCTGGTCGGCTGGGGCATCACCAACGAGTCGAAGAAGATCATGGGCACCAAGCCCGACGGCAGCCTGAAGTACACGGTCGCCGACACGCACCACACCCACGCCTCGTACAAGGACGGCAACTACGAC
>DASWVR010000110.1:0-2554 GCA_036401155.1 Piscinibacter sp. | reverse complement strand
ATGATACTTGCGCCGCGCAGCCGCCGCGGCGCACTTCCACTCCATGCCACGCAAACCGAAAAAAGGCTACTTCGTCCGCGGCCAGTTCATCGCCGAAGGCAGCGCCGAGGACATCGCCCTCAAGGCTGAGCTCAAGGGCGGCGACGAACCGAGCAGGACCGACCTCAAGCGCGAAAGCGCCGAGCTGCAGAAGCTCGGCGAATCGCTGCTCACGCTGCGCGCCGACCTGATGCAGCGCCTGCAATTGCCCGAGAAACTGCTGGAGGCCCTCGCCGACGCGAAGCGCATCGCCAATTTCGAGGGCAAGCGCCGGCAGATGCAGTTCGTCGGCAAGCTCATGCGCGGGCTCGACGAGGACGCGCTGCAGGCAGTCCGCGACGCCCTGGACGAGCAGCGCCAGGGTTCCGCCAGCGAAGCGCTGGCGCTGCATCGCGCCGAACAGTGGCGCGACAGGCTCATCACGAACGACGAAGCGCTGCAGGAGTGGCTCGCGGCCCACCCCGAAACCGACACGCAGCAGCTGCGGGCGCTGATCCGCCAGGCGCGCAAGGACGCGCCCGCCGACCGGGACGCGGTGTCGAGGGGCCTGGCGCCGCGCCATGGCCGTGCCTACCGGGAGATCTTCCAGCTGGTGCGGCAACAGCTCGAACAGGAGGGCCCGCCGCCGGGCTTCGCGCCATCGCCATGACCACAGATCCATTCGACCCCGTCCGCATCGGCATCGTCTCGATCAGCGACCGCGCCTCCAGCGGCGTCTACGAGGACAAGGGGCTGCCCGCGCTCAAGGAGTGGCTGGGGCGCGCCCTGAAGAACCCGATCACGTTCGAGGCGCGGCTGATCCCCGACGAGCAGGCGGGCATCAGCGCGGCGCTGATCGAGCTGGTCGACGCCGGCTGCTCGCTGGTGCTGACCACCGGCGGCACCGGGCCGGCGCCGCGCGACGTGACGCCCGAAGCGACGCTGGCGGTGGCCGACAAGGTGATGCCGGGTTTCGGCGAGCAGATGCGGCAGATCAGCCTCAGGTTCGTGCCGACGGCGATCCTCTCGCGCCAGTGCGCCGTGATCCGCGGCGAGAGCCTGATCATCAACCTCCCCGGCCAGCCGAAGTCGATCCAGGAGACGCTGGAGGGCTTGCGCGAGGCCGACGGCAAGGCGGGCGTGCCGGGCATCTTCGCCGCGGTGCCCTATTGCATCGACCTGATCGGGGGGCCGTACCTCGAGACGCACGACGAGGTGTGCAAGGCGTTCCGGCCGAAGTCGGCGGTGCGGCCAGCCCGCTGAAGAAGAGTCGACAGCCGAACCCGGCTTCCTGACGCCTACTTCCCCACCAGCTGCGTCAGCTTGTCCTTCTCGAAGCCTTCCTTCAGCGCAGCGTCCTCCGGCACGCACTCCGGCCCCTTGGCGTTCTCGGACAGCTTCTCGATCGCCTGCCACAGCAGCGCGATCTGGTGCTCCTGCGACGACGCGTTGTCGATCAGGCCCTTCATCGCCTGCGACAGCGGATCGTCCTGCTCCGTCACCCCGTAGGCCGAGAACCCCATCCGGTTGGCGACTTCCTCGCGCCGCTTCAGGTCCTCGGCCTGGATGATGCGCGCCGGAATGCCCACGGCCGTCGCGCCGGCCGGCACCGGCTTGGTCACCACCGCGTTGGAGCCGATGCTGGCGTTGTCGCCCACGGTGAAGCCGCCCAGCACCTTCGCGCCGGCACCGACGACGACGTTGCGGCCCAGCGTCGGATGGCGCTTCGAGCCCTTCGTGAGCGACGTGCCGCCCAGCGTGACGCCCTGGTAGATGGTGCAGCCCTCGCCGATCTCGGCGGTCTCGCCGATGACGACGCCCATGCCGTGGTCGATGAACACCTTGTCGGCTATGCGCGCGCCCGGATGGATCTCGATGCCGGTGAGCCAGCGCGACACGTGCGAGGTGAAGCGCCCCAGCCAGCGCAGGTCGCGCCGCCAGAACCAGTGCGCCACCCGGTGCAGCACCAGCGCGTGCAGCCCGGGGTAACACGTGATCACCTCCCACTTGCTGCGCGCGGCAGGGTCGCGGTCGAAGATGCACTGGATGTCGGAACGCAGGCGGCTGAACATGATGATGAGGTCGCTGGTGCCCCAGTCTAGCGCCTCGCTGCGGCGCCGGCCTGCGACATCGCCTTGGCGACACCACGCAGGATGTGGATTTCCTCGACCGTGAGCTGCGCCCGGTTGAACAGCTGGTTCAGGCGCGGCATCAGCTTCTTCGGGGCCGCCGGGTCGAGGAAGCCGATCGCCACCAGCGCCTGCTCCCAATGGGCCAGCATGCCGGCGACGGCCTGGCCGTCGGCCAGCAGCGCCGGCTGCTCCGGTCCGCCCGGGACGGCGAAACCACCGAGCGCGGTGCGCCACTCGTAGGCGATGACCTGGAGTGCCGCGGCGAGATTGAGCGAGCCGTAGCCCGGCGCCGTCGGGATGGTGAGCGCCGCATGGCAGCGATACACGTCCTCGTTGCTCATGCCGAAGCGCTCCGACCCGAACAGGAAGCCGACGGTGTGTTGCGAGGCCGCCAGCCCGGGAAA
>DASWVR010000109.1:0-25477 GCA_036401155.1 Piscinibacter sp. | reverse complement strand
TGGTGCTCGAGAACCTGATCAGCCAGTTCCTTTTCAGCAAGGCTGCCGAAGGGCCTCCGCCTGCAGGCAACGCCTCGGCTGGCGCCGCTCCCCCGCCCGGAGCGAAGAAATGACGTCGGCGCAACGACTGCTCGGCTGGGTCGTTCTTCTGCTCGTCTCGGGCCTGATGCAAGGCTGCTCGACGCTGGGCGCACGCACCGCCGGCGAGCGCCTCGATCCGTGGGAGAAGTGGAACCGCAAGGTCTTCACCTTCAACGAACGGCTCGACGAGAAGGTGCTCAAGCCGGTGGCTACCGGCTACAGCAACGTGGTGCCGCGCCCGGTGCGCAACAGCGTCGACAACTTCTTCGGCAACGCGGCCGATGCGTGGTCGGCGATCAACAATTTCCTGCAGGGGAAGATTCAGAACGGCCTGCACGACGTGATCCGCTTCGGCACCAACACGGTGTTCGGACTGGCTGGCGTGCTCGACGTGGCGACCGAGTTCGGGCTCGACCACCAGTACGAGGACTTCGGCCAGACCCTGGGCCACTGGGGCGTGGGCGCCGGCGCCTACATCGTCTGGCCGTTGCTGGGCCCATCGAGCATCCGCGAATCGCTGGCCATGCCGCTCGATCGCGCTGCCACGCCGGCGCTGGCGTTCAACGACGGTGCGGTCCAGTGGGAGCTGACGGGGCTGCAGATCATCAATACCCGAGCGAATCTGCTGGGCGCGAGCCGGGTGCTCGACGACATCGCGCTCGACAAGTACACCTTCATGCGCGACGCCTACCTGCAGCGCCGGCGCAGCCTCGTCTACGACGGCGAAGACCCGCCGCCTCCCAAGGGCCAGGCGCCGGCTGCCGCACCAGCCGACGAGGGTGCGGACCGGCCGAGCGAGAAACCCGCCGATACTGGCACGCCCGGCGCGCCGCCGGCGGCCAAGTAAGCTCGCGGCCAGGCCAACCGTCGAGCGGTCTCGGGCGTTGATGTCACGTCCGCTTGCGTCAAGGCGGCGAACTCCTGCGGCGTCCGGCGCTCCAACGAGCGTCTTCCCGCAAGGGAACAAAAGAAAGGTAATCGAATGTTTTCAAGACGAGTGCTGCTGTTGGTCTCGATCGCGCTGATGTCCGCCGTGGGCGCCGTGCGGGCGCAGGCGCAGACGCCGGATGCGCTGATCAAGCAGGTGTCGACCGACGTGCTGGAATCGGTCAAGGCCGACAAGTCGATCAAGGCCGGCGACCTGCGGCAGATCATTGCCCTCGTGGACCAGAAGGTGATGCCGCACGTGAACTTCCAGCGCATGACCGCGTCGGCGGTCGGCCGCTACTGGCGCCAGGCGACACCCGAACAGCAAAAGCGCCTGCAGGACGAATTCAAGATCCTGCTGGTGCGCACCTATTCCGGCGCGCTGGCGCAGGTGCAGGACCAGACCGTCCAGCTCAAGCCGATGCGCAGCAGCCCCGGCGACGCCGAGGTGGTCGTGCGCACCGAGGTGCGCGGCCAGGGCGACCCCATCCAGCTCGACTACCGGCTCGAGAAGGCCGGCAGCGGTTGGAAGATCTACGACGTGAACGTGATGGGCGTGTGGCTGGTCGAGAACTACCGCAACAGCTTCGCCCAGGAGATCGGCGCCAACGGCATCGACGGCCTGATCGGCAAGCTGGCCGAGCGCAACAAGAGCGCCGCCACCGCCAAGAGCTGAACGCGATGCTGCTGCTGCCGGCAAAGCTCACCAACGATGAGGCGCGCGACGCGCTGGCCATGCTCACGCAGGCGCTCCGGCGCGAGCCCGAGGCCGACGTGATCATCGACGCGTCCAGCCTGCAGCAGTTCGACTCCGCGGCGATCGCCGTGCTGCTCGAGTGCCAGCGCCAGGCGCAGGCGTGGGGCAAGGGCTTCGCGGTGCGCCACACGCCGCCGCATCTCGCTGCGCTTGCCAAGCTGTACGGCGTCGACGCGCTGATTCCCCTCGACGCCGCGGGCGCCTGAACTCCAGCGGCTCAGGCCGGCGTCTGCGTGTAGCGCTTGGCCCGCAGATTGCGCTTGATCTCCTGCAGCATCGGGCGCAGTTCGCCGGGAAGGCGCAGCGCCACGGCCGTGGTCAGGATGTCGATCACGATCAGGTGCAGCAGGCGCGACACCATCGGGCTGTAGCGGTCATAGTCTTCCGGGTGGTCGCAGGCAAGCAGGATCTGGTTGCTGCCCTGCGCGGTCTGCGCCAGGGGCGAGCCGCTCGCGGTGATGAGGATCGTGGTTGCGCCCTTGCGGCGCGCGATGTCGGCGGCGTCGAGCAGGTCGCGGCTGCGGCCCGAGTTGCTGATGATCACCGCGCAGTCGCCCGGCTGCAGCATGGTGGCGCTCATCACCTGCACATGGCCGTCGCTGACGGCGGCGGTGTTCACGCCCAGGCGGAAGAACTTGTGCTGCGCGTCCTGCGCCACGATGCCCGAGTTGCCGACGCCGTAGAACTCGATGCGCCGCCCCGCCTTGCCGGCCGCCGCCAGTGCCACGATGGCGCGCTCGAAGGCGTGGCTCGCTGCATCGTTGCGGTACTTCAGCAGCGCCGAGACCGCGTTGTCGATCACCTTCACGATGACGTCGGCAGGCTTGTCGTCCTCGTCGACCGAGCGGTGCACGAACGGAACGCCCTCGTTGACGTTGCCGGCGAGCTTGAGCTTGAAGTCCGCCAGCCCGTCGTAGCCCACGCTGCGGCAAAAGCGGACGACGGTGGGCTTGCTCACGTGCGAGCGTTCGGCCAGCTCGCTCACGGGCAGGCTGGCGAAGCTGCGCGGGTCGGCCAGCACGAGCTTGGCCACCCGCTGCTCGGCGGGTGGCAGGGCGGGTATCGAGGCCCGAATGCGGTCCAGCATGAAACGTCCCCTTCATCGCGCCGGGCGCGGACTCCTGGAACCTGAGCGCGGGCAGGTTCCTACTGTTCTTCGGCCCACGCGAACCCGTCGCGGGCCACCAGCGCACTCGCCGCGGCCGGCCCCCAGGTGCCGGCGGCATACGGGCGTGGGCCGCCGGAGGCCGAGTTGTCACGGCCCCAGGCGTCGAGCACCGGCTCGACCCAGCGCCAGGCCTGCTCTTGCTCGTCGCTGCGCACGAACAGGTTGAGCCGGCCGGCGATGGCGTCGAGCAGCAGCCGCTCGTAGGCGCCGACGCGGTTTTCGGCAAACGCCTTGTCGAAGTCCAGGTCGAGGAACACCGGTGTCAGCGCCTCCTGCTGGTTGGCGCCCTTGGCCGCCAGCAGGTGCAGTTCGAGGCCGTCGTCCGGCTGCAGCTTGATCACCAGCTTGTTCGGCTGGTTCGCCCCCGGAAAGATGCTGTGCGGCGTGGGCCGGAAGTTGACGACGATCTGCGCGTCGCGCGCCGCCAGCCGCTTGCCGGTGCGCAGGTAGAACGGCACGCCGGCCCAGCGCCAGTTCTCGACCTCGGTGCGCAGCGCCACGAAGGTTTCGGTCTTGCTGCCCGGCGGCACCTTGACCTCCTCGAGGTAGCCCGGCACCGCCTTGCCCTCGGCCGTCCCGCGTCGGTATTGCCCGCGCACCACATCGCGCAGCACGCTCTCGTCGGTGAAGGGCTTCAGCGAGCGCAGCACCTTGAGCTTCTCGTCGCGGATCGCGTCGGCGTCGTTGCGCGACGGCGGCTCCATCGCCACCATCGTCAGCAGCTGCAGCGCGTGGTTCTGGATCATGTCGCGCAACGCACCGGTGCGATCGTAGAAATCGCCCCGCGTGCCGACACCGAGGTCTTCGGCGAGCGTGATCTGGATGTTGGCGATGCTCTCGCGCCGCCACAGCGGCTCGAACAGCGCGTTGCCGAAGCGCAGCGCCATCAGGTTCTGCACCGACGGCTTGCCGAGGTAGTGGTCGATGCGGAAGGCCTGCGTTTCGCTGAACACCGAGCGCACGACGCGGTTGATCTCCTGCGCGCTCGCGAGATCGTGGCCCAGCGGCTTTTCGAGCACGACACGCACGCTCGGCCCGTTGAGCCCGACGGCGCCGAGCTGCTCGCAGATCAGCGGAAACAGGTGGGGGCTGGTCGCGAGGTACAGCACCGCCGTGTCGGCATGGCGCTCTTCCAGCCAGTGCTTGAGCTTCTGGTAGTCCTGCGGCTGCGACAAGTCCATGCGCCGGTAGTGCACCAGCTGCGCGAAGCGCTCGAATTCATCGTCGGTCGGCCGCTTGGCGTAGACCACCTCCTGGAAGCGCTCCTTGAGCCAGGCGCGGTATTTGTCGTCGCCTTGTTCATCGCGCGCGACGGACAGGATTCGCGCGCCGGCCGGCAGCTTGCCGTGGCGGAACGCCTGAAACAACGCCGGCATGAGCTTGCGCCAGGTCAGGTCGCCGGTGCCGCCGAAGAAGACGAGGTCGAAGGACATGATTTCAGTCAGCGATGTAATTTAGTTTCATGCGAATGATGCCGAAGTTTCTTCCGCCGGTCAACGCCGCCATAGCCGGGGGCGGCGCCGGCGTGTCGCGCAGGAACAGCCGGCGCGACGTCGGCTTGCGCCTGACAGGCGGCGGGGCAAGGCGCGGGCCCAGCCCCGGCTCGGGTTCTAATGGAGGCTGCGCCGGACCCTTTGCCATGAACCAACTCGACCAACTCAAGCAGTTCACCACCATCGTCGCCGACACCGGCAACTTCAAGCAGCTGGCGCAGTTCGCGCCGCGCGATGCGACCACCAACCCGTCGCTGATCCTCAAGGCCGTGCAGCAGCCCGAGTACGCCCCGGTGCTGGCCGACACGGTGGCGCAGTTCAAGGGCTGGCCGATCGAGGAGGTGGTCGACCAGGTGTTGGTGCGCTTCGGGCTCGAGATCCTGAAGATCGTGCCGGGCCGCGTGTCCACCGAGGTCGACGCCCGGCTGAGTTTCGATTGCGCGGCCAGCGTGGCGCGTGCGCACCGCATCGTCACGCTGTATGAAGCCGCCGGCATCCCGCGCGAACGCGTGCTGATCAAGGTCGCCTCGACATGGGAGGGCATCCAGGCCGCCCGCATCCTCGAACACGAGGGCATCCACTGCAACCTGACGCTGCTGTTCTCCCTGTGCCAGGCGGTCGCCTGCGGCGATGCGAGCGTGACGCTCATCTCGCCGTTCGTCGGCCGCATCTACGACTGGCACAAGAAGGCCGCCGGCGCGGGCTGGGACGAGGCAGCGAATGCCGGCGTCAACGACCCGGGGGTGCGGTCGGTGGCGCAGATCTACACCTACTACAAGAAGTTCGGCATCGACACCGAGGTGATGGGCGCGAGCTTCCGCAACACGGGGCAGGTGCTCGCGCTCGCTGGCTGCGACCTGCTGACGGTCAGCCCGGAGCTGCTCGCGGCGCTGCAGTCGAGCGAGGCGCCGGTCGCGCGCATGCTCGACCCCGAAACGGCCATGGCCTCGCCGGTGCACGCGCTCACCTACAACGAGTCGACCTTCCGCTACGCCTTGAACGACGACGCGATGGCAACCGAGAAGCTGGCCGAAGGCATCCGCGCCTTCGCCGCCGATGCGGCCAGGCTCGACAAGATGATCCAGGCACTGTCATGACTGCTCTCCGCTGCGACCAAACCGAAGCCTGGGCCGCGCTGCTGGGCCACTACGAGGCGCATGGGCGCGACTTCGACCTGCGCAACGCCTTCGCCGTCGATCCCACGCGATTCGACCGGTTCAGCGTCGCGGCGCCGCATGTGTTCGCCGACCTGTCGAAGAACCTCGTCGACACCGCGACGCTGCACTTCCTGCTCGACCTCGCGCGCGAGTGCAGGCTCGAGGAGCGGCGCGACGCGATGCTGCGCGGCGACGCCATCAACGTGACCGAGGGGCGCGCCGTGCTGCACACCGCGTTGCGCGCGCCGCGCGGCCAGGGTGCCTTCGGCGCCGACGTGCACGGTGTGCTCGACGCCATGCTCGCGTACGTGGAGACCGTGCGCGACACGCAGGCGAGCGGCATCAGGCACGTGGTCAACATCGGCATCGGCGGCAGCGACCTCGGGCCGCAGATGGTGGTTCCCGCGCTCGACGCCTTCGTGCATCCGCGCCTCACCTTCCACTTCGTCTCCAACGTCGACGGCCACGACATCACGCCGGTGCTGCGCCAGCTCAAGCCCGCCGAAACGCTGTTCATCGTCGCGAGCAAGACCTTCACCACGCAGGAGACCATGGCCAACGCGCACGCGGCGCGCGCCTGGTTCGCGGCCAACGGCGGCACCGACGTGGCGAGGCACTTCGTCGCCACGACCACCAACGTGGCCGCGGCCGCACAATTCGGCATCAAGACGACCTTCGGCTTCTGGGACTGGGTCGGCGGGCGCTACTCGCTGTGGTCGGCGATCGGCCTGCCGATCGCGCTGGCCATCGGCGCCGAGCACTTCCGCGCGCTGCTGGCCGGCGCCCATGCGATGGACCGCCACGTCGCCGAGACGCCGCTCGAGAAGAACCTGCCGGTGCTGCTGGCGCTGATCGACGTCTGGTACCGCAACTTCCACGGCTTCACGAGCCGCAGCGTCGCGCCCTACCACCAGGGCCTGAAGCGGTTGCCGGCCTACCTGCAGCAGCTGGAGATGGAAAGCAACGGCAAGCGTGTCGACCTCGACGGGCGCGACCTGCCATACGCCACCAGCCCCGTCGTCTGGGGCGAGCCTGGCACCAACGGGCAGCACGCCTACTTCCAGATGCTGCACCAGGGCACCGACGTGATCCCGGTCGAGTTCATCCTCGTCAAGCATCCGACCCACGCGCTCACCGACCTGCACAACAAACTGCTTGCCAACGGCCTCGCGCAGTCCCAGGCGCTGATGCTCGGCAAGACGACCGATCAGGCGCTGGGCGAGAAGGCGCCGACCGCGTCGAAGGCGCTCGATGCGCAGACCATCGCCCGCCACCGCACCTTCCCGGGCAACCGGCCGAGCACGACGCTGCTGCTCGATCAGCTGACCCCCGGCAGCCTGGGCGCCTTGATCGCCCTCTATGAACACCGCGTGTTCGCGAGCGGCGCGCTGTGGGGCATCAACAGCTTCGACCAATGGGGCGTCGAGCTCGGCAAGGCGCTGTGCAACGACCTGCTGCCGCGCCTGCACAGCGGCGATACGTCCGGGCTCGACGCATCGACGGCAGGTCTTCTGCGGCGCGTCATCTCGTGAGCCGCCGCAGCGAAGCCCCTCTGCAAGTGGGCAGCGAAGGCGGCTCGGATTCGCGCCTGCGCGGCACGACGTCGAAGCTGCCACGCTCCGGCGCGAACGTCGTGTTCGATTTCGGCGGCGTGCTGTTCCGCTGGCAGCCGCATGAGTTCTTCCCGCGCCTGCTGCCCAGGCGTGCCCACAGCGAGGCGGCGACGAGCGCGCTGGTGGCGGAGTTCTTCCAGGGCTTTGGCGGCGACTGGGGCGACTTCGACCGCGGCGTGCTCGACGAAGCGCGGCTCGCGCAGCGCATCGCCCTGCGCACCGGCATGGCGCTTGCGGAGGTGCAGACCATCATCGATGCGGTGCCCGACGAACTGCAGCCGCTGCCGCACACCGAGCCGCTGCTTAATCGCCTGCGCGAGCGTGGGCACCGGCTGTTCTTCCTCTCGAACATGCCCAGGCCCTATGCGGCGCACCTGGAGGCCACCCACCCGCTGGCGCAGTGGTTCGCCGACGGCATCTTCTCCTCGCGCATCGGCCTCATCAAGCCGGAACCGGCGATCTTTCACCGCGCGGCGGCGCAGTTCGGGGTGGTGCCGGCGGAGACGGTGTTCATCGACGACTACCTGATGAACGTGAAGGCGGCCGGCGCCATCGGCTGGCACGGCATCCACTTCCTCAGCGGGTCGCAGTGCGAGGCGGATCTGGCGGCACGCGGCCTGCTGTAGGCGCAGCGCACGGCCTTCAGGCCCGGGCCAGCGCGTCGCGCGGCGAGCCGCCCAGGTGCCGGCCCCATGCGCGGCGCAGCTGGAGGTCCGAATTGAAGCCCGCCGCCTCTGCCGCGCGCGTCACGCTGGCGCCGTGCCGCAGCGCCTGGCGCGCATGTTCGAGGCGGATCTTCTCGAGATAGTGCAACGGCGAGACGCCGGCATGTTCGCTGAACAGGCGCAGCAGATGCCGCTCGGTGACATGCGCGATCGCCGACAGCGACGCCATGTCCCAGGCCTCGTGCGGCCGCGCGGTGATGGCGTCCTGCACGCGGTGCACGGCGGGGTGCAGATGGTGGCGGTACGCCAGCATCGGCGACAGCTCGGGATCGCTGGACGTTCGTCGCAGGTACACGACCATGTCCTGCGCCACCGCGGCGGCCAGCGCATCGCCGCAGTCTTCTGCGATCAGCTGCAGCGTCAGGTCGATGCCCGCGGTCACGCCGGCGCTCGACGCGAGCGGGCCGTCGAGCACGAACACGCGGTTGTCGACCACCTGCGCCCGCGGCGCCAGCCGGCGCAGATCGTCGAGCAGCGCATGGTGGGTGGTGCAGCGGCGTCCGCCCAGCAGGCCGGCACGTGCGGCGAGCAAGGTGCCGGAGCAGATGGTCGCGAGCCGATGGCCGCTGCCCGATTCGGCGAGCAGCGGGCCGACCTCGCGGGCGAGCCACTGCGCCGTGTGCAGCGTGTCGGCATCGGGCCGCGCCAGCACCTCGCTCGGCTGGCCGATCAGCATGAGCCACGTCGGCCGGGGAAACTCGCGCGGCAGCGGCTCCAGCCCGGCGAGCGAGACGCCGACCGAGCTGTCGAGGCTCGTCTGCGCGGCTGCGTAGCGCAGACGGAAGCGCGCGCCGAGCCCCGCGCGCACGCGGTGCTGGTTGGCCAGGCGCAGCGCCTCGGCCGGCCCGGCGAGGTCGAGCAGCAGCGACCTCGGCGTCAGCACGAAGACAACGTCGATCGCGGGCTCGTCAGCTCGCGCGCGCAAGCGCCTGCTCCACGCTGCAAATGGTCGCGAACCTGTCTTTCAGCACGGCGCAGGTGCGCGCCATGATGTCGGCCGCACGCAGCGGCGATCCGTCGAGGTGCTTCATGTCGAAGGTCAGCGTCGCTTCGGCCACGAAATCGACCTCGAAGCCTTCATCGCTCGCGTGCCGCGTGGTCGTTTCGCAGCACTGCTCGGTGCGGATGCCGGCGACCAGCAGGCGGCGAATGCCGTTCTCGCGCAGCCACACCGGCAGGCCGGTGCCCACCAACGCGCTGTGCCGCGACTTGTGGAACGTGGCGGCGGCGTCGAAATCCGCGAGGCCCTCGAGTGGCCGCACATGGCCCGACTCGAGCGCAAAGGGGTTGTCGGGCGTGGCCGGCCCGTCGACATGGAAGACGCGCACGATCGGGATGCCGCGTGTCGTGCAGGCGTCGATCAGCGCATTGCAGCGTGCAAGAAACGACATCGTGTCGTCGGCGCGGTAGTACGGCCGGTGGCGAAACGATTCCTGGACGTCGATCAGCAGCAGGGCGGTGTTCACGGGGAGCTCCTTCGGGATGGCGAGCACGAACGATAGGGCGCAGCGGCCGCGGCGTCAGCGCGCCGGCAGACCATTTCCGATCATTTTCGGACAATCCCGCCCGGAGGCAGGCAAGCTCAGCCTGCCAAGCCCCGCACCGCCGCGTGGGCGGCCGCCTTCGCCTGCTCGACGACCTGCTGCTTCCATGTGTCGGTGTCGGTGTAGAACGCTTCGCGCAGCTGCCGCTTGATCTGCGTTCGTACCGCCTCGGGTGTTTCCGGGTGGTTCTCCAGCCACTGGTCGGCGCGCAGCGCGTTCAGCACGTCCATCACCGGCAGGGTGCCGTATTCGAGCGCGATGCCGGTGTACTCGGCCTGCGGGCATTCGTCGTAGGCCGCGAGCCACATCAGGCCGGTGAGCCGAGACGCGCTCGAGCTGCCGTCGTAGATCGAAGTGACCTCAGGTCCCCACCAGTCGCGTGCGCGCGCCAGCGCGCTCGGGTCGTCGCGGCAGGCGAAGATGCGCTCGCCGTGGCCGCTGGGCCCGAGGCCCGTGTGCAGATCGATCCAGCCGAGCGTGTCGGCGGCACGGCCGTGCTCGCGCAGCACCTGGCGCAGCGTCTGGTTGCTCCACGTCGGGTTGAGCCCGCCGAAGTACAGGCCCTGCGGATGGCTGTGCTGGCCGCCGGAGATTGCCGCTTGCATCGCGGCGAGCCCGCGTTCGTCGAGCAGTTGCTGCAGCTTCGCGTTCACCTCGTCCGACGGCGGCCAGGTCGGGGGCACGATCAGCGCGGCGATCTCGTCGTAGCCGGGATTGGCGGGCAGCGGCTGGGAGAAGTCGTGGAAGTTGCGGTTGAGGTCGACGTTCTCCTGGGTCACGCGGCGGCACCACGAGAAGCCCCAGGGGTTGAGCGCGTGGATGTAGAGCACCGCCACGCCGGCGTCGCGGGCGGCCCGGCGCCAGGCCTCGTCGTGCAGCAAGGCGATCTGGATGCCCGAGCCGCAAAAGCCCTCGACGCCGTGGCAGGCGCTCGTGATCAGCAGCAGCCGGCGCGCATCGCGCGGGCCGTCGAGCACGACGTCCATCGCGAGCGCTTCGCCCTCTCTGCCGCGCAGAGGATGGGCGTGCGACTCGGCGTCGAGCCCGGCGCGCTCGACCGCGGCGAGGAACTTGCCGCGCGCCTGCGCGTAGGCCTCGCAGAAGTGTCCACCGACGTCCATCACATCAGCGCTTGCTGGCGAGCCACTGTTCGGCCAGGCGCACCCAGAGGGTCGCGCCGAGGGGGATCAATTCGTCGTTGAAGTCGTAGCTCGCGTTGTGCAGCATGCACGGTCCCATGCCGTGGCCGCCCTCGCGGTGGCTGCCGTCGCCGTTGCCGATCAGGAAATAGGCACCGGGCTTGTTCTGCAGGAAGTAGCTGAAATCCTCGGCACCCATGGTCGGCTCGAACTCCAGCACGTTCTCGGCGCCGACCACCTCGGCCATCACGCGGCGCGCGAATTCGGTTTCCGCCGGGTGGTTGATCGTCGGCGGGTAGTTGCGCACGAACTCGAAGTCGCATTGCGCGCCGAAGGCGGCGGCGGTGTGCGACGCCACCTCCTTCATGCGCCGCTCGATCATGTCGAGCACCTCCAGCGTGAAGGTGCGCACGGTGCCTTCCATCACGCAGCGGTCGGGCACCACGTTGGTCACTTCGCCGGTGTGGATCATCGTCACCGAGATCACGCCCGCATCGATCGGGCGGATGTTTCGCGAGATGATGGTCTGGAAGGCCTGCACCATCTGGCAGGCCACCGGCACCGGGTCGATGCTGTTGTGCGGCATCGCGGCGTGCCCGCCCTTGCCGTGGATCGTGATCTTGAACTCGTTGCTGGACGCGAAACACGGCCCGCTCTTGATGGCGAACTGGCCGACCTGCATGCCGGGCCAGTTGTGGGCGCCGAAGATGGCCTCCATCGGAAACTTCTCGAACAGGCCGTCGCGCATCATCTCGCGCGCGCCGCCGCCGCCTTCTTCGGCCGGCTGGAACACGAGGTAGACGGTGCCGTCGAAGTGGCGGTGTTTCGACAGGTGCTTGGCGGCGGCCAGCAGCATCGCGGTGTGGCCGTCGTGGCCGCAGGCGTGCATCTTGCCGCGATGCCGGCTCGCGTGGGCGAAGGTGTTGCTCTCGGTCATCGGCAGCGCATCGATGTCGGCACGCAGCCCGACGGCGCGATCGCTGCTGCCGTTCTTGACGATGCCCACGACGCCGGTCCTGGCAAGGCCGCGGTGGATGGGGATGCCCCAGTCGCTCAGCTGCTTGGCGATCACGTCCGCGGTGCGCTGCTCCTCGAAACACAGCTCCGGGTGGGCGTGGATGTCGCGTCGCACGGCGGCAATGGCGGCCGCGTCGGCGAGGATGGATTCGATCAGGCGCATGGTGTGCTCCGTGCATTCGACGCGCCGCGGTCAGGCGCGTCGAGCGTCTCTTGGAGGTGGAGCGACCCAGTTTACCCGGGCGGGCCGGTGCATGCAGTGCCGGGGCCAAGGCGGGAAAAGCCGGCGAGCGGCTGTCTCCCAAGCCGTGCCGGGTCATCGCGGCTGTGCAATAGTTATGCATGAACCCAGCCGTCACGACGGTGCGCGCCGCCTGCCCGCACGACTGCCCCGACACCTGTGCGATACGCGTCACGGTCCAGGACGGCCGCGCGATCAAGGTGCAGGGCGACCCCGACCATCCGCCGACCCACGGTGCCTTGTGCACCAAGGTCTCGCGCTATCCCGAACGCACCTACCACGCCGAGCGTGTGCTGCATCCGCTGCGCCGCAGCGGGCCCAAGGGCAGCGGGCAGTTCGAGCGCATCGGCTGGGACGAGGCGCTGGCGGAGATCGCGGCGCGGCTGAAGGACATTGCGGCGCGCGACCCGCAAGCGGTCGTGCCCTACAGCTACGCCGGCACCATGGGATTGCTGCAGGGCGAGAGCATGGACCGGCGGTTCTTCCACCGCCTCGACGCCTCGCTGCTCGACCGTACGATCTGCTCCGCCGCAGGCGGCGACGCGCTGGCCGCGACCTACGGCGGCAAGATCGGCATGCACCTGGAACACTATGCGGAAAGCCGGCTGATCCTCATCTGGGGCAGCAACTCGATCGCCTCCAACCTGCATTTCTGGACCTTCGCGCAGGCCGCCAAGCGCGCCGGCGCCAAGCTGATCTGCATCGACCCGCGCAGGACCGAAACCGCCGACAAGTGCCATCAGCACATTGCGCTGCTGCCCGGCACCGATGGCGCGCTGGCGCTGGGCCTCATGCACGAACTGATCGTCCATGACTGGCTCGACCACGACTACATCGAGCGTCACACCGAGGGCTGGCCGGCGCTGCGCGAACGCGCGCTGCAATGGCCGCCCGAGCGGACGGCCGAGGTGTGCGGCATCAGCGCCGAGGAGGTGCGCGGCCTGGCGCGCGACTACGGCAACACGCAGCCGGCGGCGATCCGCCTGAACTACGGCATGCAGCGCGTGCACGGCGGCGGCAATGCGGTGCGGCTGGTGGCGATCCTGCCGTGCCTCGTGGGCGCCTGGCGGCACCGCGCGGGCGGGCTGCTGCTGTCGTCGTCCGGCTGGTTCTCGGTAGACCGCGCGGCGCTGCAGCGGCCCGACCTGATGGGCACGCGCCGGCCGCGCACGATCAACATGAGCACGATCGGCGACGACCTGCTGCGCGACTCCTCGGCCGAGTTCGGGCCGAAGATCGAGGCGCTGATCGTCTACAACAGCAACCCGGTCGCGGTGGCGCCGGCGTCGCCGAAGGTGGTCAAAGGTTTCGCCCGCGAGGACCTGTTCACCGTGGTGCTCGAACACTTCCTCACCGACACCGCCGACCACGCCGACATCGTGCTGCCGGCGACGACGCAGCTCGAACACCTGGACGTTCATACAAGTTACGGCCACCGCTACGCGCTGATCAACGAGCCCGCGATCGCTCCGCTCGGCGAAGCCCGGCCCAACACCCGCGTGTTCCGCGAACTGGCACAGCGCATGGGCTTCGACGAACCGTGTTTCTGCGAATCCGACGAAGACATGGCACGCGCCGCCTTTGCCAAGGACGTGTCCTTCGACGCGCTGCGCGAACACGGCTGGGTCAAGCTGCCGCTGCCCGACGCGCCGCTCGCGGACGGGGCATTTCGCACGCCCAGCGGCAAATGCGTCATCGACTCTCCGCTCCTGGGCGTGCCGGACCACGTGCCGAACTACGAGGCGCCGGGCAGCGATCTCGCGCGCCGCTTCCCGCTCGCGATGATCTCGCCGCCGGCGCGCAACTTCCTCAACTCCACGTTCGTCAACGTGCAAAGCCTGCGCGACATCGAAGGCGAACCGCTGCTCGAGATGCACGAAGGCGACGCGCTCGGGCGCGGCATCGTCGACGGCCAGATGGTGCGCGTCTTCAACGACCGCGGGGAGTACGTCTGCAGGGTACGCCTGAGCGAGCGGGCGCGGCCCGGCGTGGTCAACGGGCTCGGCGTGTGGTGGCGCAAGCTCGGCGCGCGCGGCACCAACGTCAACGAGCTGACGCACCAGCGGCTGACCGACATCGGCCGTGGACCGTCGTTCTACGACTGCCTGGTCGAGGTCCAGCCGGCGGCCGCCGTCGCGACGTGAGACGCTGGCTGCTGATGGCCTTCTTCGGCGTGGTGGGCATGGCGGCGCTGGCCGCGGCGACGGTCTGCCTGACGGCGGGCTGCAGCACGCTCGGCTACTACGCCCATTCCGTCGGCGGCCACCTCGACCTGCTCAACAGCGCGCGCCCGGTGCCGCACTGGATGGGCGACCAGACGGCGCCGGCGGCGTTGAAGGAGCGCCTCGCCCTGTCGCAGCGGATCCGCGACTTCGCGGTCACCGAGCTGAAGCTGCCCGACAACGCCAGCTACCGCCGCTACGCCGACCTGAAGCGCCCGGCCGCGGTGTGGAACGTCGTCGCGGCGCCCGAGTTGAGCCTGACGCTGAAGACGTGGTGCTTCCCGGTCGTCGGCTGCGTCGGCTACCGCGGCTATTTCGACCGCAGCAAGGCCGAGGCCTTTGCGCACCAGTTGCGCGCCCAGGAACTCGAAGTCAGCGTCTACGGGGTGCCCGCGTATTCGACGCTGGGTGCGCTGCCCGGCGAGTTCTTTGCCGACCCGCTGCTCAACACCTTCATCCAGTTTCCCGAAGGCGAACTCGCGCGGCTGATCTTCCACGAGCTCGCGCACCAGGTGGCCTATGCCAAGGGCGACACCGAGTTCAACGAGTCGTTTGCCACCGCGGTCGAGCGCATCGGCGGCACACGCTGGCTGAACGAACACGCCACGCCGCAGGCCCGCGAGGACTACGCGCGCTACGACGGCCGCCGGCGCGACTTTCGCGCGCTGACGAAGAAGTACCGCGATCGGCTGCAAGCGCTTTACGAGGGCGATGGCGGCGACGCCGACAAGCGCCGCGCGAAGGGCGAGCTGATGGCCGCGATGCGCGACGAGTACGAGCAGATGAAACGCGAGCGCTGGGGCGGGTTTACCGGGTATGACGCCTGGTTCGCGCGCGCCAACAATGCGGCTTTCGGCGTGCTCTCGGCGTACAACGAACTGGTGCCGGAGTTCGAGCGCCTGTTCGAGCGCGAGGGGCGCGACTTCGGCCGCTTCTACGCCGAGGTCAAGCGCCTGGCGGCCCTGCCCAAGGCGCGCCGCCGTGCCGAGCTCGTATCACCAGGAGACTGATCCATGCCCGACATCCACATCCACCGCCCGCACCAGCTCGGCCTCGCGAAGGCGCGCAAGGTCGCGTGGCAATGGGCCGAGGAGGTGGAGAAGCAGTTCGACATGGAGTGCACGGTGCTCGAAGGCGAGACCAGCGACACCGTCGAGTTCGTGCGCCCAGGCGTGAAAGGGCAACTGATCGTCGCGCCCGACCATTTCGAACTCGACGCGCAGCTCGGTTTTCTGCTCGGCGCGTTCAGCGCGCGCATCGAAAGCGAGATCGAAAAGAACCTCGATGCCCTGCTCGCGTCCACCGGCAAGGCCAGGCCGGCGGCCAAGAAGGCCCCGGCGAAGAAGTCGGCGAGGAAGTGACGCCCCAGGCGTCATCCCGGCGAACGCCGGGATCCACGCGCAGACGCTGACCTTCGGTCATGGATCCCGGCGTTCGCCGGGATGACCCGTGGGCCGGCGGGCCCACCGGTCACTTCAGCGATTCGATCAGGTCGACGTACTCCTGCATCGCCTCGTCGCTGCTCTTGCCCTTCAGCTCGTTCCAGGCGTCCCACTTGGCGCGGCCCACCATGTCGGTGAAGCCGGGGCGCTTGCCGTCGACCTCGCCGCTGGTCGCCTGCTTGTACAGCGCGTAGATCTTCAGCAGCGTCATGTTGTCGGGTTTTTCGGGCAGATTCTTCGAATCGGCCACCGCTTGTTCGAACCGGGTCTTCAGGTCAGCCATCTGTCCTTCTCCTCGTGAGTGAAAATGCCGTTGACGCCGTGGATGTTACCCAGCATCTTGACCGCGTCCACGTCAACACCATAGAGGAGACTCCCCATGCTTGCATCGACCGAGCGCATGTCTCGCGTGGACACCGCCTGGTTGCGGATGGACAACGACGTCAACCTCATGATGATCGTGGGGGTGTGGCTGCTGCAGCCGGCGATCACGATCGAGAAGCTCAATGAGCGGATCGTCGACAAGCTGCTGAAGTACGGGCGCTTCAGGCAGAAGGTGGTCGAGGACGCGATGGGGGCGACCTGGGTGGCCGACGAGGACTTCGACCTCGCGAACCACCTCGTGCGCCACACCCTCAAGCGCCGGCGCGGGCAAAGCGAACGTGCGGCGCTGCAGGAGCTGGTCGGCACCTTGTCGACCACGCCGCTGGACCACGACCGCCCGCTGTGGCAGTTCCACCTCATCGAAGACTACGAAGGCGGCAGCGCGCTGGTGGCGCGCATCCACCATTGCATCGCCGACGGCATCGCGCTGATCTCGGTGATGCTCTCGATCACCGACGGCGGCATGGACCCGCCCGAGCGCAAGCGCCGCAAGGCCGAAGCGGAGGGCGAGCACGACTGGCTCACCGACGCGGTGGTCAAGCCCTTCACCGACCTGACGGTGAAGGCGATCGGCATGTATGGCAGCGGCCTCGCCAAATCGATGGAGATGCTGGCCAACCCCTACCAGCCGCTGTTCGGTTCGCTCGACATGGCGCGCTCGGGCTACCAGGTGGTGAGCGACGTGGCCGCGATGGCGCTGATGCCCGACGATTCGCCGACGCGGCTCAAAGGCAAGCCCGTGGGCATCAAGCATGTCGCCTGGGGCGAGCCGATTTCGCTCGACGACGTGAAGGCGATCGGCAAGGCGCTCAACTGCTCGGTCAACGACGTGCTGCTCGCCTGCGTGGCCGGCGCCATCGGCCGCTACCTGCGCGAGCAGGGCGAGGACCCGCACGGCAAGGAGATCCGCGCGATGGTGCCGGTGAACCTGCGCCCGCTGGAGAAGGCCTACCAGCTCGGCAACCGCTTCGGCCTGGTGCCGCTGGTGCTGCCCATCGGCATCGAGAACCCGATCGAGCGGGTCTACGCGGTGCGCGCGCGCATGAACGAACTCAAGGGCAGCTACCAGCCGCTGCTCGCCTTCGCGGTGCTTGCGGTGGCGGGCCTCTTGATCAAGCCCGCGCAGGACGCGCTGCTCAACATGTTCGCGAAGAAGGCGACGGCGGTGATGACCAACGTGCCGGGTCCCGCCAAGCCGCTCAAGTTCTGCGGCTCGACGCTTCGCCAGACCATGTTCTGGGTGCCGCAGTCGGGCAACATCGGCGTCGGCGTCAGCATCCTCTCCTATGGGGGCGGCGTCCAGTTCGGGCTCATCACCGACGAAAAGCTGTGCCCGCGGCCGCAGGAGATCATCGACCGCTTCGAGCCGGAGTTCGAGAAGCTGGTGATGGTCACCCTGATGCTGCCGTGGGGTGAACAGGGCTGCTCCCCCTGGCCCCCTCCGGGAGGGGGTTCCAGCATGCATGTTGAATCGGCCTGCGGCCGATGTGGGCAGCGTGCGTCAGTCTTCGAGTTCCGCCTTTGCCATCTCGACGTCGAGCCGTTCCATCGCGTCCATCGGCTCGCACTCGGCGGCCTCGGCGTAGAGCTTCTCGGCTTCCTTCATCTTCTTTTCGCCTTCAAGCATCACGAGGCCGTTGGCGTACTCGACCTTCGCGATGGCCGAGGCCGGGTTCAGCTTCAGCGCCTGCTTGTACATCGCAAGGCCGGTGTCCTTGCTCGCACCCTGCGTGCGGCCCAGCAGCGAGCCGACCTTGTCGATCACCTCGGCATGAAAGGCGCCCAGCGCGATGTGGGCGTCGGCGTGTTTGGGCTGCAGCTTGATGGCGGTTTCGAGCGCGTTCTTCACCTTGCTGCCCAGGCCCTGCGCCAGGGCCTTGGTCACGCTGATGCCCTGGCTGTAGCGGCCGAGCGCATAGGCCATCAGGTAGTGCGCGTTGGCATTTTTCGGCTCTTCGGCGGCTTGAGCCTCGGCGCGTTCGGCCACTTCCATGAACAGCGCGAGCTTGGTCTTCTCGCTCTTTTCGAGGTAGTTGGCGTAGATCGCCTGCGCCTTGTTGGCCGCCGTGATGCCCGCGCCGCCCGCCTTCAGTCCGGCCTCGGTCGCCTTCTGGAATTCGCCCGCGTGGAACAGCGCCCAGGCGGCCAGCACCTTGTCGTCCTTGGGGCAGGGCTCGGCATCGCCTGCGTGCAGGCGCGCCCAGTTCTTCTTCAGCGCCGCCGCGTCGTAGACGTAGTCGGCGTTGTCGTAGGGGAATGCAGTCCATTTCGCCATGACGGGTCTCCTTCGCTCACTTGGCGTTGTAGTTGCCGACCAGGCCGAGCAGATGCTCCTTCTGGGCGGGCTCGAGGTAGGGCATCAGCAGGCTGAGCACGTGGAACGCGCCGCGCATCATGGCGGCGCCCGCGCTTTCGGGCTCCAGCGCGCGGCGCGGATCGCGCACGTATTCGTAGCTGAGCCAGTAGGTCAGCACGACCACCATCGAGGTGGCCACCGGTTCGGCCTCGCGCGAATCGATGCGGATCGCGTTGCCGCGGCTCATGCCGTCGAGCACGCTCTGCACGGCGCGCGACTTGTTCTTGAGCACGAACTGGAAGTGGGTTTCGAGGCGCCGGTTCTTGCTCAGCAGGTCGTTTAGGTCGCGGTAGAGGAATCGGTACTGCCAGATCAGCTCGAACAGCATGTGGAAGAACAGCCACGCGTCCTCGACGTTGCGCACGTTGTCGGCGGCATTGAGCAGGTCGTTGAGCGAGCGTTCGTAGCGGTCGAACAGGCTGTTGATCAGCTCGTCTTTCGCCGGGTAGTGGTAGTACAGGTTGCCGGGGCTGATGTTCAGCTCGGCCGAGATCAGCGTGGTGGAGACGTTGGGCTCGCCGAAGCGGTTGAACAGGTCGAGCGTGACCTCGAGGATGCGCTCCGCGGTGCGGCGCGGCTTCTTCGCCTGGGTTGCCATGGATGAGGTTGTCTCTGTGGGCTCTCGTTTGGCGGGCAATCTAGCACCAAGTGCAGTGCCGTCCAACCTTGTCGCGGCTCGGACAGCACGATTCGGGAGCCCTGCCTACAATTCCGGCGCCCATGCACGCCATTTCATTCCAGGACGTCAGCAAGACCTACCACGCTGCCCGCGGCGACGTCCATGCGCTCGATCACGTCAGCTTCGACATCGCGCCCGGCGAGTTCTTCGGGCTGCTCGGTCCCAACGGCGCGGGCAAGACGACCCTGATCAGCATCCTCGCCGGGCTGGCGCGCGCGAGCGGCGGGCGCGTGACGGTCCACGGCCACGACGTCCTGACGGACTACGCGGCTGCGCGCCGGACCCTGGGCATCGTGCCGCAGGAGCTGGTGTTCGATCCGTTCTTCAGCGTGCGCGAGGCGCTGCGCATCCAGAGCGGCTACTTCGGCGTGCGCCGCAACGATGCCTGGATCGACGAACTGCTGGCCCACCTCGGGCTCGCCGACAAGGCCGACGCCAACATGCGCCAGCTCTCCGGCGGCATGAAGCGGCGCGTGCTGGTGGCGCAGGCGCTGGTGCACCGGCCGCCGGTGATCGTGCTGGACGAGCCGACGGCCGGGGTCGACGTGGAACTGCGGCAAACGCTGTGGCAGTTCGTCGCGCGCCTGAACAAGGAAGGCCACACGGTGCTCCTGACCACGCACTACCTCGAGGAGGCTGAGGCGCTGTGCGCGCGCATCGCCATGCTCAAGCAGGGCCGTGTGGTCGCGCTGGACCGCACCTCGGCGCTGCTTGCCGGCACCGCCAGCACGATGATGCGCTTCAAGCTCGACACACCGCTGCCGCCTCAACTGGTCGCGCAATCGCGTGTCACCGGCCGCATCGTGCAGATCAAGGCACACGACGCCAAGGAGGTCGAGCAGGTGCTTGCCATCCTGCACGGCGCCGGCTGCCAGCCCGAAGACCTGGAGATCGGCCGCGCCGACCTGGAGAACGTCTTCCTCGAGATCATGCAGGGCGAGACGAAGCCCCTGCCCCTGAAGGCGCCGGTGGCGGCATGAGCCCCGCTCGGCCGCCTGAAGGGGCTCGCACGGCGGCGCGCAGCGCGGAGCTCGTCCAGTGACCACGCTCGCGACCGGCCGGCTGTCGGGCACGCGCACGCTGCTCTACAAGGAGGTGCTGCGCTTCTGGAAGGTGTCGTTCCAGACGGTCGCCGCGCCGGTGCTCACCGCCGTGCTGTACCTGCTGATCTTCGGCCACGTGCTGTCGGACCGCGTGAAGGTGTTCGACAGCGTCGGCTACACCAGCTTCCTGATCCCGGGCCTGGTGATGATGAGCGTGCTGCAGAACGCCTTCGCCAACAGCAGTTCGTCGCTGATCCAGAGCAAGATCACCGGCAACCTCGTGTTCCTGCTGGTCGCGCCGCTGTCGCACTGGGCCTGGTACCTCGCCTACGTCGGCGCCTCGGTGGTGCGCGGCCTGGCGGTGGGCCTCGGCGTGCTGCTGGTCACCCTGTGGTTCGCGCCGCTTTCGGCCGCCGAGCCGTGGTGGATCGTCGTCTTTGCGCTGCTCGGGGCCGGCATGCTGGGCTCGCTGGGCCTCATTGCGGGCTTGTGGGCGGAGAAGTTCGACCAGATGGCAGCCTTCCAGAACTTCATCATCATGCCGATGACCTTCCTCTCGGGGGTGTTCTATTCGGTCAAGTCCCTGCCGCCGTTCTGGTACGAGGTGAGCCACCTGAACCCGTTCTTCTACATGATCGACGGCTTCCGGCGCGGCTTCTTCGGCGTCAGCGACGTCTCGCCGTGGCTCAGCCTGGGCGTGGTCGGCACGAGCTTCGTCGTGGTGGCGGCCATCTGCCTGCACCTGCTCAGGATCGGCTACAAGATTCGCCACTGACCCGGGCAACCGGTCGCCGGGCACGGCAAACGACCCTGCGGGCGGCGCGGGCCCTGCCGGCACCATGTCCCGCCGGCGCAAAGCCAAGGCTAGAATGCCGCCCATCATGGCCGATCCGACCGCCTCCGAAGTCCAGCGCTACATCGCGCAAGGGCTCGACTGCGAGCACCTCGAGGTGGAGGGCGACGGCCAGCATTTCTTCGCGACCATCGTGTCCAAGGAATTCGAGGGCAGCAATCGCGTGGCCCGCCATCAGCGGGTCTACCAGGCCCTGGGCGATAGAATGCGCGAGCAAATCCACGCCCTGTCGATGAAGACGCTGACCCCGGCCGAGTGGGCTTCCACTCCCGCCGCCCCTCATCACCACTGACACCCGCCGCAGTGTTCACTGCGGCTGGCGGGCCTGCGCCAGCGGGTTCGAGGGCCGTGATGAGCATGGGCAGCACACACGCTCATGGACAAACTTCTGATTCGCGGTGGCCGCCGGCTTTCGGGCGAAGTCACGATTTCCGGCGCGAAGAACGCGGCACTGCCTGAGATCTGCGCCGCGCTGCTGACGGCCGAACCCGTCACGCTCGCCAACGTGCCGCGCCTGCAGGACGTGAGCACCATGCTCAAGCTGCTGCGCAACATGGGCGCGACGGCCGAGCGCAGCCCGGCGGACCCGGGCACGGCGACCATCGATGCCGGCCGCGTGACCTCGCCCGAGGCGCCCTACGACCTCGTGAAGACGATGCGCGCGTCCATTCTCGTGCTCGGCCCGCTGCTGGCGCGTTTCGGCGAGGCGCGGGTGTCGCTGCCCGGCGGCTGCGCCATCGGCTCGCGCCCGGTCGACCAGCACATCAAGGGCTTGCGCACGATGGGCGCCGAGATCAGCGTCGAACACGGTTACATCGTCGCCCGCGCCAAGCGCCTGAAGGGCGCGAGCATCACCACCGACATGATCACGGTGACCGGCACCGAGAACTTCATGATGGCCGCGGCGCTGGCCGAGGGCGAGACGGTGCTGGAGAACGCGGCGCAGGAGCCGGAGATCCCCGACCTGGCCGAGATGCTGATCAGGATGGGCGCGAAGATCGAAGGCCACGGCAGCGGCCGCATCCGCATCCAGGGTGTCGAGCGGCTGCATGGCCTCGCGCCGGACGCGGCGCACCGCATCGTGCCCGACCGCATCGAGACCGGCACCTTCCTGTGCGCCGTGGCGGCCACCGGCGGCGACGTGGTGCTGCGCAGCGCGCAGGCGGCGCACCTCGGCGCGGTGATCGACAAGCTGCGCGAAGCGGGCGTGATGATCGAGGCCGGCGCCGACTGGATCCGCGTCAAGAGCGACCAGCGCCCGCGCGCGGTGGGTTTTCGCACCAGCGAGTACCCGGCGTTCCCGACCGACATGCAGGCGCAGTTCATGGCGCTGGACTGCATCGCCGAAGGCAGCGCGCGCATCACCGAGACGATCTTCGAGAACCGCTTCATGCACGTCAACGAACTGGTGCGCCTGGGCGCGCGCATCGAGGTCGACGGGCACACCGCGATGATCAACGGCGTCGACAAGCTGTCGGGCGCCACGGTCATGGCGACCGACCTGCGGGCCTCGGCGAGCCTGGTGATCGCGGGCCTGGTGGCCGACGGCGAAACCATCGTCGACCGCATCTACCACCTGGACCGCGGCTACGACCAGATGGAAGCCAAATTGCGCGGCATCGGCGCCGACATCGAAAGAGTCAAATGATCACCTTGGCTCTTTCGAAAGGCCGCATCTTCGACGAGACGCTGCCGCTGCTCAAGGCGGCCGGCATCGAGGTCAGCGAAGACCCGGAGAAGTCGCGCAAGCTGATCATCGGGACGAGCCGCCCTGACGTTCGCGTCGTGCTCGTGCGCGCAACCGACGTGCCGACCTATGTCCAGTACGGCGGCGCGGACCTCGGCGTCACCGGGCGCGACA
This sequence comes from Piscinibacter sp., assembly GCA_036401155.1. GTDB lineage: Bacteria > Pseudomonadota > Gammaproteobacteria > Burkholderiales > Burkholderiaceae_C > Albitalea. The sequence continues at coordinate 2,775 of DASWVR010000109.1, read as the reverse complement.
CCTTGCTCGAACACGGCGGTGAGGGGCTGTACCAGCCGCTGGACCTGAAGATCGCCAGGTGCCGCATGAGCGTCGCCGCGCGGGTCGATTTCGACTACGCCGCCGCCGTGAGGCAGGGCTCGCGCATCCGCGTGGCCACCAAGTACACCGCCTGCGCCAGCGAACACTTCGCCAACAAGGGCGTGCACGTCGACCTGATCAAGCTGTACGGCTCGATGGAGCTCGCGCCGCTCACCGGCCTGGCCGACGCGATCGTCGACCTGGTGTCCACCGGCAGCACCTTGAAGGCCAACCAGCTCGTCGAGGTCGAGGAAATCATGCAGATCTCCTCGCGACTCGTCGTCAACCAGGCGGCGCTCAAGCTCAAGCGCGAGCCCATCCGCAACATCATCGACGCCTTCGCCTCCGCCATCGGGTCCCGATCATGACCGTCAACATCCGCCAACTGGCCACCACCGCCCGCGACTTCGAAACGGAGTTCCAGCGGATGCTGCACTGGTCGGCGGATGAAGACCGCGCGATCGAGGCGCGTGTGGCGTCCATCCTCGCCGACGTGAAGCAGCGCGGCGATGCGGCGGTGCTCGAATACACGCAGCGCTTCGACGGCCTGAACGTGGCGACGGCCTCGGCGCTCGAACTGCAGCGCGCCGAGCTGCAGGCGGCGCTCGAATCGATTCCCCCCGCCCAGCGCGAGGCGCTGGACGCGGCCGCGCAGCGGGTTCGCAGCTACCACGAGCGCCAGCTCGAAGCCTGCGGCCGCTCGTGGAGCTACCGCGACGAGGACGGCACGCTGCTCGGCCAGAAGGTCACGCCGCTCGACCGCGTGGGGATCTACGTGCCGGGCGGCAAGGCGGCGTACCCATCCAGTGTGCTCATGAACGCGGTGCCGGCGCGGGTGGCGGGCGTCGGCGAGATCGTCATGGTCGTGCCCACGCCGCGCGGCGAGCGCAACCCGCTGGTGCTGGCGGCGGCGGCTGTGGCCGGCGTCGACCGTGTCTTCACGGTGGGGGGTGCGCAGGCGATCGGCGCGCTCGCCTACGGCACGGCGAGCATTCCTGCCGTCGACAAGATCACCGGGCCGGGCAACGCCTATGTCGCCAGCGCCAAGCGGCGCGTCTTCGGCACGGTCGGCATCGACATGATCGCCGGGCCGAGCGAAATCCTCGTGCTCGCCGACGGCACGACGCCGCCGGACTGGGTGGCGATGGACATGTTCAGTCAGGCCGAGCACGACGAGCTCGCCCAGAGCATCCTGCTGAGCCCCGACGCCGCCTACATCGCTCGCGTGAAGGAGGCGATCGACCGCCTCCTGCCCGACATGCCGCGGCGCAAGGTGATCGAGGCGTCGCTCAAGGGGCGCGGCGCGCTGATCCACACCCGCAGCATGGAAGAGGCCTGCGAATTGAGCAACCGCATCGCGCCGGAGCACCTCGAGATCAGTTCGAACGAGCCGCAGCGCTGGGAGCCGCTGCTCAAGCATGCCGGGGCGATCTTCCTCGGCGCCTTCACGAGCGAGAGCCTGGGCGACTATTGCGCCGGCCCCAACCATGTGCTGCCGACCTCGGGCACGGCGCGCTTCTCGTCGCCGCTCGGCGTCTACGACTTCCAGAAGCGCTCCAGCCTGATCGAGGTGAGCGAGGCGGGCGCGCGCAGGCTGGGCCCGATCGCCGCTGAACTCGCCTACGGCGAAGGGTTGCAGGCACACGCGCGCGCGGCTGAATTGCGACTGAAGGGGAGCCCGACATGAGCACTCTGGAGCAGCGCATGGGGCGGGTGATCCGCCAGGACATCCAGTCGATGCACGGCTATGCGGTCCAGCCCTCGGCCGGCATGGTCAAGCTCGACACGATGGAGAACCCGTTCCGGCTGCCGCCCGCCTTGCGCGAGGAACTCGGCCAGCGGCTCGCCGAGGTCGCGCTGAACCGCTATCCGGCCGAGCGTGGCGACGTGCTGCGCGCGAAGCTGGCCGAGCACGCCAAGATGCCCGACCACTGCGACATCATGCTCGGCAACGGCTCCGACGAGCTGATCTCGCTGCTGGCGATGGCCTGCGACGTGCCGGGCAGCACGGTGCTGGCGCCGCTCCCGGGCTTCGTGATGTACGAGATGTCGGCCCGGCTGCAGGGCCTGAAGTTCGTCGGCGTGCCGCTCACCGCCGAGTTCGAACTGGACCTGCCGGCGATGCTGAACGCGGTGCGTGAACACCGGCCGGCGCTGGTCTACCTCGCCTATCCGAACAACCCGACCGCCAACCTGTGGGACGACGCGGCGATCGACGCGATCATCGAGGCGGCGCCGGGCCTCGTCGTGATGGACGAGGCCTACCAGCCGTTCGCTGCGCGCGACTCGATGGCGCGCCTGCAGCGGCACGAGCATGTGCTGCTGATGCGCACGATGAGCAAGTTCGGACTGGCCGGTGTGCGCATCGGCTACCTGATCGGCCGCAAGCCCCTCATCGCCGAACTCGACAAGCTGCGCCCGCCCTTCAACATCAGCGTGCTGAACTGCGAGACGGCGCTGTTCGCGCTGGAGCACGCCGACGAGTACGCACGCCAGGCGGCGATCATCCGCAGCGAGCGCGATCGGCTGCTCGAGGAGCTGGCCGGCTTGCCGGGCGTCACGCCCTTCAGGAGCGAGGCGAACATGATCCTCGCGCGGGTGCCCGACTCGAAGAAGGCCTTCGAAGGCATGCGCTCGCGCGGCGTGCTGGTGAAGAACGTGGCCTTCATGCATCCGCTGCTCGAGAACTGCGTGCGGCTCACGGTGGGCACGCCG
>DASWVR010000108.1:0-24932 GCA_036401155.1 Piscinibacter sp. | reverse complement strand
ACGATCAGCAGCACCAGCACGGTGGCGTCGGCCAGCTTCTCGTAGGCAAGCCGGTAGACCAGCGGGCCGAGCGGCGTGACGATGGCCAGCGTCAGCAGGCTCTGCACGGCAAGCGACCACTGGCGCGGCGCGGCCCACCAGGCGATCAGCGTCACCGCGAGTGGCCACGCCAGCAGCTTGGTGGCGGCGAGGGCGGCGCGCGTGGTGCCGCGCCCGTCGCGCAGCTCGACGAAGGCCACGCGCACGGCGGCCAGCAGCGCCAGCGCGAGCAGCAGCCAGACGGTGCCCGGCACCTGCCCCAGCTGCAGCATCGCGAGCGTGAGCGCGCCGTAGGCGACGAACTCGCCCTGCGGGATGAAGATCACCCGCGTGACCGCGAACACCAGCACCAGGGCCAGCGCCAGCAGGGCGTAGATCGCGCCGTTGGTGAGGCCGTCCAGCGTCAGGATGCTGGCGATGGAGAAGTCCATGAGGCAGTGTCTTGTCGTGCGGGACGGAGCGAAACCGTTCGCGCTGAGCTTGTCCTCCCTTCGACAAGCTCAGGGCAATCGGGAGTACAAGCTCAGGATGATCGGCGCAAGACCGTTCGCCCTGAGCCTGTCGAAGGGCTTCGACAGGCTCAGCCCGAACGGGTGGGTTGGAACGGCCCGGGGTTATTCCACCTTCCAGTCCTGGTTCACCACCTTGAGCATCACGCCGGTCTCGTTGGTGAAGCCCCAGTGATCGTCGGGAGTCCAGTTCATCACGCCATGCGAGAACACCGTGCGGCCCATGTTCTCGATGGCATCGCGCAGCGCGGCGCGGAACTCCTTGGTGCCCGGCTTGGCCTGCTTGAGCGCCACCGGCAGCACCTTCTCCAGCACGATCAGCGTGTCGTAGGCATGGCCGGCGAACTGGTTGCGCGAGCCCGCGCCGTAGGCCTTCTCGTACTTCTGCACGAAGTCGATCGCGAGCTTCTTCGACGGATGGCTGTCGGGCAGCTGCTCGGCGATCACCGCCGGGCCCGAGACGACGAAGGTGCCTTCGACATCCTTGCCGCCGATGCGCATCAGGTCGCGCGTGGCCGCGGCATGCGTCTGGTAGATCTTGCCCTTGTAGCCGCGCTCGACGATCGCCTTCTGCGGCATCGCCGCGCCGCTGCCCGAGGCGACGACGAGCATCGCGTCCGGGTTGGCGCTGACCAGCTTCAGCGCCTGCGCCGTGACGCTGGTGTCGGCGCGTGCGAAGCGCTCGGCGGCGACCACCTTGATGCCGTCCTTGGCGGCGACGGCGGTGAAGTCGCGCAGCCAGCCCTCGCCGTAGGCGTCGGTGTAGCCGAGGAAGCCGACCGTCTTCACGCCCTGCTTCTTCATGTGCTCGACCATCGCGTGCGCCATCACGGAGTTCGACTGCGGCAGGCGGAAGCTCCACTTGTCCTTGCCCGGCGGCAGTTGCGCCGGCGAGAACATCAGCTGCACGGTGCCCGATTCGGCGGCGGTATCGGCCATCGCGATGGCCACTGGCGTCGCAGCCGAGCCCATGATGATGTCGACCTTGTCTTCGGTGACGAAGCGCTTGGCGTTGCGCGCGCCGTTGGTGGGGTCGGTGGCGTCGTCGAGGATGATCAGGTTGAGCTTCTCGCCGGCGACGCTCTGCGGCCACAGCGCGAAGTAGTTCTTCATCGGGATGCCAAGACCCGACGCGGGGCCGGTCAGCGGCAGGCTCACGCCGATGGTGATGTCGGCGTGGGCCGCGGTGGCAACGGCCGCGGCCAGCGCGGCGATCAAGTGGCGAATGGGGATCACGGTCTTGTCTCCTGCAACGGTGGGTGTCGATCGGCTCTTCGAGGCCGCTCTCGATCTAGGAACACAGTGCCTTGATGTCTTCCGGCACGGGAATCGCGCGCAGCCGATCGCGGTCGTCTGCGTCGCGCTTGACGAAGGCACGCACCTCGCGCCCCTCGCAAATCAGATCGTCTCCGCGTGTCACGCGGTGCATCTGCACGAACACTTTGGAACGCCATTCCTCGATGAAGGTGGTGATCGTGATGGTCTCGCCATAGGCCACGGCCTTGATGAACTTGGTGTTGATCTCCAGCAGCGGCGTGCCGACGATGCCGCGCGAGCGTTCGAGCTCGCGCCACGGCGGCAGCCCGCACTCCATGAAGAAGAACTGCGAGGCCGCGTCCATCCAGCGCAGAAAGTTGGGGAAGAACACGATCCCGGCGGGATCGCAATCGCCGAACGAGACGTTGACGGTGTGAAGGGTGGTTTTGGTCATGGTTTATCTCGGCGCCATGCGCAGCGCACCGTCGAGGCGGATCACCTCGCCGTTGAGCGACAGGTTCTCGACGATGCTCGCCGCCAGATGGGCGAACTCCTCCGGCTTGCCGAGCCGCTTGGGGAAGGGGATGCTGGCGGCGAGCGACTCCTGCACCGGCTGCGGCAGCTCGGCCATCAGCGGCGTGAGGAACAGCCCCGGCGCGATCGTGCACACGCGCACGCCGAACTGCGCGAGGTCGCGCGCCAGCGGCAGCGTCATCGAGACGAGGCCGCCCTTGGAGGCGGCATAGGCTTCCTGCCCGACCTGTCCGTCGAAGGCGGCGACCGAGGCGGTGCACACGATCACGCCGCGTTCGCCGTCGGCCAGCGCGTCGAGCTTGATCATCTCGGCGACGACCAGGCGCGTGACGTTGTAGGTGCCGACGAGGTTGACGTTGACCACGCGCTGGAAGTCTTCGAGCGGCGCCGGCGAGCCGTCCTTGCCGACGATGCGGCGGGCGGTGCCGATGCCGGCGATGTTCATCAGGATGCGCGCGCTGCCGTGCGCTTCGCGCGCAGCCGCCAGTGCCTGCACGACGCTGTCCGTGGACGTGATGTCGCAGGCGAGGCCAATGCCGCCGATCTCGGCCGCCACCGCCGTCGCGCCGTCGGCGTTGCGGTCGAGCACGGCCACCTTCGCGCCGCGGCGCGCCAGCTCGCGCGCGGTGGCGGCGCCGAGGCCCGAGGCGCCGCCGGTGACGAGAGCGGCTTGTCCTTCGATGGTCATTTCAGTGGCTCCATGGCTTGCATGCGCCAACGACGACGCCTTGGCCACCCGTCATCCCGGCGAAAGCCGGGATCCACGGATGGCGCAGGCACATGGTTCCCGGTTGTCGCCGGGATGACGTCGCTCGTGTTCGTGTTCTTGTCCCCGCGTGGGTCACTTCATGCCTCCGTGTTCTCGATCAGCAGGGCCATGCCCTGACCGCCGCCGACACAAGCCGACGAAATGCCATAGCGCAGTCCGCGGCGTTTGAGTTCACGCGCCAGCGTGACGGTCAGCCGCATGCCGGTGGCGGCCAGCGGATGGCCGATGGCGATCGCGCCGCCGTTGACGTTGAGGCGGTCGCGGTCCAGCCCCAGTTCGCGTTCCACCGCGATGATCTGCGCGCCCTGAGCCTCATTGATCTCGAACAGGCCGATGTCGGCCAGCGCGAGCCCGGTGCGCTGCAGCAGGGCGCGGATGGCGGGCGCCGGCCCGATGCCCATGATCTCCGGCGGCACGCCGGCGGCGGCCGCGGCGGCGAGCCGCGCCAGCGGCTTGCCTTCGCGCCGGCGCGCGATCTCGCCCGAGGCCACCACCGCGGCGGCGGCACCGTCGACCAGCGCCGAGCTGTTGCCGGCCGTCTGCACGCCGCCGGCGTACACCGGCCGCAGGCGGGCGAGCGCCTCACGCGGCGAGGGCCGGATGTGGTTGTCGGCCGTGACCTCGCCGGCCTTGCGCGGCAGCGTGATGCCGCGCGGTTCGTAGCCCGCGAGTTCGAACACCTCGTCGGTCACTGCGCAGATCTCGCCGGCGAGAAAGCCGTCCTGCTGCGCCGCCACCGCGCGCGCGAAGCTGCCGGCGGCGTACTCGTCCACTGCCTCGCGGGTGATGCCGAAGCGCCTGGCGAGGTTTTCCGCGGTCTGGATCATCGAGACCTTGGCCGCGGGATCGTCCAGCGCTTCCCACAGGAAGTCCTTGAACTCCACCGGCGCGCCGAGCCTGAAGCCGGCGCGGTGCGTGTAGGCGGCGATCGGGTTGCGCGACATCGACTCGCTGCCCACGCACAGCACGGTGCTCGCGTAGCCGCGCTCGATCTGGTCGCCGGCCTGGCGCAGCAGCTCGAAGCCGGTGCCGCAGATGCGCTGCACGTTGATCGCCGGCACCTCGATCGGCACGCCCGCATACAGGCCGATGTGGCGCGGCAGCATGTAGGCGTCGAAGCTCGCCTGCGCCATGTTGCCGGTGATGACCGAGTCGATCGTGCGGGCCTCGACGCCCGCGCGGCGCAGCGCCTCGCGGCCGGCCTTGATGCCCAGGTCGGTGGGCGACAGCGCGGCGAACGCGCCCATGTAGTCGACGAAGGGCGTGCGCACCCCGTCGAGCAGCCAGACGTCGGAGAAGGTGGCGCAAAAGCCGTTCATCGCTTGACCTCGTGGGTGGGTGTGGCCATCACTCGGTGGGCAGGATCACGTCGTCGCCGCCGGCGTACAGGTGCTCGACCAGCGCCTCGCGGTGCTGCAGCACGGCGCGCTGGTTGATCGAGCCCTTGTCGGTGATCTCGCCGCGGTCGATGTTGGGCGGCTCCACCAGCAGCAGCGCGCGCTCGACTCGGTTGGAGCTGCCGGTGCCGCTTGCATGCAGCCGGTTCACGAGCGCGCGGAAGAAGGTCTGCACCCGCTCTGCGGCCAGCACCTCGGACACCGGCGCGGTGGCATCCATGTCGGCCAGCCGGCGGCACACGTCCATGCGCGGGAAGATGAGCAGGCCGATCTGGTTGCGGTTCAGCCCGGCGATGACGACGTCCTGCACGTAGGGGTCGCCGGCCGCGATCACCTTGGCGCGCAGCGGGCCGACCGAGACGAAGGTGCCGGTGGCGAGCTTGAAATCCTCGGCGATGCGGCCGTCGAAGGCGAAACCCAGCTCGCGCCGGGCCGGGTCGATGGGCCGCAGCGCGTCGCCGCTGCAGTACCAGCCTTCGTCGTCGAAGCACTGCGCCGTCTGCGCGGGCGATCGCCAGTAGCCCGGCGTCACGTTGGGGCCGCGGTAGCGCACCTCGACCTTGCCGCCCGTGGGCACCAGCTTGAGTTCCATGCCGGGGGCGGGCAGGCCGATGTAGCCGGCCTTCACCTCGCCCTGGTTGGCGCAGATCGCAAACGGCGCGGTCTCGGTCATGCCCAGGCCGGTCAGCATGCGGATGCGTTCGCCGCAGGCCTGCTCGGCCAGCCGGTCGAGCTTGTCCCACACCGGCTGCGAGAGCCCCGCGCCGGCGAAGAAGAACATCTTCACGCGCGAAAACAGCATCTCGCGCAGCGGGGCGTCGACCTCCAGCGCGTTGGCGATCTCCTCGAAGCCCTTGGGCACGTTGAAATAGACGGTGGGCGCGATCTCGCGCAGGTTGCGCAGCGTCTCGCCGATCAGGCCGGCGACCGGCTTGCCGTCGTCGATGTAGAGCGTGCCGCCGTTGTAGATCGTGAGCCCGACGTTGTGGTTGCCGCCGAACACGTGGTTCCACGGCAGCCAGTCGACCAGCACCGGCGGCTCCTCGCCGAGCGTCGGGAAACACTGCAGGATCTGTTGCTGGTTGGCGCACAGCATGCGTTGCGTGCAGATCACGCCCTTGGGCAGATGCGTCGAACCGGAGGTGAACAGGAACTTGGCGATCGTGTCGGGGCCGACGGCCGCATGCGCCGCGTCGACCTCGCGGCCGGGTGCGCCGGCCTGCAGCGCGGCGAACGGCGTCCCGCGGTGGCCGCCGGCGTCGCTGCCGGTGAATACCACCTCCACGTCCGCCGGCACGGCCGCCGCGATCGCGCGGCCATAGGCCGAGGCGTTCGAGGCGAACACCAGCCCCGGCGTCAGCACGCCGAGGATGTGCTTGAGCTTGCCGTAGTCCTGCGACATCAGCGAGTAGGCCGGCGACACCGGCGCGTAGGGCACGCCCGCCCACTGGCAACCGAGGCCCAGCAGCAGATGCTCCAGGTCGTTGTCGGAGAGGATCGCCACCGGCCGCTCGACGCTCAGGCGGCGCTCGATCAGTGCCTGCCCGATGGCGCGGGCGCTGTGCAGCGCCTCGGCATAACTGATGCGCCGCCAGTCGCCGCCGCGCACGCGCTTGGCCGCCAGCGTTCGATCGGGCGCCAGTTCGGCCCAGTGCTGCAGGCGGTCGGTGAGGCGATCGGGGTAGGCGGCCAGCGGTTCCTGCGCGCTGACGAGCGTGCTGCCGTCGGCGCGGTCGACGAAGTTCGCCGCCAGCGAACCACCGAGGGAGACGTGTCGAAAGCTCATGACGACACCCGGCTCGCCGCGTACGGCGAGCCACCCTCCGAGAGGGTCGGGCCCTGCTTGGGGCGGCCCGGCGCGGCGGCCCTTGAAAGAGAGGTTGACACTGAATATCTCATCGCTCAGCTGCCCTCCGGCGAGACCTTGCCCCCGCGCCCGGCGAGGAAGTCGCGCATGCGGCCCTTGGCGCCGTCGTCGCCCTGGGCGATGGCCGCCATCAGCGACTCGGTGAACAGCCCCTGCGCCTGCGGCTGCTCGGCGATGCGCGGCAGCGCCTGCATCACCGCGTAGTTCGACAGCGGCGCGTTGGCGGCCACCTTGGCGGCCAGCGCCATCGCCTTGGCGAGGCCTTCGCCCGCGCCCACGAGGTACTGCGACAGGCCGATGCGCAGGCCCTCTTCGGCGTCGAAGACGCGGCCGGTCAGCATCATGTCGGTCATGCGCGCGAGCCCGATCAGCCGCGGGATGCGGGCGGAGCCGCCGCCGCCGACGAACAGGCCGCGCTGCCCTTCCGGCAAGGCATAGAAGGCGCTCGGCTCGGCCACGCGGATGTGCGCGGCGCTCGCGAGTTCCAAGCCGCCGCCGACCACGGCGCCCTGCAGCACGGCGATCACCGGCACGCGGCCGAACTGGATCTGCTCGAAGGCGGCGTGCCAGCTGCGCGAATGCAGCAGGCCTTCGGCCGCGCTGCGTTCGTTCAGTTCCGACAGGTCCAGCCCGGCGCTGAAATGTTCGCCTTCGCCGCTCAGCACCACCACCCGCACCTCGGCGGGCAGCGAGACGAAGGCGCGGTGCAGCTCCGCGATCAGCGCGTCGCTCAGCGCATTGCGCTTGGCGGGCCGGCGCAGCTGCAGGTGGGCGATGCCGGCGTCGACCTGCATGGCCAGCAGGGGTGTCTCGGGGGAAGGAGTGGTGTTCATCGTGAAGCCGTAAAACGGTTCAGATATTTAACTAATTGGCCCGGCATGGTTACGGGGGAAACCCGCACAAACCGATGCGGCGGTGCGGCAAGAATTGATTAAGTTACGTAATCAATTTGCCGACGCAGGGCCGAGCCGCGCCTGCCTTGTCGGAGGCTGCCGCGGAAGCCTCCGCCGGCCGCTGAGGAGGCGACTGCGCTCCCCAACGCAGGGGCGCTTCGCGCCGTCCGGCTCAGCCGAAGCGTGTCTCGGCCTCGCCGAGCACCTCGTCGAGCACCGCCAGCAGCTCCGCAACGCTGACGGGCTTGGTCAGGTAGCGCAGCGCGCCGGCATCGTGCGCCGCGTCGATCTGCGACGTCAAGGCGTCGGCAGAGACCATGACGACGGGGATGGCGGCGGTGGCCGGGTCGCTCTTCAGGTGGCGCAGCAGCTCGATGCCATCGATGTCGGGCAGGTGCATGTCGAGCAGGATCAGGTCGGGCCGCCGCGCGCGGATGGCGGCCAGCCCGTCGAGCCCGGTCACCGACACGTCCAGCATCACCTGGGGCCGCTGGGCGAGCACGCCGCGCATCACCTCCACGTTGGTCTCGTTGTCCTCGACGTAGTGCACGATGCGCCGGTGGTAACCGGGCGAGCCGGTCGCGAGGCTGCCGAAGGCCGAGCGCAGCGCCTGCGGCTCGTGCACGGCTGGCAGGCACACGATGAACGACGAGCCCTCGCCGGCGGCGCTGCGCGCCCGCAGCGTGCCGCCCATCAGCTCGGCCAGGCGCTGGCTGATCACGAGCCCGATGCCGGTGCCTTCCTGCTGCGAGCGCTCGCGGCCGAGGCGATTGAAGGGCTGGAACAGCTCGCCCATCTGCTCGGGGGTCATGCCGATGCCGGTGTCCGTGACGGTGATCTCCACCATTTCGCCGACGCTGCGGCTGGCGACGTGGATGCGCCCGCCGTCGGTGTTGTACTTGACGGCGTTGCTGAGCAGGTTGATGAAGATCTGCTTGACCCGCGTCGCGTCGCCGCGCAGCACGGCCGCGTCGGCCGCCAGGTCCTGCGTGATGACGATGCCGCGGCGCGCCGCCTCGGCCTCGAGCATCGTGGTGGCGGCGGCCAGCAGCGCCTGCAGGTCGAGTGCCTCGATGGTCAGCCGCAGGTTGCCCGATTCGATGCGCGACAGGTCCAGCACGTCGTTGATCATCTCCAGCAGGTGCCAGCCGGCCTGCTGGATCTGCGAGACCCAGGGGCGCTGCATGTCGGACAGCGGGTGGCGGCGGTCCAGCTCGAGCAGCTGCGCGAAGCCGAGCATCGCGTTCAGCGGCGTGCGCAGCTCGTGGCTCATGCGCGAGAGGAAGTCGCTCTTGGCGCGGTTCGACGCTTCGGCGGCCTCGCGCGCTCGTTCGGCCTCCTGCAGGCGCAGGTGCTCGGTGATGTCTTCGACCGCGGCCACGATGCGCCACGGCTGCCCGTCCTCGTTGCGCAGCAGCGAGACCGTGGTCTGCACCCACAGCACCCGCCCCGCCTTGTCGATGAAGCGCTTGTGCCGACGGTACAGCGGAAAGTCGCCGCGCACCAGCTGGGCCGAGTACTGCTTGTCGAGAGGCATGTCCTCGGGGTGCGTGAAGGCGGCGGCCGTCATGCGCAGCAGTTCGTCTGCGCTGTAGCCGACCAGCTCGCAAAAGCGCGGGTTGGTCTGCTTCACGTTGCCGTGCAGGTCGGTGTAGCACACGCCGATCGGCACGTTGTTGAAGATGTTGCGAAAGCGCTGCTCGCTGGCGCGCATCGCCGATTCGGCCTGCTCGCGCTCGTGGACCTGCTGCGTGAGCGCCGCGGTGCGTTCGCGCACCGCGAGTTCGATGCGCCGTGCGCGGCCCGTCACGGTGAGCAGCAGCGCGCCCAGCACGGCCGCCGACATCAAGCCCACCAGGGCGAACGGCCAGGCGTTGCTGTTGCGCGCGCTCGGCATCGCGAGCGGGTCGGCGTAGATGCGCAGGTCCCACTGCCGTCCGGCGAACGGGATCGGCCGTACGTGCAGCAGCTCCGACGGCTGGGTTTCGCAGCCTGGTGGCCCCGAAAGCCGGCGTCGCGGGGCCAGCGGGTCGGTGTCGAGCAGGCACACCGTGAGGTAGCGTGGCACCTGGTCCAGCACCGCGCGCTGCGTGTCGTCCACACGCAGGGTGACGAAGACCACGCCGCGCGCGGCCTCCAACCGCTCCTGCACGGTGCCCGGCTCGCCGTGGTAGATCGCGTGATAGACGACTACGCCGGCCTGCTCGACGCCGCTCGGATCCTGGGTCAGCGCAAACCCGGCGCTGGCAGCGGGCCGGTCGGTGCGGATCGCCGACTCGATCGCCGCCCGCGCCGCCGGGATCGACAGCACGTTGACCCCGAGCGCGCTGCTGTTGCCCGCCATCGGCTCGATGTAGCGCATGGCCATCACGTCGATGGATGCGGGACTGCCGAGCGCGCCGAAGTCGGTGCGGTCGAACACGCGGTAGCCTGCGAGCCCTTCGGCGCGCACCTCGGCCTCGAAGGCCGGGATGTCGGCACGCCGCACCCGCTGACTGAAGCCAAGCGCCTGGAGATGGCTGCTCTCGAGCCAGCCGCGCGCTGCGCGGCGCAGCTCGTCGCGCGACACCGCCTCGGACGCCATGTACACGCCGCGCAGCGCCTCCAGCGCGTGCAGCGGATCGTGCAACTGGGCGGCGAAGGTCGACGACGCGCTGTGTGCCTCGCGCTCGAAATGGGCGCGGATGCGCTCGTGATCCCAGCGCGCCACCAGCACGATCATCGCCGCCATCAGCGCCGTCACCAGCACCAGCGTCAGCCCGACCGTCAGCCGGCGTGGGGCCCAATCGGCGCGTGGTCGGCCGATCAGCGTCAGCACGACGGGCGCGGCGATCAGGCAGCCCAGCGTGTCGCCGGCCCACCAGGTCAGCCACGTCGCGCCGAGTTGGGCCGGCGCGAGGATGCCTGTCATGCCGAGCGTGGCGGTGGCCACCGAGGCGCTGATCAGGCAGGCGGCGACGGCACCCAGGCCGAAGAAGGTCGCGATGTCGCCGGGTTCGGTCAGCGTCAGCGGCTGGCGCACGAAGCGTCTGACCAGCGCGGCCCCGACCAGCGCCTGCAGCGCGGCGCCGCCGCCCAGCGCGAGCGGCACCAGCATGCGCGTGAGCGCGCCGTCGCCGGGCGCGGCGAGCGAGACGTTGACGGCGAAGGCGCCCAGCAGCACGCCGGCGGCCGCGCGCCAGCCGTAGACCAGCACGCCCACCAGCGCGATGCCGGCGGCCGGGTAGAGCGGCGAGGCATAACCCGGCACGATCGCAATGCGCAGCGACAGCCAGCCGACGACGAAGTAGCCGGCCGCGATCGCCAGCAGCTGCAGCAGCCTGCTGAAGAATCGCCTCGGGTCGCGTGTTGCGTTCAAGACGTGATGCCGACGCGGGTGCGATTCATGTCTTCACAGGCTCCCGAGCCACCCGGTGTCGAGTCTGGCGTCGATTTGTCCATGCGCATTCCACAGCCGTTCGGGCTCGGTGCGAACGGACATCTGAAGTCGCCGGAACCACCCTCGGGGGCTCAGACGTTGAACAGGAAGTTCATCACGTCCCCATCCCTGACCACGTACTCCTTGCCCTCGGCGCGCATCTTCCCTGCATCCTTGGCGCCCTGTTCGCCCTTGTAGGCGATGAAATCGTCGAAGGCGATGGTCTGCGCGCGGATGAAACCGCGCTCGAAGTCGGTGTGGATCACGCCTGCCGCCTGCGGCGCGGTGTCGCCCACGTGGATGGTCCAGGCGCGCACTTCCTTCACGCCGGCGGTGAAGTAGGTCTGCAGCCCGAGCAGCTTGAAGGCCGCGCGGATGAGCCGGTTCAGGCCCGGTTCGGTCTGACCCATCTCCGCGAGGAACAGCATGCGGTCCTCGTCGCCCATGTCGGCCAGCTCGGCCTCGGTCTTGGCGCAGATCGCCACCACCGGCGCCTTCTGCACGTCGGCGAAGGCGCGCAGCTTGTCGAGGTAGTCGTTGTTCTCGAAGCCGTTCTCGTCGACGTTGCCGACGAACATCGCCGGCTTGGCGGTGATGAGGCACAGCGGCTTGAGCACCACCTGCTCCTCGCGGCTCCAGTCGAGGCTGCGCACCGGCTTCGCCTCGTTCAGCGCGGCCTGGCACTTGTTGAGCACGTCGACCAGACGCTGCGCCTCCTTGTCGCCGGCCTTGGCGGGCTTGACGTAGCGCGCAAGCGACTTCTCGACCGTGGCGAGGTCGGCCAGGCACAGCTCGGTCTGGATCACCTCGATGTCGGCGATCGGGTCGACCCGGCCCGCCACGTGCACGACGTTCTCGTCGTCGAAGCAGCGCACCACGTTGACGATGGCGTCGGTCTCGCGGATGTGCGCGAGGAACTGGTTGCCCAGACCCTCGCCCTTGGAGGCGCCGGCCACCAGCCCGGCGATGTCGACGAACTCGACGATGGCCGGCACCACCCGCTCGGGCTTGACGATCGCCGCCAGCGCGTCGAGCCGCGGGTCGGGCAGCTCGACGATGCCCACGTTGGGCTCGATCGTGCAGAAGGGGTAGTTCTCCGCGGCGATGCCGGCTTTCGTCAGCGCGTTGAAGAGGGTGGACTTGCCGACGTTGGGCAGGCCCACGATGCCGCATTTGAGACTCATGGGGATTTTCCGGGCATTCGGGAGGAGGGCGCGATTTTAGGTTCCGCGAGCCGAGGCGCGGGCCGCAGCAGCATCATCGCATTGCCGCCCACCGCCAGGGCGGCACCCACGGCGGTCAGCAGGTCCGGACGATAGCCCTCGAACATCAGCGAGACGACCAGCGCCAGCAGCGGCGTCATCACGCCGATGGCCCCCGATGGCCCGGGGCCGATGCGGTCCTGCAACGTCAGGTAGCAGGCAAAGGTCAGCACCGAGCCGGCGAGCGACAGGTACAGCAGCGATATCCACCACGACCAGACCGCGGGCGGCATGAAGGAGTGCCCCTGCACCAGCGCCACCAGCGCCGCGGCCGCCGAGCCCCACAGCATGCCGAAGCCGAGCGCCGGCCAGAACGGCAGGCCGCGGTGGCGGTTGCGGCTGGCGGTCAGGCTGCCCACCGACGACAACAGAACCGCCCCGACCGTGAAGGCCGCGCCCCGGGCCGTCGACACTCCCTGTGCCGCCTTGCCGAACTCGGGCCAGAAGATCAGCGCCACCCCCGCCAGGCCCACCAGCCCGCCCGCGACGAAGCGGCGCGAGACCGCCACGCCGAACAGCAGCATCGCGCCGATGCCCGAGATCAGCGGCGAGGCCGAATAGCCCACCGCCACCAGGCCCGACGGCAGGTGGCGCTCGGCTTCGTAGACGCAGATGTACGACACGCCGTACATGAACACGCCCTGCAGCGCGAACACCGCATGGTCGGTGGCGGAAAAGCGCAGCGGCAGGCCGCGCCACAGACACAGGCCGATCACGCACAGGCCGGCGAGCGCGAAGCGCAGCGCCACGCCGACATCGGGCGCCGTGTGGCCGATCTGGTAGGTGATGGCGTGCCAGGTCGTGCCCCAGGTCAGCACGCAGATGGCGAAGAGCTGCCAGCTCCGCAGCCTGCTCATTCGAGGCGGTAGCCTGCACCGCCCGTCCTGCCCCCGGCATCGCTGGGCGCGCTCACTTGAACAGGCCCTTCAGCTTGTTCTTCAGCGCGTCGGCCGGCGAGGGTTGCGAGGCGCCCTGCGCTGGCGGCTTGAGCCCGAGCTTCTCGCTGAGCTTGTCTTCGAGCTTGCGTGTGACGAGCCCCGCCGCCACGCTCGACCACTCGATCTTCCAGTCCAGCGATTCGAAGGGCCCGGCGAGGCGCACCGGCACCGTCAGGCCCTTGAGCGCGGCGAGGTCGGCAGCGTCCTGGCCCTGGGAGGTGGACGTGACCGTGGCGCGGGCCAGGTAGTCGATGCGGCCGCGCCCGACGTCGATCGCACCCTCGCCGCCCAGGCGCAGGAACGGGCTCTTCATGTCCAGGTCGCGGTTACGCGCCACGCCGTCGGCGATCTGGAAGCTGGCCGAGAGTTCGCTGAAGTCGGTCTTCTCGGTCTGCACCGACTTCTGCGAGGCATCCTGCTTCATCGACAGCGCGGCCTTGGCCTGGCGCAGCGTCTTGGCGAGGTTGATGCCCTTGATCGCGCCGTCGCGCAGCTGCAGCGCCGCGTTGCCTTGCAGGCGCGACTTCATCTCGTTGACGCTGCGCCCGGCGGTATCGATGTCCCAGGCCACGCGCCCGGTGCCCTCGATCCAGTCCTTCGCGGCCACGTCCTTCACCAGCGCGTTGACGTTGACGCCGTTGGCCGCGCCCTTGATCGCGATGCGGCTGGCGCGCGCGTCGGCAAACGCCGTCGCATTCAGCTGGCCGCCCCAGGCCTGGCCGCGCAGCTCGGTGATGCGCAGCATGCCGGCATCGAGCGCGGCCTCGATGCGCGCGTCGGCCACGCGGTACTGGCGGAAGGCGAAGCGCGCCGCCTGCACGCTGAAGCGCCCGTTCACGCTGCGCAGTGCAGCCAGGTCCACGGGCGTGTCGCCGCCGGCCGCCGGCGGCGTCTTGGCGTCCGGTGCGGCCGGACCGGTGAGGCGGTTCAGGTCCAGCGAATCGAAGCGCGCCTTGGCGGTGACCTGCGGCACTCCGCCGTTGAGCAGCACCTGGCCATCGCTCGAGAACCGGTTCTCGTTCAGCTGGCCGGCCAGCACCCAGCTCGAACGCTGGCCCGAAGCGACGGCGTTGCCGCGCAGGGTGAGCGCCAGCGGCTGGACCTGGGGCTCCTCGATCTTCGCCTGCAGGTCCAGCCGGTCGAGCACCAGCGCCGCCTTGCCGGGCTGCAGCGTCAGGTCGCTGCGCAGGGTGCCGGCGAGCTTGCGGCGCGGCGCCTCGCTCGTGAGCTGCGCCTCGAAGCCGGGCAGCCGCACGGCGTCGAAGTTGCCGCTCGGCGGGTTGCTCTTGAACCTGGCCGCGATGGGCATCTCGCCGCCGCGTGTCAGCGCGCCGCTGAAGGCGCTGCCGCTCAGGGTGTCGCCGCTCACCGACAGCTCGGGCCAGTCCAGGTCCAGCGTGACCGGCAGATTGGCCTGCGTGCCCTTCACACGCGCCTGCAGCCGGCGCAATGCGAGCGTCTTGCGCGCCGGGTCGAAGCTGAATCGCTCGATCGCGAGCGTGCTGCCGGCGTGTTTGAGCGTGCCGGTGTGGCCGCTCAGCTGCACCGCCAGTGCTTGCGCATCGGCGCTCTTCTTGGCGCCGTCCCAGGCCACGGCACCCTTGAGCGTCGCGTCCACGCCCGCCACGCCGGGCGCGTCGCCCTTGAACGCGAGCGACATGTCGCGCAGCGCGAGCGAGCCGCTGTCGGTGTCCAGCGTCAGGCGGGTGTCGCCGCTGAGCGAGCCCTTGAGCAGCGGCTGCTTGAAGTCGAACTGCGCGTCGAGCTCGACCGGCGCCTCGACCTGGTTGGCGATGCGCCCGGCGGTGAACGAGCGCAGCGTCAGCTCGCCGTCGACCTTCGCAACGTCGTCCTTGACGCGTGCCCGCACGTCCTTCAGCGTGATGCGGCTGATGTCCAGGCGCAGCGGCTTCTTCGCGGCCGACGGCGTGGCGGGTTCCTTGGGCTGCATCAGGTCGTCGACGTTGCTGCGCCCGCGCGCGTCGCGCAGGTAGGTCAGGCGCACGCCGCGTGCGTCGATGCCGCCGACCACCACCTCGCCGCGCAGCAGCGGCCACATGTCCACCGCGAGCCCGGCTTCCTCGAGCGCAGCGAAGGGCGTGGACCGGCCGACGTCGCTGACGCTCAGCTTGGAGACCTTGACCGCCAGGCGCGGAAACACCGTCAGCTCGATCGGTCCGTCGATGACGAGCGTGCGATTGCGCTCGGTCTTCATCCAGTCGATCGCGACCCCCTTGAACCTGTTCGCGTCGAAGGTCGCGATGAACCACACGGCGCCGGCGACCAGCAAGAACAGCACGACAGCCAGGGCGATCAGCACCCGGCGCAACCACGAAGGCATGGGATTCCTCTCTTTCGGGACCAAATTGTGCCCTTGCCAGCGACTGCGCTGCAGCGGCACAGGGTCTTCGACCGGTCCCTACAATCGGCCGCGATGACAACCTACGACGTGCTCGTGCGCGGTTCAGGCATCGTCGGGCAAAGCCTGGCGCTGGCGCTGGCGCGCCTCGGGCTGCAGATCGCCCTGCGGCCCGACCCCATGCGCCGCGAGGGCGGCCCCGACATCCGAGCCTACGCGCTCAGCGCCACGTCGGTGGCGCTGCTGCGCAGCCTGAAGGTCTGGGATGCGCTGCCCGCGCATGCCGCCACGCCTGTGCACGACATGCACATCGAAGGCGATTCGGGCGACAGCGTGCTCGAGTTCTCGGCCTGGGAGGCGCGTACCGGCGAGCTGGCCCACATCGTCGACGCGGCGGTGCTGGAGCGCGAACTGGCGTCGGCCGTGCGCTTTGCGCCGCATGTGAGCGTGGTCAACGACGACGACGTGCAGGCCACGCTGACGGCGCTGTGCGAGGGCAAGGCGTCTGGCACGCGCGACAAGCTGGGCATCGGCTTCGAGCGTGTCGCCTACGGCCACCGCGCCATCGCGGCGCGCCTGAGCAGCAGCCGCGACCACCAGAACGTCGCGCGCCAGTGGTTTCGCTCGCCCGACGTGCTGGCGCTGCTGCCCTTCGACACGCCGGTGCCGCAGTCTTCCTACGCGCTCGTGTGGTCGCTGCCCGACGAGCGTGCCGAGGTGCTGCTCGCGATGGACGAGCGCGCCTTCGAGCAGGCCCTGATGGAGGCAACGGCCGGCGCGGCCGGCGAACTGACGCTCGCCTCGCCGCGTGCCGCCTGGCCGCTCATGCGCGGCCAGGCCAGCGCCGTGTCGGGCGCCGGCTGGGTGCTGCTCGGCGACGCGGCGCACGTGGTGCATCCGCTGGCCGGGCAGGGGCTTAACCTGGGCCTGGCCGACGTGGTGGCACTGGCGCGGGTGATCGCCGAACGCGAGCCGTGGCGCGAACTCGACGACGAGAAGCTGCTGCGCCGCTACGCACGTGCGCGACTGGCGCCGACCTGGGCGATGGGCCAGCTGACCGACGGCCTGCTGCAACTTTTTGCACACTCGACGCCCGCGGTGCGGGAACTTCGCAACCGCGGCCTGACTCTGGTCAACCACCTCCCCTTCGTCAAGCGCTGGCTCACCGCCCGGGCGCTCGACTCCTGAAAGCCCCCCGCCAATGGCGACTTCGCTGCAAATTCTTCGCCGCTCGCTGCTCGCCACCCTGTGTGCCGGGTTGCTCATCCCGTCGGCATTCGCCGACGACGCGGCGATCCGCAAGAACATCGCCGAACGGCTGCCCGACTTTCCCAAGATCGACGAGATCAGCAAGACGCCGATCCCGGGGCTGTACGAGATCCGCGTCGGCACCGACGTCTTCTACTCCGACGAGCAGGGCAACCACCTGATCGAAGGGCAGATGATCGACACCCGGACCCGCGCCAACCTGACCGAGCAGCGGGTCGCCAAGCTGACGGCGATCGACTTCGCGACGCTGCCGCTGAAGGACGCGATCGTCTGGAAGACGGGCACCGGCGCGCGCAAGCTGGCGGTGTTCGCCGACCCGAACTGCGGCTACTGCAAGAAGTTCGAGCGCGAGCTCGCCCAGGTGAAGGACGTGACGGTCTACACCTTCCTGTACCCCATCCTCGGCCCCGACTCGCAGGAGAAGTCGCGCAACATCTGGTGCGCCAAGGACAAGACCGCGGCGTGGCGCGACTGGATGGTGAACAACACCGCGCCCGCGCGCTCGATGGGGCAGTGCGACACCGCGGCGCTGGTGCGCAACATGAATATGGGCCGCAAGCACCGCGTCAACGGCACGCCGGCGCTGGTGTTCGAAGACGGCCAGCGCGCGCCCGGCGCGCTGCCGCCGGAAGAGGTCGAGAAGCGGCTCGTCGCCGCCGCAGCGCGCAAGGGCGGGTGACGGCTGGCCGTCCCCTGGGACGGCTTGCCGTCACCAGGACGGCCAGGCGTATCGCACGGCTCCCCCAAGCCCCCTCCGGGAAGGGGCTCCAGCATGTCAGACGGCTCCCCCAGGTCCCCCTCCGCGAGGGGGATTCCAGCTCGTTTGTTGAAGCGGCCTGCGGCCGCCCACACCCTTCGAAGAGTCGATCGCGCGCAACACCCACGGCGCCACGCGAGGTGTTTCAACAAACATGCTGGAGTCCCCCTCGCGGAGGGGGACTTGGGGGAGCTGTCGAACGAGCTGGAGCCCCTTCTCGGAGGGGGCTGGGGGAGCGGTGCGATAAGTGTCATGTCGTCCTCCGGGCGGCTGCGCCGCCCGGAGGACGACATGGAACACAATCGGCGGCCTCGACCGCCCGACACCGCCGACCGATGATCTCCTACCGCATTGACATTGCCGACGCGAACGCACATCTGTTTC
Organism: Piscinibacter sp.; assembly: GCA_036401155.1. GTDB lineage: Bacteria > Pseudomonadota > Gammaproteobacteria > Burkholderiales > Burkholderiaceae_C > Albitalea. The sequence goes on along the minus strand of DASWVR010000108.1, from coordinate 7,280 downwards.
GCGTCACGTTGACGGTTCCCAGCCCCGCGGCCACGCAGCGGTTGAGCCTGCCGGTGTGGATTCCCGGCAGCTACCTGGTGCGCGAGTTCGCGCGCCACCTGTCGCAGCTCGAAGCGAAGCAAGGCCAGCAGGAGGTGACGCTGGTGCAGCTCGACAAGGCGACCTGGGAGGCGCGCTGCAGCGGCCGCGCGGCGCTGACCGTCAGCTACCTCGTCTATGCCTTCGACACCTCGGTGCGCACGGCGTTCCTGGACGCGCGCCGCGGCTTCTTCAACGGCACCAGCCTGTGCCTGCGCGTCGAAGGCCGCGAAGACGAGCCGCATGAACTCGAACTCAGACAGCTGCCGCGCGGCTGGAAGGTCGCCACCGCGATGGCCCCGCTGAAGGTCGATGCGGCCGGCCGCGGCCGCTACCAGGCGGCGCACTACCACGAGTTCGTCGACCATCCGGTGGAAATGGGCGACTTCTGGCACGGACGCTTCAAGGCGCACGGCGTGCTGCACGAGTTCGTCGTCGCCGGCGCCTGGCCCGACTTCGACGGGGACCGGCTGCTGGCCGACGCACAGCGCATCTGCGAAACCACCATCGCCTTCTGGCACGACAGGAAGAAGCCGCCGTTCGAACGCTACGTGTTCATGCTGAACGCGGTCGACGACGGCTACGGCGGCCTCGAGCATTGCGCCAGCACGGCGCTGATCGCGGCGCGCCGCGACCTGCCGCAGAAGGGCAAGGGCGAGGTGACCGATCCCTACGTGACGCTGCTCGGCCTGATCAGCCACGAGTACTTCCACACCTGGAACGTCAAGCGCCTGAAGCCGCGCGACTTCGAGCCCGTCGACTACACACGCGAGAACTACACCGAGCTGCTGTGGTTCTTCGAGGGCTTCACTTCCTACTACGACGATTTGCTGCTGGTGCGCGCCGGGCTGATCGACGAAGCGCGCTACCTGAAGCTGATCGCCAAGACCATCACCGGGGTGCTCAGCCTGCCGGGGCGCAAGGTGCAAAGCGTCGCGCAGGCGAGTTTCGACGCCTGGGTCAAGTACTACCGCGGCGACGAGAACACCCCCAACGCGACGATCAGCTACTACACCAAGGGCTCGCTGGTGGCCCTCGCGCTCGACCTGCTGCTGCGTTCGCAGCAGGGCTCGCTCGACGCCGTGATGCGCGCCCTGTGGGTGCGCAGCGGCGGCGGGCCGATCGCCGAGAGCGACATCCGCGAGGTCCTGCGCGAGGTGGGCGGGCGCTCCTTCGACGACGAGCTGCAGGCCTTCGTGCACGGCACCGGCGACCTGCCGCTCAAGCCGCTGCTCGAGCGCTTCGGCGTGCAGTGGCAGTCGCAGGCGCCGACGATGGCGCAGCGCCTCGGGCTGCGCGTCAGCGAAAGTGCGCTGACCGGCGTCAAGGTGACCCATGTGCTGCGCGGCGGGCTCGCCGAGGCGGCCGGCGTGTCGGCCGGCGACGAGCTGATCGCCGTGGACGGCTGGCGCATCCGCCGTGTCGACGACGCGCAGCGCCTGCTGCAGCCGGGCGCGGTGGGCTCGCTGCTGCTGTCGCGCGACCAGCGGGTGATGAACCTGCCGCTGTTGCTGCCCGAGGACGACAAGGCCGCCGGCACGATCGCGCTGACGCCGGATGCCAAGGCGGCACGGCCGGCGGCCTTGCGCAAGGCATGGTTGGGCGGCTGAGCTGGTGGGTCAGCCTTGCCGGGGCCGGAATGCCCTGGCCGCGGCGCGTGGCAGCGCTGGTGGTCTCGACGTTGGTGCTGGCCGTGCACGGCTGCGTGGCCGAGCAGATGGCCGAACGCATGGCGGACGTCGATGCCGAGGCCGCGATGCCGCAGCGTGTCGAGGTGGCCTACGTGCGCGAGCTGGAAGTCAGCGCGCCGCCGCCCATCGCGCCCGCGCCGGCGGCGCCGAAGCCCGTGCGCAGCAAGCGGGCCGCGGCGCCGAAGCCTGCGGCGTCGGCCGCATCGGCCGCCGAGGAACCCGCGGTCGATCCGCTGGTGGTTGCCGCGCAGGAGGCGGATCTGACGGCGCCGGTGATGCCCGAGCCTGCGGAGTTTCCGCAGCCGACCGTGCCCGAGGAGGAGCCCGCGCCGAGCGTGCCCGAACCGGCCGCGCCAGCGGTCGCCGAGGCCGCCAGCGCGCCGCCCTTCGAATGGCCCGCATCGACCCGCCTGAGCTACGTGCTGACCGGCAACTACCAGGGCGAGATCCACGGTTATGCGCAGGTCGAATGGGTGCGCATCGGCATGCGCTACCAGGTGCACCTGGACGTGACGGTGGGCCTGCCGGTGATGCCGCTGATGACGCGCAAGATGACCAGCGACGGCTTGCTCACGCCCGAAGGTCTGTACCCGGAACGCTACGACGAATACAGCAAGGTGGGCTTTCGCGACCCGCGGCGCGCCACGATCCGCTTCGAGCCCGACCGCATCGTGATGCCCGACGGCCGCCGGCGCGAACGCTGGCCCGGCGTGCAGGACGCCGCCAGCCAGTTCGTGCAGCTGACCTATCTGTTCACCACCCAGCCCGAGCTGCTGACCACCGGCCGGGTGATCGACGTGCCGCTTGCGCTGCCGCGCAACGTCGACCGCTGGGTCTACGATGTGCTGGAGTCCGAAACCTTGTACACGCCCTTCGGCGCGGTCGACGCGATGCACCTCAAGCCGCGCCGCGTGGCCCGCAAAGGCAGCGACCTCACGGCCGAGATCTGGTTCGCGCCGACGCTCGCCTACCTGCCGGTGCGCATCCGCATCCGCCAGGACGAATCGACCTTCATCGACCTCATCATCCGGCGCAAGCCCGAGCTTGCGGCGCGGTGAGTCCACTTCTCAGCGCGTCGCAGCTGTTCGTATAGTGCGGCATCTGAGACACGGAGCATCCCCATGGCCTACGAATTCATCCTCACCGACGTGCACGGCGCCGGCGAGCGCAAGACCGGCGTCATCACGCTGAACCGGCCCAAGCAGCTGAACGCGCTCAACGACGCGCTGATGGACGAGCTGGGCGCCGCGCTGAAGGCCTTCGACGCCGACGAGGGCATCGGCTGCATCGTCATCACCGGCAGCGAGAAGGCCTTCGCCGCCGGGGCCGACATCGCCGCGATGGCGAAGAAGACGCACATGGAGGCCTACCGGGGCGACTTCATCACGCGCAACTGGGAGACGATCCGCAGCATCCGCAAGCCGGTGATCGGCGCCGTGGCCGGCTTCGCGCTCGGCGGCGGCTGCGAGCTCGCGATGATGTGCGACTTCATCATCGCCGCCGACAACGCCAAGTTCGGCCAGCCGGAGATCAAGATCGGCATCATCCCCGGCGCCGGCGGCACGCAGCGGCTGCCGCGCGCCGTGGGCAAGTCCAAGGCGATGGACATGGTGCTGACCGCGCGAATGATGGACGCGCACGAGGCCGAGCGTGCCGGCCTGGTGTCACGCGTGGTGCCGGCTGCCGAGCTGATGGACAGCGTGCTCGCCGCCGCGCAGACCATCTGCGAATTCAGCGGGCCGAGCGTGATGATGGCCAAGGAGTGCGTCAACCGCGCCTACGAGGCGCCGCTCGCCGACGGCATCATGTTCGAACGCCGCGTGTTCCATTCGCTGTTTGCCACCGAGGACCAGAAGGAAGGCATGGACGCCTTCCTGAACAAGCGCAAGCCGGCGTTCAGGAACCGCTGAGGAATTGCGCAGCCCACCCCCGTTCGCGCTGAGCTTGTCGAAGCGCCTGCGCAGGTACGGGACTTCGACAGGCTCAGTCCGAATGGGAAGTGGCGGCCTGCGCTACCTACCCCCGTTCGCGCTGAGCTTGTCGAAGCGCTTGCGCGGGTGCGGGACTTCGACAGGCTCAGTCCGAACGGAAGGAGATGACGGCGACGGCGGTCTGATCCAGCGTCAAGGCTGAACCCAGCGGCCCTCGATTCCGTCGAACTGCGCGCGCCGATGCCCCTGCGGATGCAGCTCCAGCCAGTCGATGGCCTGCACCGCGGCGGTGACGATGGCGAAGTGGTCACGGTCCACGGCCACGGCCGGAACATCGAGCGCGCTGCCGGGTGCCAACGGCGAGAGATAGTCCTGCGCCGCCGGCGACAGCCTGATGCGCTCCCAGCGTTCGGCGCGTGCCGGGCCGCTGTCGATCAGCGTCAGCGTGACGCTGCAGCGCAGCTGCCAGCCGAGCGCTGCGCACCACATGACGAGCGTGGCATGCGGGCGGGCCGCCAGCTGCCGCACCTTGGGGCTGCGTGCGTCGGTGTAGAACCACAGCTCGCGCGGCACGGGGTGCACCTCGCGCAGCACCACGGTGCGTGCATCGGCGCGCGGTCCCTCGGCGCCGTCGGCTACCGTCGCCAGCACCGGCGTGCGCCAGCCATGTGCCGAGTCGCCCACCGCATGCGCCAGTTCGCGCCACAGCGCGGCGTGGATCGCCTCCAGCGACGCCAGCCGCTCGCTCAAGCTCAGCCTTCCTTGCGCAGCGCCGGAAACAGGATCACGTCGCGGATGCTGGGGCTGTCGGTCAGCAGCATGACCAGGCGGTCGATGCCGATGCCGCAGCCGCCGGTGGGCGGCATGCCGTACTCGAGCGCGCGGATGAAGTCGGCGTCGTAGTACATCGCCTCCTCGTCGCCGGCATTCTTGTTCGCCACCTGCGACTGGAAACGCGCCGCCTGGTCCTCGGCGTCGTTGAGCTCGGAGAAGCCGTTCGCGTATTCGCGCCCCGCGATGAAGAGCTCGAAGCGCTCGGTGACGGCCGGGTTGCTGTCCGATGCACGCGCCAGCGGCGACACCTCCACCGGGTAGTCGATGATGAAGGTGGGGTGCCACAGCTTGTCTTCGACCGCGGCCTCGAACATGCCGAACTGCAGCTCGGGCAGCTTCCAGTGCGCGGGCGCCTCTTCGCCCAGCGCCTTCAGCCTGGCGCGCAACACCTCGGCGCTGCCCGCCTCGGCCTCGCTCAGGCCGGCATGCCGCACCAGCGCGTCGCGCACCGACAGCCGGGCAAACGGATTGTCGAGATCGACCGGCTTGCCGCCGTAGGTGACGTTGGCCGACCCGGTGGCGATGCGCGCGGCATGGCGCAGCACGCCCTCGGTGAAGTCCATCAGGTCGTGGTGGTCCCAGTACGCCGCATAGAACTCCATCATCGTGAATTCGGGGTTGTGCCGAACCGAGATGCCTTCGTTGCGGAAACTGCGGTTGATCTCGAACACCCGCTCGAAGCCGCCGACGATCAGGCGCTTCAGGTACAGCTCGGGCGCGATGCGCAGGAACATCTGCTGGTCGAGCGCGTTGTGGTGGGTGACGAAGGGCTTGGCATTGGCGCCGCCCGGGATCGGGTGCAGCATCGGCGTCTCGACCTCGAGGAAGCCGTGCTCGACCATGTACTGGCGGATCGAGCTGACGGCCTTGCTGCGAGCGACGAAACGGTCGCGCGAGTCCTCGTCGGTCATCAGGTCGACGTAGCGCTGCCGGTACTTCTGCTCCTGGTCGGTCATGCCGTGGAACTTGTCCGGCAACGGGCGCAGGCTCTTGGTCAGCAGGCGCAGCGACTGCACGCGCACCGACAGCTCGCCGGTCTTGGTCTTGAACAGCGTGCCCTCGGCGCCGAGGATGTCGCCCAGGTCCCAGTGCTTGAAGGCGTCGTAGGCGGCATCGCCCAGCGCGTCCTTGGTGACGAAGAGCTGGATGCGCCCCGACGAATCCTGCAGCGTGCCGAAGCTCGCCTTGCCCATCACGCGCTTGAGCATCAGCCGGCCGGCGACGCTCACCTTGACGGCCTGGGGCTCGAGTTCTTCGTTGCCTTGCGCCCCATGTTTGCGGATCAGGTCGGCCGCACGGTCCTTGGGCTTGAAGTCGTTGGGAAAGGCCACGCCCTGCTGGCGGATCGCGGCGAGCTTTTCACGGCGCTCGGCGATCAGCTGGTTGTCGTCTTGGGGCGGGGTCGGTTCCATGGCGTGGCGGCGTGGGGTGGGGTGGCAGAGGCAAACCACGAATTGTAGGTGGCGGTCCACTTAGAATCCGCGTTTGCCCGCAGGGCCAGGCCACCGCTCCCATGAGTCGCCGCTTCCCACGCGTGTCAGACCAGCTGTACTACCTCGCGCTCGCCGCCATCAACACGCTGCACGGCTTGCTGCCGTTCGCGCTGCGCGGGTGGTTCTACCGGCTGTGCCGCTTCGACGTGCACCCGAGCGCCACGCTGCAGGGCGGCATCCGCTTCTTCCATGTGGGCCGGCTGGCGGTGGGCGAGGGCACGCTGATCAACCGCGGCGTCTACCTCGACAACCGCGGCGGCATCACGATCGGGCGGCAGGTCTCGATCGCCCACGACGCACGCCTGTACACCATGGGCCACGACGTGCACGACGCGGGCTTCGCAACGCTCGCCAAGCCGGTGCGCATCGACGACCACGCGGTGGTGTTTGCCGGCGCCATGATCATGCCCGGCGTGCACCTGGGCCGCGGGTCGGTGGTGATGGCGGGCGCGGTGGTGACCAAGGACGTCCCGCCGCTGCGCATCGTCGGCGGCAACCCGGCGCGAGACATCGGTGCGCGCGAGTTCGAACCGGCCTACCGGCTCGACCGCCGCTACTGGTTCGCGCACTGAACGCATGGAGCGGACAGCAGTCTTGTCCAAGCGCATCGCCATCGTCGACGCCGGCTCGTTCATCCTGCCGTACGACTTCCAGCTGATCCAGGGGCTGGTGGCGCACGGCGTGGGCGTCGACTTCTACGCCTCGCGCACGCGCTACAACGACCAGTTCCTCGACGCCCTGCGGCGCCTGCCCGGCGTGACGGTGCGTGCGCATGCCATCTCGGGCACGGTGGCCGCGCGCTGGAAGGGCGCGCTCGCCTATGTCGGCCTGCTGGCGCGGCTGCTGTGGAACGGACCGCGCTACGACGCGGTGAACCTGCAGTTCAGTGGCTGGTGGCCGGCCGAGCTGCCGGTGCTGTTCGCGCTGCGGCGCAAGCTGGTCTTCACCGTGCACAACGCCGTGCCGCACGACTCGGGTGCGACCAGCCACGAGCCCACGCGGCGCATCGCCGCCATGGCACGGTCGCTCGTCTTCGCCAGCGAGTCCACCCGCGACGATTTCATGCGCCGCTACGGCGAGGCCTTCCGCGCCAAGTCGAGCGTGCTGCCGCATGGCCTGCTGCCGATCGCGCCGCAGCTGCCGCCGATAGCCTACACGCCGCCCGGCGAACCGCGTTCGCTGGTGTACTGGAGCACGGTCAAGCCCTACAAGGGCGTGGAGCTGTTCGCCGAGCTGGCGCGGTCGGCCGCCGT
>DASWVR010000107.1:0-5365 GCA_036401155.1 Piscinibacter sp. | reverse complement strand
GCCGGCGGCAACCTGGCGGCGGCCACCGCCCTGGTGGCGCGCGACCGCCACGGCCCGGCGCTCGCGGGGCAGATCCTGCTGTCGCCGATGCTCGACGTGTGCATCAGCACCGCCTCCTGGCGCGGCGTGCATGCCGGCCCGGTCGGCTGCCCCTGGGCCGACGGCTGGCGCGCCTACCTGCCGCGCGCCTGCGACGCGATGCATCCCTACGCGGCGCCCGGCAGCTCGATGCGACTGGAGGGCCTGCCGCCGACGCTGCTGGTCACCGCGCTCGACGACCCGCTGCGCGACGAGACGCAGGCGTTTGCACGGCGCCTGCGCGCGGCCGGTGTGCCGGTCGACGAGGCGCTGCTGCCGCTGGCGACCGGCTGGCCGCAGAGCTACCTCCAGCCTGCATCGGCCAAGGCGCTGTGGGCCGAGGCGGTGCGGCGGCGGATGCACTCCTTCCTGCTCGAGCGCACGCTGGCCGCCGAGGCGGCGTGCGGCGGACTTTCCACTTCCACACCATCCCCTTCAAGGAGGCTCCCATGAACAAGAACATCCTGCGCCGACGTCCCCTGGTGCTCGCGCTCGCCACCGTGGTGGCGGCGCTGGCCGGCATTCCGGCCGTCATCTTCGGTCTGCACAGCACCGACGCCGTGGCGACCACGAAGCCGGCCGCACCGCAGGCCCTGCCGGCGTCGGTCGCGACCGTCGTGCAAAGCGACGTCTCGGCCTGGGACGAGTTCTCCGGGCGGCTCGAAGCGATCGAGCGCGTCGAGGTGCGCTCGCGTGCCGCCGGCACCGTGCAGGCGGTGCACTTCCGCGAGGGCGCGCTGGTGAAGGCCGGCGACCTGCTCGTCAGCATCGACCCGGCGCCATATGCGGCCGAGGTCGAACGGGCGCAGGCCCAGGCCGCCGCCGCGCAGGCGCGCCTCACACACGCGAAGAGCGAACACGAGCGCGCCCAGCGCCTGTGGGAGGAGCGCGCGATCGCGCAGCGCGAGCTCGACGAGCGCACCCACGGCTATCACGAGGCGCAGGCGAATCTCGCCGCGGCGCAAGCCGCGCTGCGCTCGGCGCAGCTCAACCTCGGCTACACCCAGGTGCGCGCGCCGATCAGCGGGCGCATCGGCCGCATCGAGGTGACCGCCGGCAACCTCGTCGCCGCCGGCCCGGGCGCGCCGGTGCTGACGACGCTGGTGTCGGTGAGCCCGATCTACGCGAGCTTCGATGCCGACGAGCAGCTGGTCACCCGGGCGCTGAAGGACCTGCCCGGCGGCAGCAGCGCACGCGCGCACATCGAGCGCATCCCCGTTCGCATGGGCACCGCCGGCAGCACCGACACGCCCTACCAGGGCCACCTGCAGCTGGTCGACAACCAGGTCGATGCGAAGAGCGGCACGGTGCGCGTGCGGGCGGTGTTCGACAACAAGGACGGCGCGCTGATGCCGGGCCAGTTCGCGCGGCTGCAGATGGGCCAGGCCAAGACCGGCACTGCGCTGCTGATCAACGAACGCGCGGTCGGCACCGACCAGAACAAGCGCTTCGTGCTGGTGGTGGGCGAGGACAACACGGCCGCGTACCGCGAAGTCACGCTCGGGGCGTCGGTCGACGGCCTGCGCATCGTGACGAGCGGCCTGCAGCCGGGCGAGCGCATCGTCGTCAACGGCCTGCACCGCGTGCGGCCCGGCGCGCTGCTCGCGCCGCAGACGGTGGCGATGGACGCCAAGCCCGAGGTGCAGGCCAAGGCCAACGGCGGCAGCGCCTCGTGATCGGAGCCATGACGTGAACCTGTCCAAGTTCTTCATCGACCGGCCGATCTTCGCCGGCGTGCTGTCGCTGTTGATGCTGATCGCCGGCCTGATCGCGTTGCGCGGACTGCCGATCTCCGAGTACCCCGAGGTGGTGCCTCCGTCGGTCGTCGTGCGTGCGCAGTACCCCGGCGCCAATCCCAAGGTGATCGCCGAGACGGTGGCCACGCCGCTCGAGGAGGCGATCAACGGCGTCGAGGACATGCTCTACATGGGCAGCCAGGCGACCACCGACGGCTTGATGACGCTGACCGTGACCTTCAAGCTCGGCACCGACCCCGACCGCGCCCAGCAGCTGATCCAGAACCGCGTGTCGCAAGCCGAGCCGCGCCTGCCCGAAGAGGTGCGGCGCCTCGGCGTCACGACGGTCAAGAGCTCGCCCGACCTGACGATGGTGGTGCACCTGCTGTCGCCCAACGAACGCTACGACATGACCTACCTGCGCAACTACGCGGTGCTCAACGTCAAGGACCGTCTCGCGCGGGTGCCGGGGGTCGGCCAGGTGCTGCTGTTCGGCTCGGGCGACTACGCGATGCGCGTCTGGCTCGATCCGCAGAAGGTCGCGCAGCGCGGCCTCTCGGCCGGCGACGTGGTGCGCGCGATCCGCGAGCAGAACGTGCAGGCGGCCGCCGGCGTGGTCGGCGCCTCGCCCGGGCTGCCCGGCATCGACCTGCAGCTGTCGATCAATGCGCAGGGCCGCCTGCGCAGCGAAGAGGAGTTCGGCGACATCATCGTCAAGGCGGGCAGCGACGGTGCCGTGACACGCCTGCGCGACGTGGCCCGCCTCGAACTCGGCGCGGCCGACTACTCGCTGCGCTCGCTGCTCGACAACAAGCCCGCGGTCGCGGTGCCGATCTTCCAGGCGCCCGGATCGAACGCGATCGAGATCTCGAACAAGGTTCGCGCCACGATGGCCGAGCTGAAGAAGACCATGCCCGAAGGCGTGGACTACGAGATCGTCTACGACCCGACGCAGTTCGTGCGGGCGTCGATAGAGTCGGTGGTGAAGACGCTGCTCGAGGCGGTGGCGCTGGTGGTGCTGGTGGTGATCCTGTTCCTGCAGACCTGGCGCGCGTCGATCATCCCGCTGCTGGCGGTGCCGGTGTCGGTGATCGGCACCTTTGCGGTGATGCACCTGTTCGGCTTCTCGATCAACGCGCTGAGCCTGTTCGGCCTCGTGCTCGCGATCGGCATCGTGGTCGACGATGCGATCGTGGTCGTCGAGAACGTCGAGCGCAACATCGCGGCGGGGCTCAGCCCGCGCGACGCCACCTACCGCGCGATGCGCGAGGTGTCGGGGCCGATCATCGCGATCGCCGTCGTGCTGGTGGCGGTGTTCGTGCCGCTCGCCTTCATCAGCGGCCTGACCGGTCAGTTCTACAGGCAGTTCGCGCTGACCATCGCGATCTCGACGGTGATCTCGGCCATCAACTCGCTCACGCTCTCGCCCGCGCTCGCCGCGCTGCTGCTGAAAGCGCACGGCGCGCCCAAGGACGCGCTGACCCGCGGCATGGACCGTGCCTTCGGCTGGCTGTTCCGCGGCTTCAACAAGATGTTCGGGCGCGGCTCCAGCGCGTACGGCGTCGGCGTGCAGCGCGTCATCTCGCGCAAGGCGCTGATGATGGCGATCTACCTCGTGCTGGTCGGCGCGGCGGCGCTGCTGTTCAAGGCGGTGCCGAGCGGCTTCGTGCCGGCGCAGGACAAGCAGTACCTGATCGGATTTGCGCAGCTGCCCGACGGCGCGACGCTCGACCGCACCGAAGACGTGATCCGCCGCATGGGCGAGGTGGCTCTGAAGCACCCCGGCGTGCAAAGCGCGGTGGCGTTTCCCGGCCTGTCGATCAACGGCTTCACCAACAGCTCCAACTCGGGCATCGTCTTCGTCACGCTCAAGCCCTTCGACGAGCGCCGCTCGCCCGAGCTGCACGGCGCGGCCATCGCCGGCTCGCTGAACCAGAAGTTCTCGGCAATCGAAGAGGCCTTCATCGCGATGTTCCCGCCGCCGCCGGTGCAGGGCCTGGGCACCACCGGCGGCTTCAAGCTGCAGCTGGAAGACCGCGCCTCGCTCGGCTACGAGGCGCTGGACGCGGCGACCAAGGCGTTCATGGCCAAGGCCTACCAGACGCCCGAGCTGGCCGGCCTGTTCTCGAGCCTGCAGGTCAACGTGCCGCAGCTCTACGCCGACATCGACCGCACCAAGGCGCGCCAGCTCGGCGTGGCCGTGACCGACGTGTTCGACACGATGCAGATCTACCTCGGCAGCCTCTACGTCAACGACTTCAACCAGTTCGGCCGCACCTATTCGGTCCGCGTGCAGGCCGACGCGCCGCACCGTGCGCGCGCCGAAGACGTGGGGCTGCTCAAGGTGCGCTCGGCCAGCGGCGAGATGGTGCCGCTGGCGGCGCTGATGACGGTGCAACCGAGCTTCGGCCCGGAGCGGGCGATGCGCTACAACGGCTTCCTCTCGGCCGACATCAACGGCGGGCCGGCGCCCGGCTATTCGTCCGGCCAGGCGCAGGACGCCGTGGAGCGCATCGCCGCCGAGACGCTGCCGCCCGGCATCGGCTACGAGTGGACCGAGCTCACCTACCAGGAGATCCTCGCCGGCAACTCCGCGCTGTGGGTCTACCCGCTCGCCATCCTGCTCGTGTTCCTGGCGCTCGCGGCGTTGTACGAGAGCCTCGCGCTGCCGCTGGCGATCATCCTGATCGTGCCGATGGGGCTGCTCGCCGCGATGACGGGCGTGTGGCTCTCCGACGGCGACAACAACGTGTTCACGCAGATCGGCCTGATGGTGCTGGTGGGGCTGTCGGCCAAGAACGCCATCCTGATCGTGGAGTTCGCGCGCGAGCTGGAGTTCGCCGGCCGCACGCCGGTGCAGGCGGCGGTCGAAGCCGCGCGGCTGCGGCTGCGGCCGATCCTGATGACATCGCTCGCCTTCGTGATGGGCGTGCTGCCGCTGGTGCTGGCCAGCGGCGCCGGCTCCGAGATGCGCCAGGCGATGGGCATCGCAGTGTTCTTCGGGATGATCGGCGTGACGGCCTTCGGCCTCTTCCTCACGCCGGTGTTCTACGTGCTGCTGCGGCGCCTGGCCGGCAACCGTGCGTTGAAGCTGCATGGCGAGGTGCCCCACGTCGAAGCGTTTGCGGGAGCGCGCGAATGAAGACGCCACCGAAGGGTTTGTCACCCCGGCGAAAGCCGGGGCCCACCGCCACGGTCAACGGCGAGACGCTGGATCCCGGCTTTCGCCGGGATGACGTGAATGGAGCACATTGGATGAAGCACCCTCTCGCAGCACTGAACTTGGCCCTGTTGCTCGCGGGTTGCGCCGCGCTGCCCGCGATCGACCCCTCGGCGCTGCCGGCCACGCCCGTGGCCTTCAAGGAAACCGATGTCCGATGGACGCAGGCCGCCCCCGCCGACGCGCAACCGCGCGGCGAGTGGTGGAAGGTGTTCGCCGATCCGCTGCTCGACGGCTTGGTGGAACGTGCGTCGAGCGACAACGGCAATGTCCAGATCGCGGCGGCACGCCTGGCGCAGGCGAGGGCGCTGGTGCGCAGCGCGCAGGCCCA
>DASWVR010000106.1:0-2088 GCA_036401155.1 Piscinibacter sp. | reverse complement strand
TTCAAGCGGCGGCTCACCGAGCTGAACCGGCGGCGCCTCGCGGCGCTCGACCGGCTGGAGGTCGAGGCGCAGGGTGCGCCGTTGAAGCCCAGTCGCATCGTCGAGGCCTTCTTCGGCACCGCGCTGGAAATGGCGGCGGATACCGCGCACGGCGGCCACACTTTCATGCGCCTGCTCGGTCGAACTTATACGGAGCCCAACGGTTTCGTGCGTCAGTTCCTCGCCGAGGAATACGCCGAGGCGGTCGAGCGCTTCCTCGCTGCGCTGTACCGCGCGCTGCCCGACGTGCCGCGCGAGGAGATCCTGTGGCGCTTCCATTTCATGATGGGGGCGATGTCCTACGCGATCGCCGGCACCGACGCGCTGCAGCTCTTCGCCGGCAAGTTCGACGACGCCGATCCCGAGCGGCTGTTGCCGCGGCTGATGTCCTTCCTGCTCGGCGGCCTGCGCGCGCCGCTGCCGGGGCAGGGTGTGGCGGGGGAAAACGGCAGGGGCGCGCCGACGCGCCCATGATTTGAATGCAGGCCCGTCCGGGGCGGCACAGCGCGGCGCAGACCGCGGCCGGCCGGGCGCAGGCGGATCGAAAACGTTCAGGAGACGACAATGATCTGGTGGTTCATCGCTTTGCTCCCTCCCTTGGCAGTCGCGCTCGCCTACGGGCGAGCGCCCCTTTTTGCCTGGGCCGGGGTCGGGTTGGTCTGGCTGGCCGCGGCCGGCTGGGCCGGAGGCTGGGCGCCGGCGGCGATCGTCGCGGCGCTGGCGGTCTTTGCGGCCGTGATGGCCATCTTCCTGCTGCGGCCGGTGCGCCGCGCGCTGGTGACGGCGCCGGTGTTCCGCGCCTTCCGCAAGGCGCTGCCGTCGATGTCGCAGACCGAACGCGACGCGCTGGAGGCCGGCACCGTGTGGTGGGAGGGCGAGCTCTTCCGCGGCGCGCCGGCGTGGTCGAAGCTGCTGGCCTATCCGTGGCCGAAGCTCACGGCCGAGGAGCGCGCCTTCCTCGACAACGAGACCGGCGAGCTGTGCCGGCTCACCAACGACTGGCAGGACAGCCTGCGCCAGGACCTGTCGCCCGAGGTGTGGCAGTACATCAAGGACAAGGGCTTCCTCGGCATGATCATCCCGAAGGAGTACGGCGGGAAGGGCTTCTCGGCCTATGCGCATTCGCAGGTCGTGACCAAGCTGTCGACGCGCGCCTCGGCCCCGGCGATCACGGTGATGGTGCCGAACTCGCTCGGGCCGGCGGAGCTGCTGCTGCAGTACGGCACGCCCGAGCAGAAATCCCATTACCTGCCGCGTCTCGCGAAGGGGCTGGAGATCCCGGCCTTCGCGCTGACGAGCCCGTGGGCGGGGTCGGACGCGGCGTCGATTCCCGATGCGGGTGTCGTGTGCAAGGGGCAGTGGCAGGGGCGCGAGGTGCTGGGCATGCGCGTGTCCTTCGACAAGCGCTACATCACGCTCGCGCCGGTGTGCACGGTGTTCGGGCTGGCGTTCCGCCTGTACGACCCGGACGGCCTGCTCGGTGCCGAGCCGGATCTCGGCATCACCTGCGCGCTGGTGCCGGCCGCGCACCCGGGGGTCGACACCGGCCGCCGCCACTTCCCGCTCAACGGCATCTGGATGAACGGGCCGGTGCGGGGCAAGGACGTCTTCATGCCGCTCGATTTCATCATCGGCGGGCCGCAGATGGCCGGGCAGGGCTGGCGCATGCTGATGGAGAGCCTCGCGGCGGGGCGCTCGATCTCGCTGCCAGGCTCGAACGCCGGCATGCAGAAGATGACCGCGCGCGCGGTCGGGGCCTATGCGCGCGTGCGCTACCAGTTCAAGACCGCGATCGGCCGCTTCGAGGGTGTCGAGGAGGCGCTCACCCGCATCGGCGCGAACACCTATCTCAGCGACGCGGCGCGCGTGATGACGGCCGGCGCGATCGACCTCGGCGAGAAGCCCTCGGTGGTGTCCGCGATCGTGAAGTACCACGTCACCGAGCGCGCGCGCCAGACCGTCAATGACGGCATGGACGTGGTCGGCGGCAAGGGCATCTGCCTCGGGCCGCAGAACATGCTGGGGCGCGCCTACCAGCAGATCCCGGTG
>DASWVR010000105.1:0-19036 GCA_036401155.1 Piscinibacter sp. | reverse complement strand
GATCTTCTTGCCGTAGTCGAGCACGACCACGCGGTCGGAGATGTCCATCACCACGCCCATGTCGTGCTCGATCAGCACGATGGTGGTGCCGAACTCGTCGTTGACGTCGAGGATGAAGCGGCACATGTCCTGCTTCTCTTCGACGTTCATGCCGGCCATCGGCTCGTCGAGCAGCAGCACGGTCGGCTCCATGGCCAGCGCGCGCCCGAGGTCGACGCGTTTCTGCAGGCCGTAGGGCATGCGGCCGACCGGCGTCTTGCGGTAGGGCTGGATCTCGAGGAAGTCGATGATGCGCTCGACGAACTCGCGGTTCCTGATCTCCTCGCGTTCGGCCGGGCCGAGGCGCAGCGCCTGCATCAGCAGGTTGCTCTTCATGTGCAGGTTGCGGCCGGTCATGATGTTGTCCAGCACGCTCATGCCCTTGAACAGCGCCAGGCTCTGGAAGGTGCGCGCGACACCCATCTTGGCGACGGCGTGCGAGTCCATGTGCTTGAAGGTCTTGCCGCGGAAGGTGATCGAGCCTTGCTGCGGCGTGTAGACGCCGTTGATGCAATTGAGCATCGAACTCTTGCCCGCGCCGTTGGGGCCGATGATGGCGCGGATCTCGTGCTCGCGCACCTCGAAGCTGATGTCGCTGAGCGCCTTCACGCCGCCGAAGGACAGGCTGATGTTCTGCACGTCGAGGATCACCTCGCCGATGCGCCGCGCCGTGCTGGGCGGCACCGCCGGCTCGAGCACCGCGTCGTTGGAGGCCTGCACGACGGCCATCGGTGTCTTCAATGTGCTCGCGGCTGAGATGCTCATGCGGCCCTCCGAACGGGGGTGAAAGTCTTGGCGTCGATGATCTTCAGGTCGGCCGACACCGTGCCGCTGCGGCCGTCCTCGAACTTCACCTGCGTCTCGATGAACTGCGAGTTGCGGCCGGCATAGAGCGCGTCGACGAGCACGCCGTACTTCTCGGCGATGGCGCCGCGGCGCACCTTGCGCGTGCGGGTCAGCTCGCCGTCGTCGGCGTCGAGTTCCTTGTGCAGCACGAGGAAGCGGCTGATCTGGCCGCCCGCGAGCCGCTCGTCCTGCGACAGGTCGGCGTTGACCTTCTCGACGCAGTCGCGCACCAGCTCGAGCACCTCGGGCTTGGCGGCCAGATCGTTGTAGCCGGCGTAGGGCAGGTTGCGGCGCTCGGCCCAGTTGCCCACGGCTTCGAAGTCGATGTTGATGAACGCGCACACGCGGTCGCGCTTGTCGCCGAAGGCCACCGCCTCCTTGATGAAGGGGAAGAACTTCAGCTTGTTCTCGACGTACTTGGGCGCGAACATCGCGCCGCCGGCCAGGCGTCCGACGTCCTTGGCGCGGTCGATGATCTTCAGGTGGCCGCCCGCGTCGAGGAAGCCGGCGTCGCCGGTGCGGTACCAGCCGTCGGCGGTCAGCACCTCGGCGGTCGCCTCGGGGTTCTTGTAGTAGCCCTTGAGCAGCCCGGGCGAGCGCACCAGGATCTCGCCGCTGTCGAGCACCTTCAGCTCCACGCCCTCGATCGGCACGCCCACCGTGTCGGCCTTCACCTCGTGGTCGGGCTGCAGGCACACGAACACGGCGGTTTCGGTCGAACCGTAGAGCTGCTTCAGGTTGATGCCGATCGCGCGGTAGAAGACGAACAGGTCGGGGCCGATCGCTTCGCCCGCCGTGTAGGCCACGCGCACCCGGCTCATGCCCAGCGTGTTGCGCAGCGGCCCGTAGATCACCAGGTTTCCGAGCGCATAGAGCACGCGGTCGCCGAGAGACAGAGGCTTGCCGTCCATGCGTGCCGGGCCGACGCGCCGCGCCACTTCCATGAAGCGCTGGAACAGCCAGCGCTTGATCGCGCCGGCATCCTCCATGCGGATCATCACCGTGGTCAGCAGGCCCTCGAAGACCCGCGGGGGTGCGAAGTAATAGGTCGGCCCGATCTCCTTCATGTCGATCATGACGGTGTTCGCCGACTCGGGGCAGTTGACGACGTAGCCGCACACCAGCCACTGCGAGTAGGAGAAGATGTTCTGCCCGATCCAGGCCGGCGGCAGGTAGGCGAGCACCTCTTCGGCGGCGGTGAGCTTGTCGAAGTTGGCGCCGGCGCGCCCGCGGTCGATCAGCGTGAGGTGCGTGTGCACCACGCCCTTGGGATTGCCGGTCGTGCCCGAGGTGAAGAAGAGGGCGGCCACGTCGTCGGGCCGCACCGCCCGCATGCGCTCGTCGAACCAGCCCGGGTGCTTGGCGACGTGGGCCCGGCCGGCCTCGATCAGCTTGTCCAGGGACTCCAGGCCCGGCTCGGCGTAGTTGCGCAGCCCGCGCGGATCGTCGTACCAGATGCGCGCCAGCTCGGGGCACTGCGGCCGCAGCTCGAGCAGCTTGTCGACCTGCTCCTGGTCTTCGACAACCGCGAAGCCGACCTCGGCGTTGTTGATCGGAAAGACGAACTCCGCCGCGGCCGCATCCTGGTACAGCGGCACCGGGATCGCGCCGAGCACCTGCGCCGCGAGCATCGAGGCATACAGCCGCGGCCGGTTCTCGCCCACCACGATCATGTGCTGGCCACGCTGCAGGCCGGCTTGCGCCAGGCCCCCCGCGAGCGCGGCGACGAGGTCGGCCAGCTGCGACCAGGTGGTCGTTTGCCAGATGCCGTACTCCTTCTCGCGCAGCGCCGGCGCATGCGGGCGCTGGCGGGCATGTTCCAGCATGAGCTGAGGGAAGCTTGTCGACACGGTCGTCTCCTCGAACACAGCAGGTGCCGGAAGCACGCGCGCTGTCTCATTGGGGTCCCATGCTAGACAAGAGTTTGACGCCATGTTGTCGTTGTGACGACAATCCTAGGGTCTCCACCCAGCGGAGTTTCCCTCGCCATGACTTCAGCGTCGTCGTCGGTGCCTCTGTGGCAACGCGCTCGCCCTCTGACCGAGGCCGAGCTCGCCAGCATCCCGTGGCTGGCGCCGTTGAGCGTGGCCGAGCGCGAGCGAGCGGCCTCGTCGATGCGCGCCGCGACCGCCCAGGTGGGCGACCTGCTGTGCCGCATCGGCAAGCCGCCGACCTACTGGTTCGGCGTGATCGACGGCCTGCTGAAGATGAGCAACGACAGCGCGCAGGGCACCCCGATCACCTTCACCGGCCTGCCGCCGGGGGCGTGGTTCGGCGAGGGCACGCTGCTCAAGCGCGAGCCGTACCGCTACAACATCCAGGCGTTGCGGCGCAGCACGGTCGCGGGCCTGCCGATCGAGAGCTTTCACGAGCTGCTGGACACCAGCCTGGCCTTCAACCGCTTCGTGCTGCGGCAACTCAACGAACGGCTGGGCCAGTTCATCGCGGCGGTCGAGATCGACCGGCTCGACGACACCGATTCGCGCGTGGCGCGCGGCCTGGCCGCGCTGTTCCACCCGGTGCTGTACCCGGGCGTGGGCCAGCTGTTGCGCATCACGCAGCAGGAGCTCGGCTACGTGGTGGGGCTGTCGCGCCAGCGTGTCAACGAGGCGCTGAACCTGCTGCAGCAGCGTGGCCTGATCCGGGTGGAATACGGCGGCGTTCGTGTGCTCGACCTGGACGGCCTGCGCAACGCCCTGTTCGTTCTGCCCGAGGACGATCCGTCGCCGCCTTGAGGGGCCGGCTGCCTCACACGACGAGGTTGCGCACGCCGGCCGCGACGTGCCCGGAGGGCACGTGGCTCAGCGCGTTCTCGATGTGGCCGGTCTGGTCGTCGAAGAAGAAGTCGGGTTCGAACTCGCGCAGGAACTCGCCCTTGGGCAAGCCGCCGAGGAACATCGCCTCGTCGACGTCGATGTGCCAGTCCATCAGCGTGCGGATCGCCCGCTCGTGCGCCGGCGCGCTGCGCGCCGTGACGAGCGCGGTGCGGATGCGCATGTCGCCCGAGGGTTCGCGCTGCAGCCGGTGCAGCGCTTCGAGCAGCGGCTTGAACGGCCCGGCGGCAAGCGGCGTCTGCGCCTGGTCGAGTTCGTGCGTCTGGAAGGCGACGAGCCCGTCGCGCTGAAACACCTGCTCGGCCTCGTCGGAGAACAGCACGGCATCGCCGTCGAACGCGATGCGCACCTCGTGCGGATGGGCGTCCGAGGCGCGCGCGGATTGTGGGTAGACCCGCGCCGCCGGCACACCGGCGGCGAGCGCCGAGCGCACGTCGGGCTCGTTGGTCGACAGGAACAGGTTGGCCGACAGCGGCCGCAGGTAGCGCCATGGCGACTGCCCGCGCGTGAACACGCCGCGCTGGACCGGCAGGCCGTAGTGCTTGGCGGAGCGGAACACCCGCATGCCCGACACCGGATCGTTGCGCGAGAGGATCACCACCTCCACCCGTGGCGCGTCGCCGACGTTGAACGCGAGCAGCTTGTTGACCAGCGAAAACGCCACGCCCGGCTTGGCCGGGCTGTCCACCCGCTCGAGCTGCAGCTGCATGTAGGCGCGGTCGTCCGAGGCCTCGAAGACCTGGTTCTCCTCTTCGAAGTCGAACAGTGCGCGCGAGGAGATCGCGACGACGAGCTGGCCGTCCAGTGTGATGGGCATGAGGGCCATGATACGGAAGCGCCGCAGGCGACTTCCATCACGTCCCGCCGCGGCGAAGCCGTTCGACCGCGGGAAATCACGGACGTATTTGCTGACACGCTGTCGTTGCGACGACAGGGCCGGCGGGGCGCACTTCCTAGCATTCGACGCACGATGAACGAGGACGGCCGGGGCGCATCCCGCCATCGCAAGGAGTGCAGCCACATGAGCCACCGTGTCGATTCCACCGGTCTTCCCGCCGCGCCGACGCCGGCGCTGACACGCCGGCGCCTGCTGGCCGGCGCTGCGGCGCTGGCCGCCAGCGCCGCGGCCACGCGGGCTTGGTCGCAGGGGGGCGACCTCATTCGGCTGGGCCAGACCGTCGCGCTGACCGGGCCGCTGGCCGAGATCGGCGTGGCCATGCACCGCGGCTCCAAGGTCTGCTTCGACGCGGTCAACGCACAGGGCGGCGTGCACGGCCGGCACATCGAGCTGATCGCGCGCGACGACGGCTACGACGTCAAGCGGGCGCTGCAGAACGTCGACGGATTCCTCAAGGACCCGGCACTCTTCGGCTTGTTCAGCTGCATGGGTACGCCCATCATCGAGGGCATGCTGCCGATGATCCGCCACACCGACGTGCCGTGTTTCACGCCCTTGACCGGCGCGAGCTCGGCGCGGCCGGCCGACATGCGCAACGTGCTCAACGTGCGCGCCAGCTACCCCGAAGAGACCGAACGGCTGGTCGAGCACCTGGCGACGATCGGCATCAAGCGCATCGCGGTGGCCTACCAGAACAACTCCTTCGGCCAGGAGGTGCTGCAGGCGGCCGAGGCGGCGATGAAGCGCCAGGGGCTCGACAAGGTGGCCGCCGCGACGGTGCAGAACGATGCCTCCGACGCGGGTGCCGCCGCGGCGGCGATCGCCAAGGCCGATCCGGAGGCGGTGCTGCTCGGCCTGGCCGGCAAGCCGACGGTGGGTTTCGTCAAGGCGATGCGCGGCATCAAGCGCGGCATCCCGCTGTATGCGCTGTCGGTGATGGGTTCCGCGGCGGCGCTGACGGCGCTCGGCGACGACGGCATCGGCATCGCCGTGTCGCAGGTGGTCCCGATGCCGACCAACTCGGTGGTGCCGGTGGTGCGCGACTTCCTGCAGGCCTGGCGCGCGGCGCCCAGCGCCATCGAACCCTCGCACCTCGCGCTCGAGGGCTACATCAACGCGCGCACCTTCGTCGAGGCCTTGAAGCGTGCCGGCCGCAACCTCACGCGCAAGTCCTTCCTCGACGGCGCCTGGTCGATTCGCCGCCTCGACCTGGGCGGTTTCGAGCTGAACTTTCAGCAGCCGGGGCGCAACGCGTCGCGCTTCGTCGAGCTGACGATGATCGGCCGCTCGGGAAGGTTCATTCGATGAAGGCCACCAGGCAGCACCTGAGCGTGGTCGGCGACTTCCGCTCCCGGCGCACGCTCGATGAACTGATCCGCTGCTCCGTCTGGGGCCGCGCGCTGAGCGATCACGAGCTCGACCGGATCAGCGCAGAATCGTTCGAGCGCCAGGTGCCTGCGGGTGGATTCGTCGCCCGCATGGGCCAGCCGGTGGAGCACTGGATCGGCGTCATCGACGGCTTGCTGAAGATGTCGGTCGCCTCGCCCGACGGCAAGGTGTCGACGCTGACCGGCATGAGCACGGGCGGCTGGTTCGGCGAAGGCTCGCTGCTCAAGCACGAGGCGCGCCGCTACGACGTGGTGGCGCTGCGCCCGTCGCGCGTCGCGATGGTGCCGCGCGCGAGCTTCGAGCGCCTGCGCCAGACCAGCCTGCCGTTCAACCACCACCTGCAGCACCTGATGAACTCGCGCCTGAGCCTGTTCATCGGCATGCTCGAATACGACCGGCTGCTCGGCACCGACGCCCGCGTGGCGCGCTGCATCGCGACGCTGTTCAGCGCCGAGCTCTACCCGGAACCGCGCGCCTACGTCGACTTGCGCCAGCAGGAGATCGCGCTGCTGTGCGGCGTGTCGCGCCAGCGTGTCAACGTGGCGCTGCGCACCCTGCAGAACTCGGGGCTGCTGCGCGTCGAGCCGCGCGGCGTGACGGTGATCGACCTCGACGGCCTGCGCGGCTTTGCGGGCGTGCCGGGCTGATCGGCGCTCAGGCGCTCACTGCACGAAGCCGATGCTCGGCCGGCGCAGCCCGCCCTCGGGCAGATCGCCCGGCTGGATGTGGTCGCGGCGGTCGAGCTTGGCATTGCCGAAGGCCGTCATCCAGGCGCGCCGCATTTCGCGCGGCGCCATCTCGCTCATGCGGTCGAGCACGTCGGCGCGCGGTTCCGGCTCGAAGCGAGACCCCCAGTCGTGGTCGGCGCGGATGCTGCGGTAGAGCTTGCCGGCGATGTGCCGGGCCGCGTCGCGGTCGGGGGCCTGCACCTCGTAGACGTTGACGCGGTTGAGGATCGGCTCGGGAATCTGCCGCGCATCGTTGGCGGTGGCCACCCAGATCACCTGGCTGGCGTCGATCGCCACCTCGGCGAACTCGTCGGTGAAGGACTCGGCGGTGTCGTGTTCGAGCAGGCTGTACAGCGCGCCGAGCGGGTCGTAAGCGTGTTCGCCGCCGGCCTTGTCGATCTCGTCGACCACCATCACCGGGTTGGCGTACTGGCCGTCGACCAGCGTCTCGAACACCTTGCCGGGGCGCGCACCTTTCCACTGGCTCGAGGCGCCCGAGAGCACCCAGCCGGCGGTCATCGAACTCATCGAGATGAAGCCCATGCCGGTGCCCAGCAGCTGCGACAGCTCGCGCGCGAAGTGCGTCTTGCCGACGCCCGGCGGGCCCAGCAGCAGGAGCGGCGTGATCTCGAGCGCGTCGCGGCTGTCTTCGCACAGCGCCAGCTGGCGCTTCACGTCGTCGAGCACCTCGGCGAAGTTGGGCAGGTCGTCGTACAGGTGGTCCATCACCGGCAGTCCGGAGGGCTTGACCTGGAAGCGCTCCGAGCCCTTTTCGAGCATGCGCTCGTAGGTGGCGCGCAGGCTCTCGTGTTCCTTCGGCGGCAGCTTGTCCAATTTGCGGCCGACTTCGTCGACGCGGTAGACGTGGCGCATGCGTGCAATCGGAATCCCGCGGCGGGACAGGGGAACCAGATCCTTGGAATTGCCCATGGGAACCTCCGAGCAGACGGCGCTGAATCGATTCAAGCAGAAGATGCCAAACCTCGGCTGCGAAAAGTAGCCGGGGAATCCATGCCTGATGACATGCAGATACCGTGCCTGGATCGGGAGTTCCACCCGTCCCCACGAGTGGGGCACATCAAGCCACGCCGCGGATCCGGCTCTGCCGGTCCGCCGGGGGGCGCCCCTCGGGGGCAGGAGCGAAGCGACTGGGGGGCTCTATTTCACCCAGGTGTTGAGTTGGATGATCGGCATCAGCACCGCCAGCACGATCAGCATGACCATGCCGCCCATCGCGACGATCAGCAGCGGCTCCAGGATGGTGGCGAGCTGCATCGCGCGGCGCTGCACCTCGGCGGAGAGCTGCTTGGCGGCGCGGTCGAGCATGCGCGGCAGCTGGCCGGTCTGCTCGCCGAGCCGGCAGAACATCGCGAGCAGTCCCGGAAAGCGTTTCTTGCCGGCCAGCGCCGAGGCGAGCGGCGCGCCCTCGCGCACCTGCACCAGTGCCTCCAGCGCGTCGGCGCGCATTGCGCGGTTCGACAGCGTTTCGGCGGCGGCCTGCAAGGCCTTGAGGATCGGCACGCCGGCGCTGGCGAGCATGGCGAGCGTGCCGGCAAAACGTGCCGCGTTGTAGCCGCGCGAGAGCCGGCCCACCAGCGGCAGGCCCAGCCATGCGGCGTCGAACCGTTCGCGGAAGGCTTCGTTGCGCAGCATCAGCATCAGGCCGGTGCCGCCAGCGGCGAGCGCCAGCAGCAGCAGCCAGCCGTACGAACGCAGGAAGCTGCTGATGGCCAGCATCGCGATCGTCAGCGCCGGCAGCGAGCGCTTGGAACTCGCGAACACCGAGGCCACCTGCGGGACGACGTAGGTGACGAGAAAGATCACGATGACGACCGCGATCAGCGAGACGATCGCCGGATACAGCGTCGCGCCGATCAGCTTGGACTTGAGCGCCTGGCGCTCCTCCAGGTCGTCGGCCAGCCGTTCCAGCACCTGGCCCAGCGCGCCGCTTTGTTCGCCGGCGGCCACCACGCCGCGGTAGACGTCGTCGAACTCGCGCGGCGCCCCGGCCAGCGCGCGTGCGAACGGCGAGCCGGCGTTGACCTCGGAGCGCAGGTGCGCGACGAGTTCGCGCTGCTTCGGGTCCTCGGCCTCGTCGCTCAAGGCGGTGAGCGCGCGTTCGAGGGGCAGGCCGCTGCCCACGAGGCCGGCGATCTGGCGGGTCCAGACGGCGAGGCCGGTGGAGCCGAAGACGCGCCCCGAGAAACGGAAACTGCCCCTGCTTTCGCGGCCGGCCGCGGCCACCTGCGACACGTCCAGCGGCACCAGCGACTGCGCGCGCAGCTGCGCGCGCGCGGCGCGTGCGTTGTCGGCCTCCAGCAGGCCGGTGGTGGCACGGCCGGTGGCGTCGAGCGCCTCGAAGCGGTACGCCGGCATCCGCTACTCTCTGGTCACCCGCATGACCTCTTCGGGTGAGGTGATGCCTTCGGCGATCAGGCGCTCGCCGTCCTCGCGCATCGAGCGCAGGCCGGCCTCTTCGGCCGCCACGAACAGCTGCGACTCCGCCGCCCGGCTGTGGATGAGCGAACGCACGCGGTCGTCGGCCACCATCAGTTCGTACACCCCCGTGCGCCCCTTGTAGCCGCTCTGTCCGCACGCCGCGCAGCCGACCGGGTGGTAGCGCCCGCGCGCATCGGCCTTCTTGCACACCGGGCACAGCTTGCGCACCAGCCGCTGCGCCAGCACGCCGAGCAGGCTCGAACTCAGCAGGAACGGCTCGACCCCCATGTCGGTCAGGCGTGTCACCGCCGACGGCGCGTCGTTGGTGTGCAGCGTGGCCAGCACCAGGTGCCCGGTGAGGGAGGCCTGGATGGCGATCTGCGCCGTTTCGAAGTCGCGGATCTCGCCGATCATGATGACGTCCGGGTCCTGGCGAAGGATCGCGCGCAGCGCCTTCGCGAAGGTCAGGTCGATCTTCGGATTGACCTGCGTCTGGCCGATGCCGGCGAGTTCGTATTCGACCGGGTCTTCCACCGTCAACACGTTGGTGGTGGCGGTGTCGATGCGGCCGAGCGAGGCGTACAGCGTGGTCGTCTTGCCCGAGCCCGTGGGCCCCGTCACGAGCACGATGCCGTGCGGCTGCTGGATCAGGCGGTCGAACTTGGTGAGCGCATCGCCGTCCATGCCGAGCGATTCGAGCGTGAAACGCGCCTCGCCCTTGTCCAGCAGCCGCAGCACCGCGCGCTCGCCGTGCGCCGACGGCAGCGTCGACACCCGCACGTCGACCGCGCGGCCGCCGATGCGCAGCGAGATGCGGCCGTCCTGCGGCAGGCGCTTCTCGGCGATGTCGAGCTCGGCCATGATCTTCAGGCGCGAGATCAGCGCCGCATGCAGCGCCTTGTTCGGCTGCACGATCTCGCGCAGCGTGCCGTCGACGCGAAAACGCACCGAGCTCGACCGTTCGTAGGGCTCGATATGGATGTCCGACGCGCCGTCCTTGGCCGCCTGCGTGAGCAGCGCGTTGAGCATGCGGATGATCGGTGCGTCGTTGGCCGCTTCGAGCAGGTCCTCGACGGCCGGCAGCTCCTGCATCATGCGGCTCAGGTCGACCGCGCTCTCGACCTCGCCGATCACGGTGGCGGCGCTCGACTCGCCGCCGGCGTAGGCCGCCGCGATGCGGCTGCCGAGCGTGTTCGGCGACTCGCGCTCCAGCGCGTCGACGTCGTACATGCGCAGCACCTCGGAGAGCGCCGCGAAGCGCACGTTCTCCGGCGCCCACAGCACCAGCTGCGCGCCGTCGTCTTCGAGCAGCAGCGTGTGCGCCTTGGCGAAGGCGTAGGGAAGAGGGTGGCGGGCGCCCATTGCGACGGCTCTCAGTTCGACGCCGCGCTGGCGGCCGGTCTCGGCGGCGTCGCACCCGGCGAACTCGGCGGCGCGGTCAGCGGCACGGTGGTGCCTTCGACCCGCGGCGACGGCGGCAGCACCGGCGACTCGTTGATCGGCACCAGGAAGCTCGGGCGGGGCTGCGCGTCCTGCTGCAGGCCGCGGATCACGTCGTAGCGGTCGAGCGAGACCTTGTTGGTGCTCTCGGTGTCGCGCATCACCACGGGGCGCAGGAAGACCATCAGGTTGGTGCGTGTCTTGGTGCGGCTCTCGCTGCGGAACAGCGCGCCCACGCCGGGCAGGTCGCCGAGCAGCGGCACCTTCGACTTGCGTTCGGTGAAGCGGTCTTCGATCAGGCCGCCCAGCACGATGATCTGGCCGTCGTCGACCACCACGGTCGATTCGATCGAACGCTTGTCGGTGGAGGGGCCGGCGTTGCTCGTGCCCGGCGCCACCTTCTCGCTCAGGCTCGACGACTCCTGGAAGATCTGCATGCGCACCGTGCCGCCCTCGCCGACCTGCGGCTTGATGCGCAGCGTGATGCCGACGTCCTTGCGCTCGATGGTCTGGAACGGGTTGGTGGTGGCCGTGCCGGTGTTGGTGAACTGGCCGGTGATGAAGGGCACGTTGCTGCCGACGATGATCTTCGCCTCTTCGTTGTCGAGCGTGATCAGGTTCGGCGTCGAGACGATGTTGGTGTTGGTCTGGCTCTGCAGCACGCGGGCGATCGCCGACAGGCCGTACAGGCCGTCGCCCAGGTTCTTCAGCACGCCGATGTTGAAGCCGTTGGGCAGGTTCTGCAGCGCCGGCCCCGCCGTGGCCCGACCGCCGGCGGCGGCGACCGACAGGTCGATGATGTTGGACGAGCCGTCGCCGAAGCTGGTGCCGCCGGCGATGATGTTGGAATCGCCCTTGCGGCCCGAGATGCCCTGCCACTGGAAGCCGAAGTCGGCCGCGTTGTCGCCCGACACCTCGACGATCATGCTTTCGATGTAGATCTGCGCGCGGCGCGAATCGAGCTGGTCGATCATGGCGCGCAGCTGCCGGTACATCGGCTCCGGCGCGGTGATGATCAGCGAGTTGGTGGACGGATCGGCCTGCACGAAGCCGCCGGTGGAGGGGCTCGCCGACTGGGCCAGCGGGGCGGTCGCCTGCGGCGAGGCGCCAGGACCCGACTGCGTCGTCTGCGTGCTCTGCGCTGTGTTGCCGGCCGGGGTCGTGGTGGTGGTCGAGGTGGTCGACGTGGACGAGCCGCCGCCCGAGTAGGCGGCGCGCAGCACGGCAGCGAGCTTCACCGCGTCGGCGTTCTTCAGGTACACGACCCAAATGTTGCCGAGCGTGCTGTTGCCCGAGATCGGCTGGTCGAGCTTGGCGACCAGCGAGCGGATGGCCGCCATGCGCGCCGGGTTGGGGGCGCGCACGAGCAGCGAGTTGCTGCGCGGCTCGACCAGGATCGATGCCGCGCCGAGGGCGGCGAGCCCCGGCACGACGGGGCCGCCGCTGGCCGGGTCGGTGAGCCGCTGCACCATCGCGGCGATGTCCGAGGCGACCGCATGCTGCAGCGTGATCACCTCGACGTCGCCGGCCGCCGGCGTGTCCATGGCGGCGATGATCTTGGCGATGCGCTGCAGGTTGTCGGCGTAGTCGGTGATGACCAGCGAGTTGTTGCCGGGGTTGGCGTTGATCGTGTTGTTGGGGCTGATCAGCGGGCGCAGCACCGGCACCATGTTGTTGGCGCTCTCGTGGTTGAGCTTGAAGATCTGCGTGATGACCTGGTCGCCGCGGCGGCCCACCTCGCCCACCGAGACCGTGCCGGCCTGCAGCTTGGCGTCGGCCTCGGGCACGACCTTGTAGATGCCGCCCGACTCGACCACCGTGAAGCCGAGACCGCGCAACGCCGCGAGGAAGTTCAGGTAGGCCTCGCGCGGCGTCAGCGGCTCCTCGCTGTACAGCGTGATCGAGCCCTTGACGCGCGGATCGACCACGAACTGCTGCTTGAGGATGGCCGCCATCGCGCGTGTCACGCCTTCGATGTCGGCGTTGACGAAGTTCAGCGTCACCGGCGGCTCGCCGCGCGCCCTTGCGTTCGGCGACTGCGCCTGGGCGAGTGGCGCGGCGAGCAGCGCGAGGCTCAGCAAGCCGGCGAGGCTGCGCGCCGCGAGCCGTCGCGGCAGCGGGTGCCCGGGGGCCGGGAGGTTGCGTTGCTTCATGGTCATCCGATCGAAATGACGGAGCGGGCGCCGTCGCGCCGTCCGATGATGTTCAGGAGATTCGAGAGCGCGGCTTCGTCGCCGGGTGCCGCGCGCGCTTCGCCGCGAAAGCGCACACCGCCCGCGCCCCAGGTCCCGTTGCCGCTGAGCTGCAGGGCACCCTCGGTGGTGGACAGCGCGAGCTGGGCGTTGCCGGCATTGGCCGGATCGCCAGCCAGCGTCAGGCGATAGCTGCCGAGCGAATCGAGCGTCGACAGGCGCGACGACAGGTCGACGAGCTCGACGTCGGCGCGCCCCTGCACGCGCCAGCGGCCCTGCACCGATTCGAGTGTCAGGCCGGGCGACGTGAGGCGCACCGAACCGCCCAGCTGCAGCGTGTTGAAGGGCGTGCCCAGCCCGCCGAGCCAGGCGCTGGGCCACTGGCCGATCCAGCCGCCCGCCGGCGGCGCCAGCACCACCGTGTGGCGGCCGAAGCCCGGCCGGACCTGCAAGGCGACGGTGCCGTTCAGGCAGCAGGCGTGGCGCGCACGCAGTTCGAAGCCGAGGCCCTTGAGGCCCAGTGTCCATTCGAGGCGGCCCGGCAAGGCGCTCGCGTCGCGGCTGTCCGGCCCGCCCGTCAGCACCGGCACGGCGCTGCCCGACCAGACCGTGCCGCGCGCCTCGGTCAGCAGCACCCGTTCGCCGGAGGCGGAGGCGAGCCAGCCGGCCAGCCAGGCGGCGGGCGCGAAGGCAATCAGCCCGAGCAGCGCACCGGCCACGGCGCCGAACACGCCCCAGCGCAGGGCGGCGCTGCGCGACTTGTCCCACGCGAGTTCGGCAAAGGTCGATTCGCCCCAGCCGGTGGCGGCGACGGTCGTGTTCCAGCCGCGGCGCGGGCTTCGGCGGCGAATCAACGGGCGGCGGATCATGGCGCGCCCCGGACGCCGGCGTTGGCGCTCACGAGCCCGCTCCCAGCGTCACGACGACGGTGCCGGTGTAGCCGTCCGGCGCGCGGCTGAGCTGCACGTCGACGGCGCGCGCGCGGCCGGCGCTGCGCGCCTCGCTGAGCCAGTCGCGCAGGGCGTCGCCCGAGATGCCGTTCAGCTTGAGCGTGGCGCGGTCGCCCTGGAAGGTGATGCTCGCCTTGTTGCCGAGCCGTTCCGTCGCGACCCGCAGCGGCTCCGCGGCCTGCGCCGCCGAGACGGGCGCCGCGCCGCGCAGCGTCTTAACTTCGGCGGCGAGACGCTGCATCTGCTGCAGCTGCACCTCGAGCACGTCGAGCTTGGCGGGCGCCTCGCGCAGCGTGCGCCAGGCCGGGCCGATGAACAGCAGCCACGACACGAAGGCCACGACCACCGCAATGCCGACGCCCAGCGCCAGCCGCTCGCGCTGCGGCATGCTGCGCCAGCGTGCGATCGCATGGGTGCGCGCGCTGGCCAGCGCCGGCGGCAAGGTGACGGCGCGCGCGTTCACCGCAGCGCCCCGCTGCGCAAGCGCGTGACCGAGACGCGGCCATCGCTGCCCTGTTCGGCCAGCCACCCGGCCGGCCGCAGGCGGCTGCGGAACTGCTCGAACTGCGGCTCGCGCCAGCCGCTCGAGGTCAGCGTCAGCTTGCCCGGTTCGAAGCGGATGCTGTCCACGGGCGGCATGTCGCCCGGCCACGCCGATGCCGCAGCCTGCAGCATCGGCTCGAAGTCGTTGTCGGCGGGGCGCCCCGCCTGCAAACGCAGGGCGTCGACTTCGCGCTGCATCGTTTCCATCGGGGCCATCCTCACGCTGTTCTCGTTGACCCGCGGGAAGCTCGTCTTCACCAGCGAAAAGGCAGCTTCGGTCTTGGCATCGACGGCGGCCTTCTGGCGCCAGGCCCAGAGGTTGAGGCCCAGCACCTGGGCCACGACCAGCGCCGCCAGCCCGATCCGCACCGGCCGCCACGACGGCCGCAGGAACTGGCGCCAGGCGTCGCGCAGCGCGCGGGTGCCGCGGTTGCGGCGCGCGAGTTCGAACTGGCGCAGGTTCCACAGGGTGCGTGCGGCCTGCAGCAAACGCTGCGCCGGCGGCATCACGTTCACGGTGCTGCCCAGCCATTGTTCGGCGGCCGCCGCCGCGCCCGGCGTGGCGCTCCAGCGGGTACCGTGCGGCGCGGGCACGGGCACCACGGCCCGCGCGAGGCCGCCGTGCAGGCGCAGGCAGGCTACCCCGTCCAGGTGCGACCAGGTCAGCGAGATGCCCTGGGCGCCGCTGCCCTCGCGTGCACTGGTCTCGGCGAAATGGCCGCAGGGCGGGTCATCTGGCCAGGCCGACGGCACGACGCGGTCGACGAAGACGTGAGCCTGCTCGAGCGCTGCCAGTTCAGCACGCAGCCAGGCGCGGTCGATGGCCGCGACCCAGCTCGGCTGTCCGGGGCTCGCGTCGGGCGCGACGGCGAGGTGGGTGTGTTCTATGTCCTCGAGGATGGCCTCCTCCATCACGCCGACGAGCGCGGCGCGCAGGCGCGCAGCGGGTGCCTTCGGCAAGGTGATGCGATGCCAGCTCACGTCGGCATCGGACAGCACGGCGACCACCGCGTCGGCCTTGGGCAGCAGGGACGCGGCGCACTGGCCTTGCGCCTCCAGCATCAAGCCGTCGGGGCTCAGCGCGTAGGCGTACTCCTCGGTCAGGCGCACGCTCTGTGCGTCTGCCCCAAGGGAGGTGCTCGCTCGCAACCGCTGGCGTGGAGAGATCTGGAGGACGAGGATGGACATGAATGGTCGGGCGAGCGGCGCCGAGGCTACCTCGATTGTAGGAGCCGGGCAACTGCGATCCTTAACAAATCAACGACTTACGAACGTTTGTTGGCTCGCCGTCAAAGCATTGTCGCGGCATCGGGCGCTGGGATTATCACGAGGATTCCCGACTGTTCTCGCGTTGGCGGGTCAGCGTGACGGGAACGTCGGTGCCGCGGCGCTCGACCAGAGAGCTCTCTTCGAGCACCCGGTCGGCCAGGCGCAGCCGGCCGCGCACTTCGAAGAAGCTGGAGCGCACGTCGGCCCGTGGCGCGGCGGCGGTGATCCCTTGCGGCAGGTGCTGCTGCGCATCCGCCACCTCCTTGAAGGGCGCCCGCTGGCGCACCTGGACCAGCCGCTGCGCGGTGCCGAGGTCGAGCCCGGCGATCGCGGTCAGCAGCACCTCCTTCGAGGCGGTGTTGATGTTCACCGGCGTCGCACGCGGCAGCAGGACCACGTAGGGGGTCATCTTGCGGATGGACTCGGGGTCGATGCCGAGCCAGGCCAGCTGCACCACCGTCTGCGGCATCAGCGGCGGGTTGGACGGGGTTTCGGGCGTGCCGGGCGGCGCCAGCGCATCGCGCAGACCCCGGGCGATGCGGTCGGCCATTTCCGGCTGCAGGTCGATGGCCTGGAACAGGCTGCGCAGCCCGGTGACTTCGACCGCCGGAATCTTGTTCTCCGGGTCGACCAGGTTGCGCAGGTTGTAGCGCGACTGCGCGTCGGTGATGCTGCCGGACAGGAACGCCTCGGGGCCGTCGTCGGTGTTGTCCTTGTCGGCGGCGAGGAAGGTCGACAGGCGCGCCTCCGCCAGCGGCGTGGCCCAGGGCTCGGTCAGCGCCGTCGGGCGGCCCGACTTGGCGTCCTCGCGCAGGATCAGTTTGGCCCAGTCGAGGGCGCCTGAGAGGATCCACGCCGATTGCAGCCGTCCGCGTTCGGCGATCTCGATCTGCACGGCGCGCCATTGCTGCCAGATCATCGCGGAGGCCAAGGTGGCCACCAGCGTGACGATGATCATCGCCGTGAGCAGGGCGGCGCCGCGCTGGGCCCGGTGCGAGCGGCGAGTCATGGTCCGAGCAGCACGTCGCGGGTCAGGCTGCCCGCGAACTCGCCGCCGCCGAATTCCATCACCATGCGCACACCCGCAGGCAGGGCCTGCCGCGGGGCGGCACGCGGCGCGCCGGGTGTGCCCGGCGAACCGGGCGTGCCGGGCGCCACCGGTGCCGGCGTCGCGAGGTTGCCGGTCGACTGGCAATTGCTCCACGCCCCCCAGTAGCAGTAGACCTGCCACTGCGACACCCCGGTCAGCGTGCGCAGCTGGCCGATTTCGTTGCCCTGGAACTGCTGCGTGCGCATCCAGGTTTCCTGCAGATCGCTGCTGGTGGCGATCACCGGGCTGGCCCAGCGCCACCAGCTTCCTCCGCCGAGGCCGCCCTCGGGCGCGGGACGCAGCGACCACGTCACCACCTGCAGGCCCATGTCGGCGCGGCGGGTCAGGCGCACGGTCGCCCCGTCGAACGAGAGGCCCGGCACGGCGCCGGTCTCCTGCACCGAGGCGATGTCCTGCTCCCATTGCGCGAGCACGGTGTTCAGCCGCAGCGTCTGCTCCAGGCGCGCCTGGCTGGCGTCGCGCGTACGAACGATGCCGTCCACGCCCTGCCACGACATGACCGCCAGGATGGCCATGATCATCATCGCGACGAGGACCTCGACCAGCGTGAAGCCGCGGGCCCGGCGCGCGCGTCGCAGCGGCGTCGTCATCGCGGCAGCACCGTCGAGATGTTGAGCACGAGCTGGCCGCCGTCGGTGAAGACCTGCGCGTCGACGCGGCGGAAGTTCGGGTTCGGTGTCGGCCTTACGATCAGCTTGCCCTGGTAGCTGCGGCCGAGCTGCTCGCAGGCGAAGTCGCTGTCGCCGACCGACAGCGGTCCGCGCCGGAGCTTCAGCTCGATGAGCTGGTTGTCGGCGCACCACTGGCCGAGGCTGACGTCGGTGAGCCGTTCGGCGTTGTTCGACAACGCACCCGCCGCCTTGATGCCCGCACCCAGCGTGACCGCCACGATGGCCAGCGCCACCAGCACCTCGATCAGCGTGAAGCCGCGGGCCCGCCCGGTCGGCCTGGGACGCGGCGGCTTCATTCGTTGCGCACCTCGAAGGGGCCGAGCCCATCGGTCGCCAGCGTGAGCCGGTGATCCTCGAGGCTGAGCATGATGCGTTGCGCACCGATCAGCGGTTCGGGCCCGAGCACGACCGCGCGCGCGCCGAGCACTTCGGCCGAGACCCCTTCGTTCAGCCAGCGCTCAGGCAGCGGGTTGCTGTCGGGCAGGCCGACAAAACGAAAGTCGTGCGTTCCGGCGCCGGTGCCGCGAGGCTCCCAGCGCACCGCCAGGCCGGAGGCGCGTGCTTCGGCGCGTGCCGACTCGAGCAAGGCCGTGAGGCGAGCGCCTTCTTGTTCCAGCGCGGCGGCGGTCGGGTCGCGCAAGGCCAGGCTGGCCAGACCCGAGGCGATGGCGATCAGCGCCACCACGACCAGCAGCTCGATCAGCGTGAAGCCGCTCGAGCGACGCCGGCGGGCTGCGAGAGTCACGTCCTGCCGCTCCGTCGCTTCGTCACTGCCACGAGCCGATCTCGGCGTCCTTGCCTTCGCCCCCGACCACGCCGTCGGCGCCCAGGCTGTAGACGTCGATCTCGCCCTTCACGCCGGGGTTCGCATACTGATACGGCCGGCCCCAGGGGTCGTTGGGCAGCTTGTCGAGGTAGGGCTTCCAGTTCGGCGGGATCTGCCCGGCGGTCGGTTTCACGACCAGCGCCTGCAGCCCCTGCTCTGCGCTCGGGAAACGCTGGTTGTCGAGCTTGTACAGCTTGAGCGACTGCATCAGGTTGTTGACGTCGGTGCGCGCCGCGGTGACACGCGCGTCGTCGGCGCGGTCCAGCACGTTGGGCACGATCAGCGCGGCCAGCACGCCGATGATGACGAGCACCACCATCA
Organism: Piscinibacter sp.; assembly: GCA_036401155.1. GTDB lineage: Bacteria > Pseudomonadota > Gammaproteobacteria > Burkholderiales > Burkholderiaceae_C > Albitalea. Next base: position 540 of record DASWVR010000105.1, on the reverse strand, counting down.
GTTCGATCAGGGTGAAACCGCGATGACGGCGAATGGTTCTGGTCATGGTCGCTTTTCCTGGCGGCGCACGGGCCGGCAAATGGAGTCGCTTGAATCATAATCGCCGCATGCCGGCTCGCCTGTCCGCCTTTCTGATCTGGGCCCTCGTGGCCGCCAGTGCCATGTTCTGGGGGCTGCGCCTGTTCGTCAGCGCGCCTGCGGCGCCGGCGCACACGCTCGCGGCACTCGACACCGGGCCGGGGCGTGTCGACCTGACCCGGCTCTTCGGCGCGCCGGCGGTGGCGCCGGACGTGGCGGTGCAGGCGCCGGCGATCGCGTCGCGTTTCCACCTGAGCGGCGTGATGGCACCGAAGGAGCCTGGCGATCATGGCGTCGCGCTGATTGCAGTCGACGGCAAGATGCCGCGCGCCTACCGCGTCGGCGCGACCGTCGCCGACGATCTGATTCTGCAATCGGTGAGCCGGCGCACCGCGTCGATCGGCGCGGCGGGTGGGGCGCCCGCGGTCGTGCTCGAGCTGCCGACGCTGCCGCCACCGACCA
>DASWVR010000104.1:0-5715 GCA_036401155.1 Piscinibacter sp. | reverse complement strand
CGCATCCTGGCGCCGCCCGGCGAGGTGCTGCTCTATTGCGCCGACGGCGGGGCGCCGCGCCGCGCCGCGCTCGAAGCACGCGGCGCGCAGGTCGCCGTGGCGACCGGACCGAACGGCAAGGTGGACCTGCCTGCGATGCTGGCCGATCTGGCGCGCCGCGGCGTCAACGAGCTGCACGTCGAGGCCGGCCACAAGCTCAACGGCTCGTTCGTGCGCGAAGGGCTGGTCGACGAGTACCTGGTCTACGTGGCGCCCAAGCTGATCGGCAGCGGGCGCGAGCTGGCGGCGTTCGGGCCGCTGCAGCGTCTCGAGGACGGCGTGGAGCTCCGGTTCATGAGCGTCACGCCGCTCGGCGCCGACCTGCGGATCGTCGCGCGTCCGCTGGCTTGATCGCCTGCGACAATCGTGCCATGTTCACCGGCATCATCACCGGCCTCGGCCGCATCGTCGACGTTCAGGCGCAGGGCAGCGGCGACGCGCACGGCAAGCGCCTCGTCATCGAAACACCGCCCGGCTACCTCGACGACCTGCAGCTGGGCGACAGCATTGCGCTCAACGGTGCCTGCATGACCGCCGTCTCGTACGACACGGCGGCCCACCGCTTCACCGTCGACATCTCGGCCGAAAGCCTGGACAAGACGGCGGGGCTCGGGGAGCCCGGTCCCGTCAATCTAGAGAAGGCGCTGCGGGCGAACGACCGGCTCGGCGGGCACATCGTGAGCGGACACGTGGACGGCATCGGCGAAGTGACGCACTTCGCGCCGGTCGGCGAATCGTGGGAGCTGCGGGTGACGGCGCCGAAGTCGCTCGCCCAGTACCTCGCCTACAAGGGGTCGATCACCGTCAACGGGGTGAGCCTGACGGTCAATCGGGTCGACGACACGGCCGATGGCTGCGAGTTCAGCATCAACCTGATTCCGCACACGCTCGCCAGCACGACCTTGGGGCAGCTCGGGGTCGGCGATCGGGTGAATCTCGAGGTGGACATGATCGCGCGCTACGTGGCACGCATGCTCGGCAAGGCCGACCCGCTGGCGGCGTAGAGAGGGCTTCCCGAATCGCCTTCGCGACGGCGCCCCTTCAGGGGTGCCGCCTACAATTGCGCCCATGGCAATTTCCCCGATCCCCGAGCTGATCGCCGAGCTCGCTGCCGGACGCATGGTGATCCTCGTCGACGAGGAAGACCGCGAGAACGAAGGCGACCTGGTGCTGGCGGCCGAACACGTGTCGCCCGAGGCGATCAACTTCATGGCGCGCTACGGCCGCGGGCTGATCTGCCTCACGCTCACGCGCGAGCGCTGCGAGCGGCTGCAGCTGCCGCCGATGACCGGGCGCAACGGCACGCGCCACGGCACGGCGTTCACGGTGTCGATCGAGGCGGCCACCGGCGTCACCACCGGCATCTCGGCCGCCGACCGCGCGCGCACGGTGCAGGCCGCCGTCGCCAAGGACGCGAAGGCGAGCGACCTGGTGCAGCCGGGCCACATCTTTCCGCTGCAGGCGCAGGACGGCGGCGTGCTGATGCGTGCCGGCCACACCGAAGCGGGCTGCGACCTGTCGGCGATGGCCGGCCTCATCCCCGCAGCGGTCATCTGCGAGGTGATGAAGGACGACGGCACGATGGCCCGCCTGCCGGACCTCACGCTGTTCGCCCAGGAACACGGGCTGAAGATCGGCACCATCGCCGACCTGATCGAGTACCGCAGCCGCAACGAGACGCTGATCGAGCGCATCAGCCGCCGGCGGCTGGACACGCCGCAAGGCGCGTTCGAGTGCAACGCCTTTCGCGACCGCACCGGCGGCCTGCACCTCGCGCTCACCCGCGGCAGCTGGACGCCGCAGGACGAAGTGCTGGTGCGTGTGCACGAGCCGCTGTCGGTGCTCGACCTGCTCGACGCCGGCCAGTGCGGCCACTCCTGGCCGCTGCCCAAGGCGCTGGCCGTCATCCAGGCGGCCGAGCGGGGCGCGGCAGTGCTGCTCAACTGCGGCGAAGACGTGCAGGCGATGCTCAACCACCTGCTGCCGCACGACGAGCGCGCCGAGCGCCAGCGCGGCCAGATGGACCTGCGCACCTACGGCATCGGCGCGCAGATCATTCGCGAGCTGGGCATCAGCCGCATGAAGCTGCTGGGCAGCCCGCGCCGCATGCCGAGCATGGTCGGCTACGGCCTCGAAGTCACCGGCTTCGTCGCCGCCAACACCTGAAGGAACTCCATGCAAGAGGCCGACAAGGGCACCCCCCAGCACATCGACGGACGCGACCTGCGCATCGGCATCGTGCAGGCACGCTGGAACGCGCCCGTCACCGACCGGCTGGCCGCCGCCTGCCTGGCCGAGCTCGAGGCGTTGGGCGTCTCGCCCAAGCACATCCGGCACGTGCGCGTGCCGGGCGCGCTCGAAGTGCCGGTGGCCCTGATGACGATGGCCGACAGCGACGACTACGACGCGCTGGTGGCGATCGGCTGCGTGATCCGGGGCGAGACCTACCACTTCGAGCTGGTCGCCAACGAAAGCGGCGCCGGCGTGACGCGGGTGTCGCTCGACCACCAGATCCCGATCGCCAACGCGATCCTCACCGTCGAGAACGAAGCGCAGGCCGTGGCCCGCGCCGACGACAAGGGCCGCGACGCCGCCCGCGTGGCGGTCGAGATGGCCAACCTGATGGAAGACCTGTCGTGAGCGACGAGCCGAAGAAGCCGGCGCGGCGCCCCGCGGGCAAGCGCCCGGCCGCCAAGTCGACACGCCGCCGCGCGCGCGAGGTCGCGCTGCAGGGCCTGTACGAATGGCTGATCTCGGGCGCCGAACCCGGCGTCATCGAAGCCCACATGCGCGAGCAGGAAGGCTTCGACAAGTGCGACACGGCACACTTCGATGCACTGCTGCACGGCTGCATCGCCGAAGCGGCCGACCTCGACGAGGTGCTGTCGCGCCACGTCGACCGCAAGACGACCGAGCTGTCGCCGATCGAACACGGCGTGCTGATGATCGGCGCCTACGAGCTCAAGCACTGCATCGACGTTCCCTATAAGGTGGCGATCAACGAGGCGGTGGAACTCGCCAAGAGTTTCGGCGGCACCGACGGCCACAAGTACGTGAACGGCGTGCTGGACAAGGCGGCGCTCGACCTGCGCCCGGCGGAAGTGCAGGCCGGGCGCGAGGGAAGGCGCTGAGGTGCGGGTGGATCCCGGCTTTCGCCGGGATCACAAGTTCAGCACACGTCATCCCGGCGAAAGCCGGGATCCACCCCAATGGCTGACATCGATCGAATGAAACTCGCTTCCCGCCTCGACCACATCGAGCCCTTCTACGTGATGGAGTGCGCCAAGGCCGCGGCGGAGCTGGCGCGCAGCCCGGCATGCGCCGATTCGCCGATGGTGTTCCTCAACATCGGCGAGCCCGACTTCACCGCGCCGCCTCGGGTGCAGGACGCGGCCGAGCGCGCGCTGCGCTCGGGCCGCACGCAGTACACCGACGCCACCGGCCTGCTCTCGCTGCGCGAGCGCATCAGCCACTGGTACGGCAGCCGCTTCGGGCTCGACGTGGCGCCGCAGCGCATCGTCGTCACGGCCGGCGCGTCGGCCGCGCTACAGCTGGCGTGCCTCGCGCTCGTCGAGCGCGGCGACGAGGTGTTGCTGCCCGACCCGAGCTACCCCTGCAACCGCCACTTCGTCTCGGCCGCCGACGGCACGCCGGTGCTGATCCCCGCGTCGCCCGAAGAGCGCTTCCAGCTGAGCGCGGCCAAGGTCGAGGAGACCTGGAGCGCGCGCACCCGCGGCGTGCTGCTGGCCTCGCCCTCGAACCCCACCGGCACCTCGATCGATCCGCTCGAGATGGGGCGCATCGTCGCCGCGGTGCGCGCGCGCGGCGGCTTCGCCATCGTCGACGAGATCTACCTGGGGCTCAGCTACGACGAGCGCTTTGGCCACAGCGCGCTGATGCACGGCAACGACGTCATCTCGATCAACAGCTTCTCCAAGTACTTCAGCATGACCGGCTGGCGCCTCGGCTGGCTGGTGCTGCCCGAGGCGCTGGTGCCCGCCGTCGAGCGGCTGGCGCAGAACCTCTACATCTGTGCGTCGACGGTTGCCCAGCATGCGGCACTCGCCTGCTTCGAACCCGAGTCGATCGCCGAGTACGAACGCCGCCGCGGCGAGTTCCAGGCGCGGCGCGACTTCATCGTGCCGGCGCTGAACGATCTCGGCCTGCATGTGCCCGTGGTGCCCGACGGCGCCTTCTATGCCTGGGCCGACTGCTCGGGCCATGCCGCGAGCAGCTGGGACTTCTGCTTCGACCTGATGCGCCGCGCCCATGTGGCGCTAACGCCCGGCCGGGACTTCGGCCGCCATGGCAGCGAGCGCTATCTGCGTCTGTCGTATGCGAGTTCGATGGCGCAATTGCACCTGGCCGTCGACCGGCTGCGCGGCGCACTGTCGTAAGCGCGCAAAAAGCCACCCCCATGTTCCAGGGTGATTGGTATAGAGGTGTTACGTAGTGGCGGAACTGCAGGCTTTTTCACGCTTGCCGCTGTAACAACTCCACTAAGCTGCCGGGGTGTCGATTCCCAATGCGCCAGTCCCCGGCCAGAACTCGTCTCCCGACAGCGAGCCGGCATCCGCTCCCAGCGTTCCGAACGCGGCCCTGTGGGGCGATTCGGACATCGGCGTGCCCTTGCTGCCGCCGCAGCGCCCCGCCGATGCGCCGCCCGCCGCCGCCGTCGACAAGGTGGCGGACACGACGGCGACGATCGGCCACATCGGCCGCTATGCGCTCAAGTACCGCATCGGCGAAGGCGGCCTCGGCACCGTCTACGCCGCGCACGACCCGCTGCTGTCGCGTTTGATCGCGATCAAGACGCTGAACCTCGAGATCGCGGCCGACCAGCGCTCCGCCTTCAACGCGTTGTTCCTCAACGAAGCGCGCGCCGCCGCGGGGCTCTCGCACCCCAACATCGTGACCGTGTTCGATGCGGGCGTGAGCGACGACAACGCCTACATCGCGATGGAGCTGCTGAAGGGCCGCGACCTGCGCCAGCTGCGTCAGGAAGGCTGGCGGCCGACGCCCACGCAGGCCGCGCTGATCGTGCGCCGCGTCGCCGATGCGCTCGCCTACGCGCACAGCAAGGGCGTGGTCCACCGCGACATCAAGCCGGCCAACATCTTCATGGTCGGGCGCACCCAGCCGCGGGTGCTCGACTTCGGCATCGCGCGTGTCGCGCATCAGCACGACGCCCATGCCGGCGACGACGTGGCCGCCGGTTCGCCCTACTACATGGCGCCCGAGCAGGTGCGACAGCAGCCGGTCGATCGCCGCGCCGACGTGTTCTCGCTCGGCGTGGTGCTCTACGAACTGCTCACCGAACAGAAGCCGTTCCGCGGCAACACGCTGAGCGAGATCACCAGCGCGGTGCTCGAGCACGACCCGCCGCTCGCGACGATCGTCAACAAGGACGTTCCCAAGCCGCTGGCCGACATCGCCGCCCGCGCGATGGAGAAGGACCCGGAGCACCGCTTCCGCTCCGCCCGCGCGCTGTCGCGCGAGCTGCGCCACTGGCTCGAAGAACACGGCCAGGCCAACGAAGGCAGCGACGCCGAACCGAGCCGCCGCCCCTGGGCCTGGCTCGGGGGCAGCGTCGCCGCGGCGCTGGCGCTGGGCATCGGTGTCTGGTGGGCGGCGTCCGACGAGGCGGCCGATGAGCCGATCGTGGCTGCCGCTGCC